>JAOTUY010000055.1 GCA_029863625.1 Acidimicrobiia bacterium
GCTTCAGATGAATACTCCGGTCACCGGATGCTGGTTGGCCGGCCGGGGCGGGTGACGATGCTGTGGTCACGGTTCCACCACCGTCAGCGTGCCGCGCATCCCGGCGTTTGCGTGTCCCGGGTAGGTGCAGACGATCGAGAAGGTTCCCGGTCCGGTGGGGGTGAACCCGACCGTCGAGCTTTGCCCCGGCCGTGCCACGATGTGAACGTCGAGGTCGGCCACCGAGAGATCGTGGGGAACCGATCCGCTGTTCACCAAGGTCAGATTGACCGGCTGACCCGAGGTGACGGTGATCTCAGTGGGAGAGAAGGCGAAATCGGTAGCGGTGATCTCCACCTCTGCCGCTCCCCGGATCGGCGAGTCCGTTCCGGAGCCTTCCCATCCACCCATCATTGGGCCCATCATTGAGCCATGCCAGGACCCCAGGTGGGTTCCCCAGCCCGGTCCGGTCATCACCCCACCCACCAGGGCGGCGGTCACCAGGGTCAGGCCGGCGATAAGCAGCCGACTTTCGTGGATCCGGGTCATGATCGGGTGAGTTCGCGGCGTCGCTCGGCCAGTTCGGTGGCGTCGATCTCACCGCGAGCGAACCGCTCCTCGAGGATCTCCAGGGCGCTGCTACCTCTCTGGGATTGCCCGCCGCTCGGTACGAACCGTACGGCCCAGACGATCAGCAGCACTACCCCTACCCAGAACAGCACCATCCATAAACCACCCAGCCAGCTTCCGGTTCCCCATCCCCACATCATCGTGTCGTCTCCTAGATCGGATTCGCACGTATCCAAGCGAGCGCGGGTCAAGGCACGATTCGGTTCTGGGTAAAGCTTCTGTAAAGGCCTCCCCGGCAGCTTGTTGAAGGATGTCGTACCCGGCGAAGCGTCGGCTCAGTGCCGGTGTGGAGTCGGCGCCCCGTGTAGCTCGGCTCCCGTCTCTGCCGTCAACGAGGTGCGGGGGGCGATGGTCTGGCATCGGTGGGGGTCCGCGCAATCGGCCGGGTCGAGCGCTTGCCCACGTTCGATCATGGTCTCCAGTTCCCGGTGGGTCTTCTGCAGGGCGGCGATGCGGGTATCAAGGTCGCGGAGATGATGCTCCAACAGACCGAGGACATGCTGGCAGGTGGAGGCACCTTGTTCCCGCAACTCGAGGACCGAAGTGATCTCCTCCAGAGTGAGACCTGTTGCCTGCGCCTCTCTGATGAACCGCAACCGCTCAACTGCGTCGGGGTGGTATGTCCGGTACCCGTTGGGCGCTCGCTCGGCGGGGGGCAGCACACCCACGTCTTCGTAAAAGCGGATGGTTTTGGTGTTCACCCCGGTTGCCCGGGCCAGCTCGCCGATCTGCATGATTGGGATTGTACTTGACATTCCAGTCGGATGGAAGGTGTAGAAAGGTACCATCGACTACAAACCTTGGAACCAAAGATGAATTCCCATCCTGACATGAACCACCACGGGCACAAACCCGACGACCCAACCTCAGCTGGTGACCGTGGTCATCAGAGCCATGACAAGCATGAGGGGCACAGCCCGGAGATGTTCCGGGACCGACTGTGGGTGAGCCTGGCGTTGACGGTCCCAATCCTCTACTTCTCCACACAGATTCAGGAGTGGTTCGGCTACCGGGCTGTCACCTTCACCGGCGACGCTTGGGTGAGTCCAATCCTGGCCACTGTGCTGTTCTTCTACGGGGGGATCGTGTTCCTGAGGGGTGGGTACCGGGAGCTGCGGGATCGGGTTCCGGGGATGATGGTTCTCATCTCGATCGCCATCACGGTCGCCTATGTCTACAGCCTTGCCGTGTCGTTGGGTTTGGACGGCAAGCCGTTCTACTGGGAGCTGGCCACCCTGTTGGATGTGATGCTGTTGGGCCACTGGATGGAGATGCGCTCCGTCCGGTCGGCGAGCCGGGCGTTGGAGCATCTCGCCTCGATGGTCCCCTCCGTCGCACACCGCGTCGGCGTCGACGGCGCGGTCGGGGACGTTCCGGTTGCCGATCTGGTCGACGGCGATTCGATCCTGATCCGCCCCGGCGAGCAGGTACCCGCCGACGGCGACATCACCGAGGGCGCTTCGAGTATGAACGAGGCGTTTCTCACCGGCGAGTCCCGCCCGGTGCGAAAAGAAGCCGGCGACGAGGTGGTGGCCGGAGCCGTCAACGGGGAAGGCGCCCTGACCGTTCGAATCACCCGAACCGGGGAGGCGACCACCCTCAGCCAGATCATGCGGCTGGTCGAGGAAGCACAAGCATCCCGCAGCCGCTTTCAGATGCTGGCCGATCGGGCCGCCTACTGGTTGACCATCATCGCGGTAGGGGTGTCGCTCCCCACCCTGATCGCCTGGCTTGTCTTCGGAACCGCCGGGATAGATTTCGCTGTGGCCCGGGCGGTCACCGTGCTGGTGATCGCTTGCCCGCACGCGTTGGGCCTCGCCATCCCGCTGGTCAACATGAACGCCACCTCGCTGTCGGCCCGCAACGGGATCCTGGTCCGCAACCGGGAGGCATTTGAGCGGGGGCGCAGTATCCGTTTCGTAGCTTTCGACAAGACCGGAACCCTCACCGAGGGGCGATTCGAAGTCTCGGCCGTCCAAGCAGATGGCCTCAGCGAAGACGAGTTGCTGAGAGCCGCCGCTTCCCTGGAGCGATCCTCCGAGCATCCGCTCGCTGCCGCCATCGTCGAAGCCACCCAGAAGCGCAGAATCGATCTCGCCACGGGGCAAGGAGTGACCGCGGTGCCCGGCTACGGCCTCGAAGGACAAGTAAACGGGCGGCGCCTGCGGGTGGGCCGACCCGAATGGGCTGAGGAACTTGGCGCCGAGTTGTCCGGCCCGCTGGCCGCCGCACTGGAACGGGCTGACGGTCGAGGGGAGAGCGCGGTGGTGATGATCGAAGACCAACGGACGGTCGGGGTCATCGCGCTGGCCGACAAGATCCGGGACACGGCGAGAGACACGGTGGCGCGACTGCGAGAACTGGACGTGACCCCGGTGATGGTCACCGGCGACGCCGAAGCGGTGGCCGCCACCGTCGCCGCAGAACTCGGGATCGACCGCTACTACGCCAGGGTGCTTCCCGCCGACAAAACAAGGATCGTCAGGGAACTCAAATCGGAAGGCCCCACGGCATTTGTGGGTGACGGGATTAACGACGCCCCCGCATTGCTGGAAGCAGACCTCGGCATCGCCATCGGGGCCGGCACCAACGTGGCCATCGAGTCCGCCGACCTGGTGCTGGTCGACGACGACCCCTCCGACGTGGCCAGGGCACTGGTGCTCTCCAGAGCCACTCACCGCAAGATGATCCAGAATCTGGCCTGGGCCACCGGCTACAACACCATCGCCATTCCCCTGGCGGCCGGAGTCGCCGTCTCAGCAGGGATCCTGCTCAACCCGGCCGTCGGGGCACTCCTGATGAGCCTCTCGACGGTGATCGTCGCCGTCAACGCCATGCTGCTTCGACGGGTTCAGCTCGACTGACCCTGTCGTGGACGTTACCCTCCTCTACTTCGACGACTGCCCGAACTGGCGGGAGATCGACCGCATCCTTGATGACCTCGCGGCTGATCGCCGGTTCCAGGTCACTCGACAGAAGGTGACTACCTATGAAGAGGCGGAACGGCTCCAGTTCCGGGGATCGCCCACTGTGCTCATCGACGGTGTTGATCCGTTCGCCGATCCTGATAGCCCGGTTGGTCTAGCGTGTCGCGCCTACTGGACCCCGGCCGGGCCGCGTGGTTCACCCACCGACGCCATGCTCAAGCAGGCTCTGGATGCATCCGGGTGAGCCCAGTGGTCATCTCCTCGACATAGAACATCGAAGGCCAGCTTCCGATCGTCGATCTTGGCGCGGCCCCCGGTGCCGTGGCCACAGTCCAGGTGCCTTCACTCGATGCCGGGGAGAACGAGGGTGAAGCACAGAGCCAGGCTGGCGACGAAAAGCCGTTCCTGGTGGCGGTTGGCGGCGCGAGCATCGAAGGACGTGAGGCGACGGTGCTGGCGGCCGCTTCTCTGGACGCCGTGGAGAACGCCACCCGGACCCTCATTCCGCTCCTGGCTCTGGGCATTCCTGCGATCACGTTGCTGGTGGGCTTGACATCTGGCGTCTCACCCTTCGGGCCTTCCGGCCGGTGGAGGCGATGGCCCGCCAGGCCGAGGCGATCTCCTACCGCGATCTGCATCTCCGAGTGCCTGAACCCGAACCCGAAGACGAGATACGGCGATTAGCGGTCGTGCTCAACCGGATGCTCGAACGTCTCGAGACCTCCGTTTCCCGCCAGCGCAGGTTCACCGCCGACGCCGGACATGAACTGAAGAGCCCAGTCGCCACGCTCCTCACCATGGCCGAGGTGGCGGAAGCCAACCCGCAGGGTTTCAATGTTGCCGAACTAGCCGCCGACGTCGCCGGTCAGAGCCGCCGGCTGGCCGCACTCGTCGACGATCTGCTCGTCCTGGCCCGCACCGACGAACACCGCCTCGAACTCAACCGCGAGTCATTCGATCTCGCCGAGATGGTCCGGGTTGAGATCAGCGGCGGCGGGCCGGCGCCCATCGCGATAGACACCAACCGGTTGGAACCGGTACAGGTGTATTGGGACCGTCGCCGGATCGGCCAGGTCGTACGGAACCTCATCGACAACGCCACCCGTCACGCCACCGCTACCGTGCGCATCGAAACGCACGCCACCGGGAACGAGGCCACGATCCGCGTCGCAGACGACGGGCCCGGCATCCCTAGCCCCGATCGTGACAAGATCTTCGAGCGTTTCATAAGGCTCGACGAGGCCCGATCCCGCCAGGTGGGCGGAACCGGGCTCGGACTTTCGGTAGTCCGCAGCATCGTCGAGGCACACAGTGGGCGGATCACCGTCGGTGACGATCCCGACCTGGGCGGTGCCGCGATTGCTGTTGTTCTGCCGACTGGACTAGACCAAGACTGAGCATCCGCCACGCTGTGAATCGTCATGGGGGACCCTCTCGGAAGGTGTAGCTATCGTCGCCCGGCAACTAGTTTGACTCCCCGGACGCAGAAAGGCCGGACCCGGTTGGGTCCGGCCTTCCCCGTTGGGAGGTGAGGGCTCAGCCGTTGGTGGTGTCCTCGACCTCGTTGGCATCATCGGCGTCGGGGATTCCGTCTCCGTTGTTACCGACTTCTTCGCCTTCGAACTGGTGGTCGACTCCGTCGACATCTTCGTCGCCGGGTGCCTCTACCTCGTTGGCCTCAACTTCGTCGGCCTCTACCTCGTCGGCATCATCGGCGTCGGGGATTCCGTCTCCGTTGTTACCGACTTCTTCGCCTTCGAACTGGTGGTCGACTCCGTCGACATCCTGGTCGCCGGGTGCTTCGACTTCGTCGGCCTCATCAGCCTCGGCGACGTCATCGGGAGCCTCGGTCTGCGGTTGGCTGAAAGTCGGTGCGGGCGAGCTAGGCGGCGAGCTGGTAGCCGCCGCAATACCCATCGACCCAAGTGCGAGACCAATCGCCGCAGCGAGCGTGTAGAGCCGCTTGGTCGTCTTCTTCTCTGTTGCCATCAATATTCTCCTAAGTTGGCCGATCTGTCTGGTCGGCTATGGGCACATCATGCCTTCCCGCACCTGTGAAGAAGCTGAGAACACCTGAGACCTGCCTGAAAGGCTGGGTTAAGGATTCGGGTTTCCCAATGGGCCGGTGCCGGCCGACTCCGGGGCCCGGTCGACGGAGATGAGCTCTTCCGGACCGCCGCCGCCCGACACCCCGATGATGAGTACCGGACCGACGTCTTTGGCGTAGAGCTTGTATTCGAGGACGTCGGATTCGAGGGGGGTAGTGTCTTTGGTGAGGATGGCGTCGTTGAAGTGCCCATAGGGGGTGTCGGCCATCTCGTCGATGGCCAGCACTTCGCCGTTGTCTTCCGCTTCGCCGGTGTAGTACTCCTGGCGGTACTTCATTCCCGGCTGCGGGTCGGCCGGGATGATGATTCCCGGCAGTGCTCCGTCGATCCCGGCTTCAAATGATCCGCTCGTGCTGACGATTTCCCCGTCTTCGAACTCGGCGGTGTCTTCTCCGAGGTACCAGATGTTCCCCTGGCCGTCTTGGGCGTACCAGTCGATCGTGTCTTCGATGATTGCGCCATCTTCGGTGACCGTGTCCCGCACGACTCGGGCAGTGATGCCGTTGGCGATCTCCTTGGTGAGGGTGGTGACGATTACGACGACTTCCGATTCGGTGCCGTCCGGTTGTACTTCCCGGTACGTCCAGCGGGTGCCGGGCTCCATTGGCCAGTAAGGGTTGTCGATGGTGGTGGTGAAATCTGCAGGATCGAGCTGGACGAGTTCGTCTCCCTGGGGAAGAGCCAATCCGGAAGACAGCGTCGTTGATGTTGAGTTACCACCGGACGAACACGCTGGTGCCAGCAGCAGGAGCACGACGCCGACAACCACGGTGCGAATTGCAGCTTTGGGCGACATTCGAGAGTCCCTTCTCTGAGGCTGAAGGTGTCTGGAACCAGATCATTCCCCGGCCGACTGATCTTCGCCTTTGCCGTCGGCTTCGCTGCCGACTACGTTGAATTGCTCGTCGAGTTGAACGTCGACCTGGCTGCCGTCACTGAGGGTCACTTCTACCTCGTAGAAGGACTCCTCGTCTCCTACCTCAGTGCCGGTGACCCGTCCATCGCCGGTGTAAGCAAGGGCGGCAGCGGTGGCCTGGTCCAGATCGGCACCGGTGATGGGCATATCGACGTCACCCCCGGCAGCCGCGACGGTTGGTACGGCGGCTGCACCTGCGATCACCATTCCGGCCAGGATCACTTTGTTTCGTTTCTTCATCTCAAACCTCCTGAGATTGGGGACTACCTGAACACCGTATCAAGAGGCGCCTGACGCCAGCCTGACTCGGAGAACCAGGGCGACCATGCATCATGGGGGAGGAGCATTGTCAGCCGGAAGTCAGCTTCGGTCTGGGACAATGCGCTGGTGAAGCTGCTGCTGGTAGAGGACGATAAGAAGATCGCGACCGCGGTGAAGCGGGGGCTGGAGGCCCAAGGGTTCACGGTTGAGGTCGCCTGGGACGGATCCGACGGGTTTTGGCTGGCCAGTGAAGGATCGTATGACCTGCTCATCCTCGACATTCTTCTGCCCGGCCGGAACGGATATCAGATCTGTGGTGATCTGCGGTCGGCAGGGAACTGGACACCGATTCTGATGCTGACCGCCAAGGACGGCGACCTGGACGAGGCAGATGCCCTCGACACCGGCGCCGATGACTACCTCACCAAACCCTTTTCGTTTCCGGTGCTGGTGGCCCGGGTCCGGGCACTCCTGCGACGGGCCGGGGGACGGAACCCCGTCCCGGTTGAAGCGGGGGATTTGCGCATCGATCCCGGGCAGCGGAGGGCCTGGCGGGGTGAGGTCGAAATCGACCTGACCTCCCGTCAATTCGATGTGCTCGAGTTCCTGATGAGAAGAGCCGGTCAGGTGTTGTCGAAGCGAGAGATCCTCGATGGCGTGTGGGAGTACGACTTCGAGGGTGATCCCAACATCGTCGAGGTCTATATCCGGCGGCTGCGGACCCGCATCGACGAACCATTTGGCCGCAAGTCCATCGAGACGGTGCGCGGCTCCGGTTACCGGCTGGTCGCCGACGGCGCCACAGTGGAGGTGCTGTGAACCGCGCTTCGATTCGGCTCCGGGTCACTGCGATAGCGGTGGCGGCGGTTGCCGGAGTCCTGTCGGTGGTCTCTGTGGCGCTGGTAGTCGTGCAGCGCAACCAGTTGGCGTCGAGTGTCGACGCAGCGCTCGCGCAACGCGCCGAAGACATTGCATCGCTGATTGAGACCGCCGAGCAGATCCCGATTGAGTTGGCCGGCAGTCAGCAGGAAGGCTTTGCGCAACTGCTGGATTCCTCTGGTCGGGTGATTTCCTCAACGCCGAATCTCAAAGGAGCGCCTTCACTGCCGATCGATTACGAGCAATCGGCCGGTGAGGTGGTGCGAACCGTTCGGGGTCTCGAGGTCGACGACGACGTGTTCCGGGTGCTGAGCCGTACGGTCGAGACCGGGTTGGGTCGGGCGGTGCTGCACGTCGGTACCACCTTCGATGTAGTGGCAGAGAGCACCGGGGTTCTGACCGCGGCGCTCGCGGTTGCGATTCCAATCGTCGTGGCTCTGGTGGGCGCGCTGGTGTGGTGGCTGGTGCGCAGGACACTCGAGCCGGTGGAGGCGATCAGGTCTGAGGTGGCCGAGATCGGCAGCTCCGACCTTCACCGAAGGGTTCCCCAACCAGGCCACGACGACGAGATTGGGCGGCTTGCCCGAACGATGAATCAGATGCTGGACCGGGTGGAAGCCTCGGTGGACCGCCAGCAGCGTTTTGTCGCCGATGCTTCTCATGAGCTGCGCAGCCCACTGACCCGATTGCGGACTGAGGTCGAGGTGAGGCTGGCTGTCACCGACGTTGAAGACCGAGCAGTCCTGGAGGGCTTGCTTGAGGAGGTGATCGGGCTCCAGCGCCTCGTCGAGGATCTACTCCACCTGGCGCGCGCAGATGGTGGGCAAGTCTCCCTTGAATGGGAACTCGTCGACCTCGACGACGTCGTTTTCCGGGAGGCGGAGAGGCTCAAAGCGGAGGGACGGATCCTCGTGGACGTGTCGGGTGTCTCGGGTGCTCAGGTTCGCGGGGACGCCCGGCAACTGACCCGGGCCATCATGAACTTGTGTGAGAATGCCGGGCGCCACGCCATCGGCACGGTCACCGTGACCCTCGCCGAGCGAGACGACACGGCGGTCCTCACCATTGCAGACGATGGACCCGGAATCCCATCCGATCGGGTGGACTTCGTATTCGAGAGGTTCGGCCGGCTCGACGACTCTCGGACCCAGGCGACGGGCGGTACCGGACTCGGTCTCGCCATCACTCGCGAGATCATCGAACGTCACCACGGGACAGTCGCAATCGATCCCGATCACCAGACCGGCGCATGCTTCGTGGTGACCCTGCCGCTGGCCTGAGGCCGAGCTACACGCAGCCCGAGATCGTTAGTTGTGGCCAGAGAACTTGGCTTGGGTCCGGAACCCGGCCCATCGCGGCGCAGTCTTTGAGCCTGCCGACGGTGATCCTCGCCGTCAACGCCATGCTTCTTCGATGGGTGCGACTCGACTGGCCCAGGGAGGCAAGGATGCGCCGACCTCCTCTGTCGAGGGTCCGCTGTCAAGGGCCCGTCCATCGCGCGCCCATCGCGCGAGAGGGTGCGATAGGAGGGGAAAGAACGCGACATGACGAGAAGCGAAAACAGCCTCTCATAACCCGAAGGTCGCAGGTTCAAATCCTGCCCCCGCTACGAAAAGCCCCGGTCAGCGACTTGCTGGCCGAGGCTTCTACCGTCTTCTGACACTGTTCGACCGCCGCTTCTACCGGGTCTTCTACCGGCCGCTGGCGATCAGGTTCTCGAAGACACATGCGGCTTCGACTTGCATGCCGGGTAGGACGTGTTGGTAGGTGTCGATGGTGAAGGCCGGGTTGCCGTGTCCGAGTCGTTCGCTGACCACTTTGACCGGTACTCCGGCTTTGATGAGCAGGGTGGCATGGGTGTGTCGGATGTCGTGGAGCCGAATTTTCGGGACACCGGCTCGAGCAGAGATTCGTTCAAAGACCTGCGAGATCGAGTGGGGGTGGATCGGGTTGCCCTCGACGGCGCTGAACACCTATCCCGCGGTTCTATCCCCACAGCGGCTCGTTCGATGGCTTGCCACGCTTTCCATGCAGTGAGGACTTCGACGGTGGTGGGGTCGAGGTCGATCGCTCGTCGTGAGTTGCTGGTCTTGCCTCGCGACTCATGCAATTGGTAGCCGACGGAGACGAGACCGCGGTTGATCGACAGAGTGGCGGCGTCAAGGTCGACGTCGTCCCACTGCAGGCCGAGCAACTCGCTACGTCGCAGTCCGGTGTTTGCGAGCAGCCAGAACGCCGGGAACAGCCAATGCCCGGCCGCGGCACGCAGAAACGCCTGCAGTTCCTGGGCCGTCCACGCTTGCTGTTCGACCTTGGGAATCGACCGAACCTTTGGCGCGTACGCCAGCAACGCCACGTTGCGGGACACAACTCCGCGCCGCACGGCGTCGTTGAGGGCACCGCGGATGATGAGATGAACCTCCAACACCGTCTTGGGTGCCAGGGGCCGCTTGCCGTTCTGTGGGTGCAGCTTCTCGTCGTACAGCGCTTCGAGATGATGGGGCCGTAGCCGACGGATCGGGATCCGGCCCAGTGAAGGGAGCACGTGAAGCTCGACCTTGCGGCGGTACCCGTCCCAGGTGCTGTGCGCCAGTTCCAGTTTCTTGCCAGGCAGCCAGCGCGTTGTCAGGTAGACGCCGAAGGTGAGCGACCGAGCCCCATCGTTGCGTCCGTTCAGCTTCTCGGCAATGGTGGACGCCATACGCTCTGCATCGGCCTTGCTGGTACCGGCTGGATGCCAGCTGCGCCGTTCCTTGCCGGTGACCGGATCCAGTCCTTCGTAGATGACTGCATACCAACGGTCACCTTTTCGCGCCACGTAGCCTTTCACGATCCTCTCCTTCCTGGACTCCGACGGTCGGAACCCGGTAGAAGGATCGGTAGAAGACGTCCCGGATTGGACGCCTGATCGGGGGGTTTGGCTCGGCTGGAATCAGCGAGCGGTTTCTGCCTGTCGTCGGTGATCAGCCCGGGACGCGGACCACCTGGGACAAGGCTGTGGATCCTTCGTGTGTGGCGGTCGGGCGGCGTCTCACGGGGTGAGGATCTCGACGTAGCCCCGGGTCCCGTCGACGCGGATGCGCTGCCCGCCCTCGATCCGCCGGGTGGCGTGGTCGACGCCGACGACGGCGGGCAGGCCGTACTCGCGTGCGATGACTGCACCGTGGGTCATCATCCCGCCGACCTCGGTGACCAAGCCTGCGGCACAAATGAATAGCGGCGTCCAGCTGGGGTCCGTGTAGGTGGTGACCAGGATGTCGCCCGGCTCGAGATCGGCATCCCCGATGTCCAGGACGACGCGGGCTCGGCCCTCGATCGTCCCGCCCGACACCGCCAGGCCGGCCAGCGCACCGCTCGGCACATCGTCGCGTCGAAAGGCACCGGCGACAGCCTCGCCGTCCGAGGTGAGCACCCTGGGAGGGGTGAGAGCCTGGTACGAACGGAAAGCGTCCTTGCGTTGATCGACGAGTTCTTCATCGACGTGGTTGGTGCGCACAACATCGTGGAGTTCTTCGAACCGGAGGTAGAAGATGTCCTCCTTCTCACGGAGCACTCCTTTCTCGACGAGGCGCTCAGCTTCCGCCAACAGGGCTTGCTTGTAGATGAAGTATCGCCTGACCATGCCGTACTTCGGGTACTCCCGGTATCCGATGAACGTCCGGACGCGGTCGATCATCTGGGTGGTCTGTGCGGCCTTCTCGTCTCCGTCGGGCAAGGTGCTCAGTCGCTCGAGCAGTTCTCGTTCCTTGGTGGAGGCCTCTCGGCGCCTTTCGTCGAAGCGGCGTTGTGCCTCGCCCGGCTCCATGTTCTTGACATGGGCGAGAATCAACGGCAGAAGGGCCGTCGGATGTTCGCTCCAACGAGGTCTGGTGATGTCGATCTCGCCGGCACAGCGCATGCCGTACTTGTCTAGGAAGCCCTTGACGGCGGCGCGCACATCAGGTCCACCGTCGAACCCGTCCAGTTCGTCGAGGAACCCATCGTCGTCGACGCCGCGGAGGAAGGCCACCATGTCGGGGTACGGCCGGATCGCGTCGGCGACGTTGAGCAGCGCGAGCCCCATCTCGGACGTGACATTGTGGGGAACGGACTGCGTAAGGGTGTCGGCGACGTTCCTCTCGCCCAGCCAGTCGAGCAGATGCTGGTTGATCCACCACGTGGCCTCGATGGCCGTCATGAAGACCTGGCGGCTTCGCGGATCGAACAGCAAGCGCCTCAGCTCTTGCATGTCAGACAGGATGAAGTCCAGCAGCTCCGCGCCGGACTTGGTCTCGATGTCGCGTCGGCATGCGGCGATCGAAACCTCGCTCTGATCGATCAGCTCGCTGACGATGGCAGGGTCGGCGTCGAGTTGGACAGTGGCACCGACTGCCGGCGGCGGTGCTGGACCATCATCTGGCAGCGACGGGATGAAGTTCTCACGATCGAGGACGGTCTGCAGCCCGTCCCGGACCAGGGGATCCGTCTTGCCGGAGAGTTCGAGGAAGTCGGCCCGGCTCGACGGGGCAGCCAAGCGGGCCGTGACATCGACGAACAAACGACCGCCGGCCTCTGACATCGGGGCGGGCGTCGTCATCTGCCACACCGACAGCCCGAGCGGCTTCGTCGCGTCGGTCATCATCTGATTGTGCCCAACCGAGACATAGACATGGTTGGCGTCATCGCTGGCCGGGGGGATCGGGAACAGCATAGTGATCGGTCGGCTCTGGACGACCTCGAAGGCGTCGACGAGGCACCACTCAATGTCCTGCGGAGTACCGAAGTGGGCCTCGATCCGTCGGCCGAGCTCGACCAGCGCTAGCAACTCCTCGTCGCTAAGCACGGGCTCGGCCTGTCGCGTGGGCTCGAGGGGCTCCATGACGGTGCCGCCCTCGGATGCTGCGTGGATGGCGACGCGCTTCGTCGCAACCGATCGCTCGACGACCTCGCCGTCGCGGACCCGGCAGGCATCCGCGCTTTCGGTGCCCGACACGAGCGCCTCACCGAGACCGAAGACCGCTTCGACAGTGGCGACCTTGCGGTTGCCGGTCACGGGATCCGCCGTGAACAGGACACCCGAGGCGCGGGGCCGGACCATGTGCTGCACGATCACAGCCATCGCCACCTGCCGGTGGTCGATGCCGCTCCGCGTGCGGTAAGCCACGGCCCGCTCGGAGAACAGCGACGCCCAGCAGCGGCGGACGTGCTCGAGGATCGCCGGGACGCCCACCACGTTGAGGTACGTGTCGTGCTGGCCTGCGAACGACGCCGACGGCAGGTCTTCGGCGGTGCCGCTCGACCGGACCGCGTACGCGGCGCTCTCACCCCAGTCGATGACGGCGCCGCTGATGGCTTCGGCGAGGTCTTCAGGCACACGGGCGTGCTCGATCGCTCGGCGTACCCTTGCCGCGACCTCGCCGAGGTCCTCGACGTCATCCGGCACCAGGTGTGCCAGTTGATCGAGGTCGGCGTCGATGGCGGGCAGGCTTGCGACGATCCGCCGGAAGGCCGCCGTGGTGACGCAAAACCCGTCTGGGACTCGCAGGCCCTCGACCTTTGAGAGCTTGGCCAAGGTCGCTCCCTTCCCGCCCACGGCCTGCACCGAGGCTCTCTCGACGTCGCCGAGGCCGACGACTGGCCAGTCGAGTTCGGAGCTGACCGAACTCGTGGCGTCCGGGCGTCCTTCGCGCTTGTCGGTGTTGTCGTGGGTCTCTGCCGTCCTCATACTTGCCTTCACTGTAATCGGAGGATTATGCTCCGTTTCATGCGATCTGGCAAGTATGGCAAGCGGTGGTGGCCACGATGAGAGCCGACGCGAGACGCAACCGGGAGGGCTTGCTCGAAGCGGCCATCGAGGTGATCCTCGAGGTCGGCGCCGAACCCCCGCTCGACGCCATCTCCCGTAGGGCCGATGTAGGCATCGCCACCCTCTACCGGCACTTCCCCGACCGGGATCGCCTGCTGCATGCCGTTGCCGAGCACGCGCTCGGCCTCACGACCGCCGCGGCCGAGGGCGCCCTGGCATCCGGTGGCGACGGCTTTGACACCCTCGCCAGGTACGCGCACGACGCCATAGGGATCGGTGTCGGAGTGCTCAACCTGGTCATGCCGCTGCTCCACGACGCGGACTGGGCAGCCCAGCGACACCGCATCGATGCGCTGCTGGGGGCGATCCTCGATCGCGGTCGAACCGACGGCAGCGTCCGTCCCGAGACGCGCCTCGCCGACATCGCCTTCGCCGTCATCCGGTTCTCCCGCCCGCTCACGGTCGGGCTGTCTCGAGACGACGAGCGGGCCCTCGCCCACCGCCACCTCGACATCTACCTCGACGGGCTCAGCACCAGAGGCGCCGACCGGCGGCCGCTGCCCCAGCCTCCGGTGCTGGCACGGTGGATCAGCTGAGAGTCGGCGACGCTACTTCTGTCGTCCATACTGAATAGGCAAGACGAATCGGGAGGATTCCATGGCCGACCTCATTTACGCCATCAGCGCATCACTCGACGGCTATATCGCCGACGACAATGGCAACTTCGACTGGACACAGCCATCTGAAGACGCGCACGCCTTCTTCAACGGCCTCCAGCGATCGGTCGGCACCTTCCTTTGCGGCCGGCGCATGTATGAGACGATGAGGGCGTGGGACACATTTGTCCTCGACAACCTCCCCGAGACACAACGCGAGTTCGCTGAGGCGTGGCGGGCTACCGACAAGGTGGTCTACTCATCCACACTGGACGGCGTGTCGGAACCGCGGACCCGCCTGGAGCGGACCTTCGACCCCCAAGTGGTACAGACCATGAAAGACAGAGCCGACCGCGACCTGTCCATCGGCGGCGCTGGCCTCGCTGCCGAGGCCATCCGGGCAGGTCTGGTCGACCGGTACGTACTGCGCTTGGTCCCGACGATCGTGGGTGGAGGCACCTCTGCCCTCCCCGACGCAGCGCGGGTCGACCTCGCACTCCACACAACACGTCGTTTCGACGATGGCTCCGTCCTAATCGACTACAGCCTCCGATGACCAAACCGACCCCTAGCAAGGCAGCGTGATGGACCCCCAGTTATCGTCGAGCCGTCTCGACCCTTTTTCGCTCATTCCTAACCCTACCGAGAAATGCGCCTCTACCAGGGGATTCGTCCTCCTGCTTCCCGAACGGTCACGGGCCGTCACGCCTGGTTCAACGTGCGATAGGCGCCGAATAGGCGCCCAACGCAGCTCGTCCGGATTCAAAATCATTTCCTTCTGTCACAACGTTGAGTAATATTGGTGGGTGATGAGCAAACCAGACCCAGCCGACGAACTGCGGCGTCTCTATCCCCCACTGCTGACCACCGCCCACGTGGCGGAGATGATGCACAGCACCATCGGTGACGTCCGTGACAAGGTCCATCGGCGAGAGCTCCCCGCCTTGCGGTGGGGACAGCAGTACCGGTTCTTCCGCGACGAAGTCATCGACGCCTTGAGCCGAGTGGAACCCGACAACGACGAGGAAGCACCCGACGACACCGAACGGGACGAAACGTGAGGGGTGGGACCATCGACTATGAGCGTTGGTACCCCGAGGTGCCGGCGGTGCTGGATACCAAACAGCTGGCCGAATTGTTGAACACCAATGAGCAGATCGTTCGGGCTTGGGTGCGGGAGGGGGTCATCCCCGCCCACCGCAAACCGGGTGGCCGTAAACTGACCTTCCTCCGCCACGAGATCTTCGAGTGGCTCCTCTCCAACCGCTACCAACCCGACCGCAACCACACCAGCTGACCACATCCACGGAACGTGGTATCCCAATATTCTGGGAATACATACACATCGCACCGAGTATCGCTCGGTTTTGACGTCGCACACAAGCATGCCACACCTCGACCGAAGCGGCGAAGCTCGTCTCGCTCTCATGCTACGAGTTCCGCGCCACCGCGTTCATTTGTGACAAACCCTTTACGGTGCCTTTATCCCCTTCGAGCTATTGGTAAACAGGCAACGATCATCGATGGGTGCCTTCCGCCGATTGGGAGGCGCGCAAGGAGGACACTGTGTTCACGAAACTGGTAGGTGGTGCCGGTAGCATCCTGTTCCTTTTGGCTACCACCCTCGGCGTGCTGACCATGCCGGCCGGCGCCCAGGCGGCCATCTCGGGAGTGTGGCTCTCCACTCCCTACGCGGGAGTGGCGGTTGAGCCGGGCGAGACGGCCTCGTTCCCGCTGGCGATTGAAGCTCCCCAGGGGACGCGCGTCGGCCTGTCGATCGGGGAAGCTCCCGAGGGATGGTCGGTGAGTGTTCGCGGCGGAGGGTTTGTGGTGGATGAGGTGATTGTCGACCAGGAAAACATGCCGAGCCTCAAGCTAGAGGCAAAGGTACCTGCAGAGGAGCCCCAGGGTGCGTACCGGATCGTCGTGGTTGCGGATGCCGATGCCGGTCGATCATCTTTGGAACTCGATCTGCGAGTCGCTGAAGCCGTTGGTGGGAGCGTGACACTCGCCTCCGATTTTCCGGTGCTGAAGGGGCCCTCTGACGCAACGTTCACCTTCGACCTCAATCTCGACAACCAAACACCAGAGGAGATCCAATTCTCGCTGGATTCGAGGGGTCCGGAAGGATGGACGATCGAGGTCAAACCGTCCGGGGAAGCGCGGGCGACAACCCTCACCGTGGCCGGAGGTGGATCGAGCCGAGTTTCGGTCGACGCCAGACCTCCAGCCGATACGCCGGCGGGCACGTATCCGCTGACCGTCGAGGCGATCGGTTCGGGAGTGACCGCCAGCGCTGACCTGACCGTCGAGGTCACCGGGAGCTACTCGGCGTCGCTGTCGACTCCCGATCAACGCCTCAACGCCGACGTGCAGGCAGGCCGCGCAACCGAAGTACCTCTGGTGCTCGTCAACACCGGATCGGCGCCCCTCAACAATGTGCAGCTGAGTGCCACATCCCCTTCTGGATGGGACGTGGCGTTCGATTCCACCAGCCTGGCCACGGTGGCAGCGGGTGACACTGTCCAGCTCACTGCCATCATCACGCCGTCGAACGACGCCGTGGCGGGCGATTACGTTGTGACGTTACGTTCGTCGGTCCCGGAGGTGAAGGCCAACGTTGAGTTGCGGGCGACCGTGAAAACTTCTGGACTCTGGGGTGCCGTCGGTTTGGGTCTCATCGTGGCGGCGATTATCGGATTGGGAGTTGTGTTTCAGCGATTCGGACGCAGGTGAGCGGAATGGCTGCCAGCACAACCATCGTCGCCAAAGGCCTGACGAAACGGTACGGCGATTTAACGGCGGTCGACCATCTCGACCTGGAAGTAGACACAGGGGAGGTGTTCGGGCTGCTCGGACCTAACGGGGCCGGAAAAACGACCACCATCCTCATGCTGCTCGGTCTGTCTGAGCCGAGCGAGGGGACAGTGCAGGTGGCAGGGCTGGACCCAACGAGGAAACCGCTCGATGTAAAGCGGATCGTTGGGTACCTGCCGGACAACGTGGGGTTCTACGATTCGCTGACCGGCCGTCAGAACCTCCGCTACACCGCCCGGCTGAACAGCCTGCCCAAAGAAGCGTCAGAACGGAGAATCGCTGCGTTGCTCACCGAGGTGGGTTTGGCTGAGGCGGGAGACGCCCCGGCCGGCACCTACTCACGGGGGATGCTGCAGCGTCTTGGCCTGGCCGATGCCCTGGTAAAGGACCCACAGATACTGATCCTCGACGAACCCACCATGGCTATAGATCCGGAGGGCGTGGCGGAGATTCTCCGGTTGATACGTTTCCTGGCTGAGGAGCGGGGGGTCACCCTGCTGCTGTCGAGCCATCTGCTCAATCAAGTGCAGGCGGTATGCGATCGGGTGGGCATCTTTGTCCAAGGCAAGCTGATCGCCAAGGGACGACCCGATCAGCTTGTCGCTCGGAACGGGCTGGTCACCGTGGAGCTTGGGGTAAGTGGAGATGGAGATATGGACAAAGTGGAGAAGGCTTTGCAGGACGTTCCCGGAGTTAGCCGGGTCGAGCGTCCGAACGGCAGATCCGATCGGCTGTGGCACCTGACGACCGAGGCGGACACCGTTCCGGCGATCGTACAGGCTGCCATCGCCGGCGACCTGAGCGTATGGCATGTTCGACGGTTGGGGACCGACCTCGCCGACATCTATCACCACTACTTCAAACAGGAGGCAAGTCAATGACGACGGTCACTAAGTTTCGTCAACCGTCCCACGGCTGGAGGGTGGTGGCAGGCAAGGAGCTGGCCGATCATCTGCTGTCAGCGCGCTTCATCGTGCTGCTCATCATCCTCGCCCTGGCCGCGGCGGGCGCCGTGCACGCAGCAGCGTCCGGGATACGCGACGTAGCTCCGCAAGCGTCGGGAAGCCCGGCCCTGTTTCTCCGCCTGTTCACCATCTCCAACGATCCGATCCCGTTCTCGTTCTTTGTGTTCATTGGGTTCCTGGCACCCATACTGGGGATCGCTTTCGGTTTCGACGCGGTAAACGGCGAGCGCTCGCAGGGGACACTTCCCAGACTGGTCGCTCAGCCGATCCACCGAGACGAC
>JAOTUY010000056.1 GCA_029863625.1 Acidimicrobiia bacterium
GGAGTGTTCTTGCTTTGGCCGGTACCGAGTACTTGGTGCGCTGGGTACTAGGTGCGCCAGCTCCGTAAGTCGCATACAGCAGGTAGCATGCCATCCCTACGGAGGCTGCATGACCGACGAATCTATCCTGTCCCTGTCAGAGGCTGCCCGCGGCAAGATTATTGAGATCCGTGATCTGGAACCGGGGGACGAAGAATATGCGCTTCTGGTTGAGGTAACCGGCATCCGGGAAGCTCAATTCGCGTACGAGCTGAGTTTTGTACCGGTGAGCGATCGCCCCACGACCGATCATTTCGAACGGCACGGGGATCTCGTGATCGCCATTCCCCTTGACGACGTCGAGAAACTGCGCGGAGCTTCTCTGGATCTCACCGCCCAGGGCCTGGCGATGGACAATCCCAACGGCCCCAGCCCGGCTATCGGCAACGGGCCGGTAGGTGAATTGACGGGACCTCTGGCCGACCAGGTGGCTCAAGTGCTGGCCAGCCATGTGAATCCCGCCATCGCCGGTCACGGCGGTGCGGCGGAGTTGGTCGGCGTTGAAGGCGCCGACGTGTATCTACGGCTGATGGGTGGCTGTCAGGGTTGCGGTATGGCGGCCGTCACGCTCGGGCAGGGCATTGAACGGATCCTCCGAGACGCGATTCCTGAGATCGGGCAGGTTATCGACGTGACGGACCATGCGTCCGGATCGAATCCCTACTACGAGGCCGCCAAGAAGTAGGGCTGGTTTTTGGTTTCTCGTTTTTGGCTTTCGTCCCACCCTCTCCGGTTCGACGCCTTCGGTGGCCCCTGGGAATAGTTCACCCGGAGGGCGTCGGTTGCGCGACAGGCCGACACCGTGAGGTGGTCCCCAACGTGGGCTCCCTCGGCGTAGCCGGGGTGGGGTAGGGGAGCCTTATTGGGGCGAACATCAGCGATCTACAGACTGAGGAGCTCGGGCACGATCCGGCCGGCCGGACCGGTGAGCTGGATGCCCGGGGTGGCACCGGGTTCGATGTTGACCTCGATCACGATGGCATCCGCCCTTCGGGCGGTGGCGATCAGCCCGGCGGCGGGATAGACCTGGGCGCTGGTCCCGATCACGACAAACACGTCGGCTTCGGCCGCCAGTTGGTCGGCCCGAAGCCAACCGACGCGCGGCAGCTGTTCACCGAACCACACAACGTCGGGCCGCATCCAGTGGCCGCAGAGCGGACAAGGACGAAGGGGGAGAGGGTTTGCCAGGTCGATGTCCTCGCGGTGGCCACATCCGCCGCTGCACTTGTCCCGGTCGAGCGAACCATGCAGGTGCACAACGTCGTTGGCACCGGCCCGTTCGAGCAGGTTGTCGACGTTCTGGGTTACGTGCACGATGTCCTGGCGCCCGGCCATGGCGCAATGGGCGGCGTTTGGTTGAGCCGAAGCGACGTTGCGTCGGCGCTCGTTGTACCAGCCGACGACCAATTCGGGATCGGTGGCGAAGCCTTCGGGGCTGGCCAGCGCCATCGGGTCGTACATCGCCCACAGACCCGTCTGCGCCTCACGAAAAGTCGGGATGCCAGACTCGGCGCTGAGGCCGGCTCCCGAGAATGTGACCGGCCGCACGGCCTTTCGCAGAGCGGCTTTCGCAGCGTCCAACAAGCGGTCCTCCGAATGGGCGTTGGTTTGAGTGGGCGGTTTCAAGGGTTGACCGCGACGAGTTGGTTTAGTCGTTCGGCTGGATTTTCCCAGTCGAGGGTCATTCTTGGTCTTGTGTTGAGAGATTGTGCCATTTTGTCGAGGTCGTCTTGGGTGTGGACTGACAGGTCGGTTCCTTTGGGGAGGTATTGGCGGACGAGCCCGTTGAAGTTCTCGTTGCTGCCTCGTTGCCATGGTGAGTGCGGGTCGCAGAAGAACACGTCAATGCCGGTATCGATGGTGAATTTGGTGTGACGGGACATTTCTTTGCCCTGGTCCCAGGTCAAAGATTTGAACAGTTCCTTGGGTAACCGTTGCACGTGTTCAGCGAGCCGCTGGGTGACGTGTTCGGCGGTTTGGTTATCCACTTTGATCAACATCCCGAACCTTGTTGACCGTTCGACCAACGTAGCGACGGCCGATTTCCCGTTCTTGCCGATGATCAGGTCGCCTTCCCAATGCCCAGGAACAGCCCGGTCGGCTGCTTCGGCGGGTCGCTCCGAAATGTTGACCATGCCGGGGATCCGGCCCCGCTCGGTGCCGGATTTGGATCTGGGTCGACGTTCCGCCCGCCCGGTCCGTAAACACTGGGCGAGTTCTTTACGCAACGAACCCCTGCCCTGAACATAGATCGCTTGATAAATCGACTCGTGCGACACCCACCAGGATGCATCATCAGGATGCCCAATGCGAAGCAACCCAGAGATCTGCTGCGGTGACCACCACAACCCAAGCAACTGTTGGACCTCGTTCCACACCTCCGGTCGGGTTTCCCACCACATCGAACGACACCGCCTCGCCCGGCGGGCAGCCTGATCATGAGCCCGAAACGCCGAATACCTGAGCCGGCCACCGTTGTTACGAATCTCCCGCCACACCGTGGAACGATCCCGACCCAACCGGCCCGCTATCTCAGTATCAGACTCACCCCGGTCGATACCTATCCGGATCTCTTCCCGCTCACCCGGTGTCAACACCCCCGGACGAGACCTGTAATCAGCTACATAACTCATCCGGCCATGCTCGCCGACCAACCGGTCAACCGCCCGCGGTGATATCCCCACCAGCCCAGCCGCCTGACCAATCGTGGCCCCCCGAGCCAACGCCAACAACGCCTCCCGCGCCACCAACCACGAAATCCTACGGGTCATACCTCACCTCCAAAAGACCAACCCGTCGCGCACACCACCTGAAGTCGCCGTGTATAAGCCCGACAGCTCGGCATACGCTTGGCAGGTGATATGGCCGGCGTCCATCGCGGAGCTCTCTCGCCTCCAGGAGGCCTTCGCCGCTGCGTCGCCGGACCCGTGGTATCCACCGACCGATGGCGGATCTACCGGTGGCGTCTTCGTGTGCTTCGGGCGAGGCGGATATGGGTCCGGTGGAGAGGGGGACGTCGGGTGGGCAGGCGCGGCCCTGATGCGGGAGGGTCGGCTCATCGCGGGGGTGAGCGTGACAGGCGCAGCCGGCGGGCCGTATCGCAGTGGGTACCTGGCCCTTCGTGAGGGTCCGATTCTGGAGACTGCAGTGTGGGCGCTGGACGAACCCTCCGATGTGCTTCTCGTCAACGCCACCGGACGTGATCACCCCCGGCGGGCCGGGCTGGCACTGCACCTGGGAGCGGTATTGGGTACCCCTACGGTGGGAGTGACCCACCGTCCGCTTGTGGCCACCGGTGACTGGCCGCATTCGGACGGTCGGGAAGCGACCGCCCCGCTCTTCCTCGGCGAAGAGGTGGTTGGGTATTGGGTGCGCACCAGGTCTGGTGGCCGGCCGTTAGCCGTCCATGCCGGATGGAGAACCTCACCCGAGACGGCTCGAACCGTGATCTTGACTGCGACGGCCGCTAATCGGACCCCGGAACCTCTTCGTGAGGCCCGGCGTCTGGCCAGGACCGCTCGAAGCGCAGATTCGCCACCTTTGGGTTAGGTCCGGTCGGGTTGCTTGGTCGTGGCCGGCCGGTTGGCGCGTCGCGAGGATGTGTGCGCGGTTCCCGCAGAGACGGCCGGGAATGTAATGACGGCGTCAACGCCGCCGGATGCGCCCGGATCCAGGCGCGCCGTTCCGCCGGACGCTTCAGCCAGCCGGTTAACAATTGCCAGGCCCAGTCCGGTCCCCTCCGCCGTTCCTCGCCAGAATCGCTGCATAGCGTTGAGGCGATCCGCTTCGGTCAATCCAGGGCCCTCATCAATGACATGGATCGCGACGGACGGGCCAACCGGCACGACCCGCAGGGTGACGGTCGATTCGGGAGGCGCTACCTTCAGCGCATTCGAAAGCAGGTTGTCGAGGATCTGCTCAATCGTTCCCGCTACTGCAGAAATCCAGCTGTCCGCCGGAGCCTCAACGACCAGCTCAACGTCAGATTGGTTCGCCACGGTAGACCAAGTATCGGCCCGATCTCGAATGAGCTGAGTGACCTCGATCGCCGCCATTTCTTTTCCTCCCTCCTCCACGCGGGCAAGTTGGAGAAGCTGGTCGATCACGTCGCCGAGTCGATCGGTCTCGCGCAGAGCCCACCGGAAGTCGCTCTCACCCTCAGGTCCGATCGAGTCCTCCACGTTCTCCAATCTCAACCGCAGAGCGGTCAATGGGGTGCGGAGCTGGTGGGATGCGTCGGCGACGAAATCCCGGTGGCGATTGAGCAGTTCCTGGAGGCGAAAGGCCATGTGGTTGAACGCCTCCGCCAGTTCCGACAACTCCACCGGAGCATCACCCACTTCGATGTGAACTTCGAGGTTGCCCTCACCGACCAGGAGAGCCCCGTGCCGGAGCCGCTCGATCGGTCTGGTCACGGACCTGGCAACCACCCAGCCCACCGCGGTGATGGCGGCCAGCACCACGTCCAACCGCTACGGCACAGGTGAGGAGTGCAGAATCGTCGGGCACCCGAAGGCAGGTGCCGCGCCCGGTTGCCATGGAATCGATATCGACCCGATGCTCAATGCCGTGCGCCTGCCGGAGGGCACATGTTTCGACGCCGGTGGCATCGGCAAGGGTCTGGCGGCCGACATCGTGACAGAAGAGATGATCCAAGCCGGAGCATCCGGTGCACTGGTCAACCTGGGAGGGGATCTTCGTGTTCGGGGTCAGGCTCCGGAAACGGATTCCTGGGTTGTCGACATTGAGGATCCCTTCGCCCCTCAACTGGCCATCGCCACTGTACGAATGGTTGCAGGAGCTATTGCCTCATCTTCTACCTTGATCAGGAGCTGGGTTCACCTGGGACAAGCCGAACACCACCTCATCGATCCACGAACCGGAGACGGTCCCACGAATGGCATAGTTGCCGCCAGCGTCGTGGCGGGCAGCGGATGGATGGCCGAAGCTTTCTCCAAGGTGGCCATGCTCGCCGCGACGCCGCTCGACGCCCTGCAAATGATCGAAGACGCCGGCCTATCGGGACTGGTCGTGAAATCTGACCGAACACTCGAGGTCTCGTCGAGTCTGGGGGCATTCCTGTGAACGAACACATCTACTGGTACCTGGCTCGTTCGTCGGGGATGGTGGCCTGGGGTTTGCTGACACTCGCCACCCTGTGGGGTGTCTTCCTCTCCACGGGGATTCTTCGGGAACGCCGGCGCCCGGCGTGGCTTCTCTCCCTGCATCGCTGGCTGGGCGGTCTGAGCGTGATCTTCGTCGGAATCCATCTGGCGGGTCTTATGCTCGATTCCTACGTCGAGTTCGCTTGGGTCGATCTCCTGATACCCGGAACCTCGGAGTGGCGTCCGGTGGCGGTTGCCTTCGGGGTGGTCGGCCTCTATCTGCTGATTGCCGTTGAGGGCACCTCCCTGCTCATGAAGAAACTGCCGAAACCTTTGTGGAAGCAGATCCACATGACCAGTTTCGCGCTGTTCTGGCTGGTGTCGGTCCACGGTGCCCTGGCCGGTACCGACGCGACAGCCGGCTGGTATCGGGTCGCATCGGAAGCGATGATCGGATCAGTGATGCTGGTGGCGTTTTACCGATTCTTGGTCGGTCATCGGCGAGTAACCCCCAGGCGATCGGTCGCACCCGCCTCCGAGTAGTGCAGGGGTGACAGTGCAGGTCTCTTTCGGCCGGATTCCCGGTTGGTCCGTTGAGCATTACATCCGGCCGGGTCGGGACTATCGGCCGTAGTTCGATCGCTCCGACAAGCGTAGGTTGGGATCTGAGGAGGCGCACCCCCGGTTGTTCAGAGAAAATGGGGTTCGGAGCACGCTGATGTTCGTCTACTACTTCGTTCGCGTGAACCGTCCCTTCAACGAAGTTGAGTCCTCGCTGGTGACACAGCTCACCAACACTGGTCCGTTTGCCAACGCTCCCCACCGGGAGGGTGAGAACCTCGGGGATAGGATCGACAGGATCGCTCTGAGGCATGGCCATCCCGTCCTGGCCAAGGCCGTCCAGCTCATCTCGGGAATCCCGCGGCGAGGTGAACAGCAAACGACCATACGCCTTGCATGGGAAGCGACCGGTACGCCGGGCCTATTCCCGAAACTCGACGCAGACCTGATTGTGGCCACCGTTGGCCCCGAGCTGTGTCAGATCGCCATGCGCGGCACGTACGCCCCTCCGCTGGGGCCGCTCGGACGAGCCCTCGACCGAGCCGTCCTGCACCGGGTAGCAGAGGCAAGCGTCAAGAGTTTCGTGGATCGGATGGCTCAATCGATCGACCGAGTTGGGTGGCGGCTGCCCGACCGCTCAAGCGACGCCGTTGCCGACAGCTTCGGCGATGCGATCCACGAAGCCCTTGACGCTTGATTCAGCGATTCGATGCAGGAGCGCCTCGTCGATTGCCTGTCCGACCGAGCCTCCAGGAGCGTCATAGGATCCGCTAAAACCAATCTGGACCATGTCCGGTCCCAGTCGGGCAACCGTGAGATCTGCGTTCATCTGCGGGAACAAAGCGGGCGTTCCGGTCGCTTTCCACGAGAGCGGAATCGTGGTCTGGTGCGGTGTCCGAACCGGGCGCCCGACATCCAACGTGACCGTCTTGGCGATAACGGGCCGCTTGCCGCCGACGCCGACCCGTGCTCGAAGTTCTTCGCCGTCGCGATATGCCGCATCCGCCCAGCCGGTGAGATCTCTGAGGAGCCGGCATACGCTTTCTTCGACCTTATCGAACGGCTGATGCAGCTGCGCGAAATAATATATGAACACGGTGCGCTTTCTTCGGGCCTTCCTTGGCGAGTTTGGGCCGTCGATCCTGCTCTCGTACAGGGGCAAAGGTCCCAAAACGACCGAGCGTGGGCGGGAATCGAGGCGATCGGGAGGCTCACTGCTACCGTCACCACCCGTGAGCGAACTACGACCCAGTCGCCGGAGTTTTCTGGCGATGCTTGGTGTGCTGGTCGGTGCTGGGGCAGCCGGAGGATGGGCCTGGTTGCGAACCGGCGACACCGTGCTTTCCCCCCAATCTGCCGAGGCTGCCTGGTCGGCTGATGCAGCTGCGTCGACGTCCGCGACAACCACAGCCGCTGCTTCGGGGTCGTCGGTTGCAGCCGCATCGACGACCACAGAAATGACGACCCCGACGGCGTCCTCGACCGAGACAAGGACAACCGCAGCTCCGCCCACCACCACCGAAGCTTCGGCGACCGCCACAGAGGTCGCGACCACCACCACGGCTACCACCGCTGCAACGACCACGACCGGTGGTTCACCAGCTGCGCCGGGCAGTCTCGAAGTCATTTGCAGGGACGCCTGGGGCGCCGCTCCCATCCGGGGACTTCTCGTTGAGCATCGGATCGAGCGAATGACCGTCCACCACACCGCCGTCGTGATGGGCAGCAATACTGGCGCGCCGCGTCGGGTCCGCTCGTACCAGAACTACCACCAGGGGAGGGGGTGGCCTGACGTTGCCTATCACTACTTGATCGACGCCAACGGCAACATCTATGAAGGCAGACCGGTTTTTGCGCGGGGCGACACCTTCACCGAGTACGACCCGACCGGGCATTTCCTCGTCTGCTGCGACGGTCACTTCGACCAACAGGGCATTCCGACAGCTCAGCTGGGATCCCTGGCCAACGTGCTGGCGTGGGCATCCCTCCGGTTTGGAGCCGGTCCTTCGACCATCGCCGGCCATCGCGACTATGCGGCGACGACGTGTCCCGGGTTTCATCTGGCGAACCTACTCGCCGACAGAACCCTGCAATCGATGGTCGAACAGCGGATGGCAGCAGGAGGAGTTTCACTGGGCATGCTCTGTGGACAGGCCGGCCTCGATCGCATCGCCGAGATCGAGGCGGGCAGACTCTAGGACGGGCCGTCGTCGTCATCCTGGCGTGGATGGGGGATCACCGGGGTGGGACGGATGCTGCTCTAAAACGTCGCCGGATCATCACGGTCGGGTAACCACTCAGCTACAGGGGAAGCCGTAGCTCGAAGGTGAGCCCGCCGCCCGGCCGGTTTTCAGCTCGAAGAGATCCGCCCATCTGGAGGGCATGCTGGTGGGCGATGGCGAGCCCCAGTCCGGTGCCGCTCCTACTGCGGGCACGATCCCCGACGGCGAAACGCTCGAACAGCCTGTCGATGTCGGTCGGATCGACGCCCGGTCCTCGATCGGCGACCACCACGACGATGGCACTGGGCTCCCGTTCGGCCGAGACCTCAACTTCTCGACCTGCGGCATGAACGCGGGCGTTGTCGAGAAGGTTCCCGAGGATTCGTTCCAGGCGCCGCCGGTCGAGGTCCACCGGCATTCCTTCCCGGCCGCCCAACAAGCGGGCTGCGGGGAGGCGGTCGGCGATGACCGCAGCCAGAAACTCCCTGAGATCCATCCGTTCAGGACGGGTTTCCTGGGCTCCAGCGTCGAGGCGTGAGATCTCGAGAAGATCGTCGACCAGACGCCGGATCCGGGCGACATCATTGACCAGCAGTTCGGCAATCCGGCTTCCATCGCCCGGCCTGTCCTCCAGATGTGACTTCACCAACGCCGCCTCATTGACCAAGGCGGTCAGGGGGGTGCGCAGTTCGTGCGACACGTCGGCGACGAATCTCCGTTCGCGTATCCGGGCCGCCTCGAGTCGACCGATGGTGTCCTCGAGCGATCCGGCCATGCGGTTGAAGGCCTCGGCCCAGGCGCCGAACTCATCCCTGGAGACAGCATCGAGACGAACCGTGAGATCACCCTGGGCCATCTCGAGGGCAGCTTCACTTGCCTGCCGGACCGGCCGAAGAACCTGCCTGGCGGCCCAGTTTCCCGTTATGGCCCCAACCAGGAGAAGGACGAGTCCACCGGCGAACAGCGCCTGCTGAAGGCGCTCGAGACCGTTTTCGATATCAGCTGCCGGATAGAAGAAGTAGAAGTCGGGGCCCGACGGAGGCCGGCGGCCGGCCGTCACAACGAACGGGACACCGTCCACCGCCACCCACTCCGTACCTACGTTGCCATCTGCAACGATCGCTCTTAGGTCATCGGAGACCAGAGCGGGGGTGGTCAACAGCACCGGTTTCGAGAGGAAGGGGTCACCATCGCCGAAGTCGACGTAGACGTCCGCGGCTCCGCGCAGGCCGAGGGCATCGGCCAGCGGGCTGGCTTCATATTCCGCGGCGGTCGGATCATCGTCCAGCCACTCAGTGGCCAGCACTGCCAGGTTGAAACTGGTCTGTCCCACCGCGTCTTCCACCAGTTGTCCCCGCAGTGAACTGCTGACAAAAAGGTATGCGCCTGCCCCGAGCATGATTACCGTGCCGGCAATGAGCCCGAGGTAGGTTGCGACCAGCCGGGTTCGGAAACCGCGCCGCGTCTTCACGACCCGGCCCGGTATCCAACGCCTCGGACGGTGTGAATCAACGAGGGGTGGGTCGGGTCCTGCTCGATCTTCGCGCGGAGGCGCTGGACGGCCACGTCGACCAACCGGGAGTCACCCAAATATCCGTACCCCCAGACCCGCTCGAGCAGCATCTCGCGGGTGAAGACCTGGGTCGGTCTCCTGGCTAGCTCAACGAGCAACCGGAATTCGGTGGGAGTGAGGCCCAGGTCTTCGTCGTCCTGGAATACGGCGTGGGCGGCGATGTCTATGTGGAGCGATCCGAGCGTGAGTCGTTCGGTCGGTTCCAATTGCCGGGCCCGTCGCAGGGCGGCTCGCAAGCGGGCGACCAGTTCCGGCATCTCGAACGGTTTCGTCACGTAGTCATCGGCGCCGGCTTCCAGACCGACCACGATGTCAACGGTATCGGTCCGGGCCGTCAGCATGACGACCGGGACCGACGATTCCGCTCTGATCGCCCGGCAGACTTCCAGACCATCGAGCTCCGGGAGCATGATGTCGAGGATGACCGCTTCCGGGCGATCCTTTCGGAATCGATCCAAAGCCGATCGGCCATCTGCGGCCGTGGCTACCTGAAAACCCGCCGCCCGCAAACCCATTTCGGTCAATTCACGAATCGAGGAGTCGTCCTCAACCAACAGGATCATCGCATCCATGAGCATATTGTGGTCGCGATGCGAACGGGATTGGTTGAAGGCAAGCAAGAGAGCCGGGGTGCGGGATCGAATGGGGTCGAGAACCCCCGGCCCTCTCGCTGCTTGCCGTTCCAAGGCACCGCTCCGCATCCCGAACCTGTCGTGTGAGGATGGCGTCGGTGATTTCTCTCGAGAACTTGCCAGTGCCACCCCGGAGCGGCGCCCATTGTGGGGAGTATTCTGCAGTTACCACGGGTCGTTGCACCAGGGTCGAAAGGCCCTACCGCCCGGGCGGGCCTCGGCCGTTCTGGCGTGACTTTCCTGCGCTATTCGCTGGTTTCTCACGCTAGAACGGAGGGTCACGTCCCGGGATGTGGTGTATGAGTGACACCGCGTCGGCCTCGTTGGTTTCTTTCTAGCCGGTTGCTGTTTTGAGTGCTGGGGTCACCTCCTCGAGTTGGTCTGCTTCGATGAGACGAATGCGAGCCTGGGCCAGGGAGTCGAGGCTCATGTATCGGCGGGCGATGGCCCATTCGTCGTGTTGTTCGGCCAGCAGCGCCCCGACAAGACGGATGATTGAGCCTCGAGTGGGGAAGATGCCAACGACGTTGGTGCGACGTCGGATCTCCTTGTTGAGCCGTTCCTGGGGGTTGTTCGACCAGATCTGGGTCCAGTGGGCTTTGGGGAACCCGGTGAAGGTCAGGATCTCAGCTCCGGCCGCATCGAGGTGGTCAGCGGCGTCTGCGAGTCCCACACCGTGGAGGTGGTCAACGATGCGCCGATGCTGGGCCCACACTTCCTCCCCGGAGGGTTGAGCGAAGATGGTGCGCACCATGGTGGCGGTCATCGTCTCCGCCGAGCGGGGGACCTTGGTCAGAAGGTTCCGCAGGTAATGGGTGCGGCATCGTTGCCAGCTCGTCCCGGCCAGGGTGATCTCGATGGCATCCACCAAGCCGGCGTGGTCATCGGAGATCACCAACTGTGTCCCCGAGAGCCCCCGAGCCACCAGCGACCGTAAAAAGGCCCGCCAGCCGGCCCCGTCCTCGGAGGTGGCCACGTCCACTCCGAGGATCTCGCGGTGTCCCTCACCGTTGACACCGACCGCCAGCAGGCAGGCGACGTTGACGATGCGGCCACCTTCGCGGACCTTCATGGTGAGCGCATCCGCCCACACATAGGTGTAAGGGCCCGCGTCGAGGGGTCGGTTACGGAAGTCGGTCACCAAATCATCGAGGTCCTTGGCCAACTCCGAGACCTGGGACTTCGACAGCGAGGCGATACCCAGCGCCTCGACCAGTCCTTCGACTCGACGGGTAGAGACCCCCCGCACATAGGCTTCAGCCACCACCTGGATGAAGGCCCGCTCCGAGCGGGTGCGGGCATCCAACAACCACTCGGGGAAGTACGAACCTGCTCGCAGCTTGGGAATGCGCAAATCGATGCTGCCCACCCGGGTGTCCCAGCGCCGGGTCCGATACCCGTTGCGACGGTTGATCCTCTCCGGGGAGACCTCCCCGTAGCCGGCGCCACACTCCACATCGGCTTCCGCTGACATCAGGCCCTCAGCAAAGCTGCGGACCATTTCCCGCAACAAATCGTTGTCGTCGGTCTCGAGCTGCTTGCGCAGCCACGCCAACGCGTCCATCCTCTTGTCGATCACCGCGTTCCTCCTCATGGTCGCTACTACTTCCATGAGGCTGACGCGGTGATCACCTATTCAGCGGCATTTCCCTCCGCCATACACCACGTCCGTGGACGCAACTGAACGGAGGAACTGTGAGGTCCACGATCGCAGCGGGTGTGTCTGACAAGATGGTTGGGTGAGATTTGTGCGGATTAGCCGGGTACTGTCGGTGCTCCTGCTTTTGGCGCTGGCCGGTTGCGCCGGCTTCGCGCCGGGATCTACCGCGGGCACTACGACGACGCTCTTTTCTGTGCCGCCGATGACCCCCGCGACCACCCTTCTGCCTCCGCCCATGACCAGCGTCACTTCTCCTCCCTCCACAGCCGCCACCCCGAACCACGTGGCCGAGGGGCCGGTCGTGTCGGTTCTGCTGGTCGGTGATGTGATGTTGGGCCGGGGCGTGGCTTCGATAGTCCGCAATGATCCCCTCGGGATTTTCGAAGATATTCGTCATGTGGTGGCAAGTGCCGATATTGCGGCAGCCAACCTCGAGTCCCCGTTGACCTTCCGCCCCCACATCGCTACCAACCCGTTTGCATTGGAGGCCGATCCGGCTGCAGTCGGATCTCTGGCCGCGGCCGGATTCGACCTGCTCGGCATCGCCAACAATCACGCCGGCGACGCCGGGCGCTTGTCGATTCTCGACACGATCGAGGCGGCGAAAACGGCCGGAATGAAGACGGTGGGCGGAGGCGAACGAATCGATGAGGCCTACGCGGTTCAGGTTTTTGAAACCCATGGCCTTCAGATCGGTTTCCTGGCTTTCGACGCAACGCTGGCCGGGACCGTCGCTACCACCGACCATCCCGGGATCGCCTCTTGGAATGAGCAGAGGGTTCAGTCGGCCATTGAGTCTGCACGAGCCGACGTGGATCTTCTCATCGCCGGGGTGCACGGCGGAATCGAATACTACGGGGGCGCTGATCCGGGCATGGCGGTGCTGGCGGACAAGCTGGCCGGGTGGGGCGTCGACATCGTCTGGGGACACGGGTCCCACGTTATGCAACCTGTCTACGTCACACGAGGGGCTGGAGATCGAACAACGGTGATCGCCACCAGTCTCGGTAACTTCCTGTTCGATCAATCCGCCGCCGGGACGCGGGAAGGGGCATTACTCGAGGTGCTGGCAGATCGGCGGGGAGTTTTCGCATACCGGGTGGGGACGGCAGAACATCATGACCGCCTGGTCCACTTCGATACGTGGGGACTTCCCGAGGGTGATGCCGTCCTCCTCGGGCTCGAGTGGTGGAACCTAACCGCCACCTCTTCTCTCAACCCGGCTGGGTCTTCGGTTTCCCTCGCAGACGGTTTTGTAGGCGGGCACGTTGTGGATGCGGCCGCCGGTGACGTCACGGGAGACAGTCGGCAGGATCTGGTGATCTCGCATCGCCGTCCCTACCAGGAGAACGAAGTCAACCAGCAGTACCCGGACCGGCAATGGGCGGATCTTCTCGGAAAAAGCGCCCATGTGGGCGTCTACCAACCGGGAGACTTCAAAGAAGTTTGGGTGGCCGGGACGCTTTTTCGGCCTGTTGCCCGGTTGGCGGTGTGCGACGGCTCACTCGCACTGGCCTTCGACTCGCTCGACGATCCCGCCATCGTGGCCGCCGGTGGTTGGGTGTGGCAGGGGTTTGGTTTCGCCGTCCCCGCCGAGCTGCCGGGGCCGGGAACGCCGGGATGTGTGGATGTCGATGGTGACGGCCGAACCGATCCCGTGATTGTTGAACGGTCGTGAAAGGACGGTCACTTGTGTCTGGCGGATGCCAAAGGCGCCGGATATCTTTGAGAAGGGATCCTCGCTTGCGTTGTTGGCGCTCGGACTTCAGAAGGAGCCGGAAATGAAAAGGGTTCTCATTGTCCTGATCGTGCTGGCGATGATCACCGCAGCCTGTACAGACAAGGCTGACGAAACGACCACGACAGGCTCGGCCACCACCTCGACGACCTTGGGGCCTTCAACGACCACGACAGTCGAGGCGCGACCGCCCGCCGTGGTGTCGGACATGGTTCCCGGATCGCCGGGCGCCTTTGCGTCGTTCGACCTGATCCCACTGCTGGATGACGGGTCGGTTTATCCGGGCCCATCGCTACCGGAAACAATCGACGCGGTCCTCAAACCCGAGTGGCTGACTCTCGCCCCCGATGTCGCCGCGGCTTTGCTGGCCCAGGGTTTCGTGATCGTGCCCGACGGGTATCGCCAGTTTCAGCATGCCTACGCAAGCTACCTGTACGAAGGCCAGGTGTTCTTCGTTACCACCGATGCCGGATATCACTTCCTGCATCTGGTCTTCTCGAAGCTGTTGCGCGACATCGAACAAGACACGCTTCTTCCCATTCTCGAGGAGCTGGTGCTTGGGTTGGTCGCTGCCACTCGGGAGCAGACGATCGAATTGGACGGGAGCGACCTCGCGGAGCCGGCCGCTCGAGCCCAACAGGCCTATGAAGCGACCGCCACCTTGCTCGAGCTCGACATTGGTCCGATCGGGCCCCTGGCCGAGCAGGAAGTTGAACTGGCGCTCGAAGCTTCCCAGCTGACCGCGTCGCCGACCACCAGCTTCGGGGAGTGCCTGCCGTCTGCGTCGCTCATCAACTGCGTGGACTACAGCCTCTTCAAGCCGCGCGGCCATTACACCCGCAACGCTGACCTCGAGCGGTATTTCCGGGCGATGTCGATGCTCGGGCAAGCCTCGTTCTTTGTCCACGATGCTGACTCACTAAGAGTCGGCGTGCTGGCGTCCCGCCCACTGGTGCAGAACCCCAAACTGGCCGAAGCGTGGCGCCTGGTCTATGAGCCGACGGCCTTCATGGTGGGAGTCGCAGACGACTACACCCCTTTGGAGTTGGCCGCCACCGCCGAGGGAGTCGTAGAAGGTTGGCTGGATAACCCGGCCGGCTTTGCGGATTCCGGTCCGGTCGACGACCTCGCCGAGGGGCTGGCCGCATTGCGTCCAGTGGGGATCGATCCCGAGAACGCTTCAGTTCGCATCATGGGAGTGCGGTTTGTGCTGGATTCGTACGTCTACGACCAGTTGCGATTCCCAAATGTTGGTGATCCGCCCTTCGGGCGGGTGTACGCCACGACCCTCGATCTGGCGGCGGTGTTCGGGTCGGACCTCGCCTATCGGGAGCTCGAAGCCGCCGGTGAAACCGAATACGCCAACTACGAGACCCAGTTTGCGGCCATGCAAGATCTGGTCGACGACCGGTCGGCCGGCGACTGGGCGGGTACGGTCTACGACGCCTGGCTGTATGCCCTGCAACCGGTCCTGGTCCCACACGGCGCGGCATATCCGGACTTCATGAGGACTCCCGCGTGGGAAGCGAAGGGTTTGCAGACCGGGCTGGGGTCATACGCGGAACTGAAACACGACACGATCCTCTTTGCCAAACAGTCCTTTGCTGCGGAAGGGGGGTTCGAGCCGATGGTTGAGCCTCCCCGGCACTGGGTCGAACCCGATCCGGTGGCTTGGGAGCGGATGCGTTCTGTGATCACCTTGTTGCAGGACGGGCTGAGGAACCGGGGTCTGGTTGGTGCCGGGGATGACTCCGACGCGCTGATGACCAGTCTCGAGGGTTGGCTGGAACGGCTGGCGGGTATTGCCCGCGACGAGTTGGTCGGTGTGCCGATCTCTCTGGCGGACAACGATTGGCTGGAGGGGATCGGGTCGGTTCTTGAAGCGCTGTGGATCCAATCCTCCGATTGGGACGATGCGCTCGGGTTACCTTCGGCCGACGACACCGACGCTGCCCTCATCGCCGACATCATGCGGTCGACGGTCGCCTACCTGGAAATTGGAACTGGTCGAATCGATCGGATCATGGTTCTGGTCCCCAACGACAGCGGCCGCTTTCAGGTGGCCGTCGGAGGGGTGTACTCCTACTACGAGTTCTGGCAGGACGCGGATCTCGGCCGCTTGACCGATGAGGAGTGGCGGGCGATGCTCGACGGCGGCGAAGCTCCCAAGCGCCCGGGCTGGCAATCGTCGCTCTTTGGCGGCGGGACACCCCCACCCGCCGCCGGTTTGGCCGGCGGGTTGTTCTGCCGGGACGTTGAGGCCGCCGGGCACACCTTCGAAGAGGCGCTGGCGTACTGGGTTCGAGAGGGCAGACCGTCGCGGATGGATGCCGATCGGAACGGGGTTCCGTGCGAGACCGTGTACACGGCCGGGGAGGTCCAGTCGCTGCTGGGCTCGGCAGGTGGTTATGAACCAGACCTCTTCTGTTATCACCTTGCAGATCGTGGAGCGTCTTTTGGCCAGGCCGTTGTGTACTGGGTGCGGGAGGGAGCGCCGGACCGGATGGATGCGGACGGGAACGGCCTTCCCTGCGAGACGGTGTACGACCCGGGAGAGATAGCCGGCTTCATCTGGTTCGACCGCTGACCGAAGATGCACCCTTTATGGGGTCAAATCGAGGTACGGTGTTGGTGGCAACGGTTCGCTCGAGTGCCCCCAGCGCCGCACACCAACTTCCCATGCTTTCGGGCATAGGAGTGCGGTTCGCCTCCCAGCCTCGGGCGACCGTTGCCAAAGTGTCGCCTGCGCCGGATCGGGGGGATGGTTCCCACCAAGCTGACCGCTATTCGCGATCCGCTTTCCGACCGGCGCGCGGAGCGCTTACGCTACGTCGCCTAGTTGGGCTGTCTCTTCGCGGAGTCGGGCTAGGGCAGTCCGTTCGATCTGACGGACCCGTTCACTACTTAGTTGAAGTTCGTCTGCTACCTCTTTGAGGGGTCGCGGGCGTCCGTCGTGCAGGCCGAACCGAAGCGAGAGAACGGTGGCTTCCCGCTCGGGGAGCCTGCTCAATGACCGCATGATGGTTTCCTGGACTTCCAGTTCCTCGACGGCTCGAGCCGGATCGTCGACTTCGTCGTCCTGGATGAAATCTCCGAGGATGGCGCCATCGTCTCCTATGGGCGCCTCGAGCGATGCAACCGTGTCGGTGGCGTCTAGGGCCTGCTTGACTCGCAGCAGGTCGATGCCCGTCTCCTTTGCGATTTCCTCAGGGGTAGGGACCCGGCCCTTGTCCGCGGCGAGGGCATGTTGGGAAGCCCGAACCGTTCCGAGGATGTCGTGAAGGTGGACCGGGATCCGGACGGTGCGCGACTGTTGGGCGATCGCCCGCGTGATTGCCTGACGGATCCACCAGGTTGCGTACGTGGAGAATTTGAAGCCTTTGCGCCAGTCAAACTTCTCAACGGCGCGAATTAGACCAAGATTGCCTTCCTGAATCAGATCAAGCAGATCCATTCCGGACACGTTCGAGTATCGCCGGGCATTGGAGACAACCAGGCGGAGATTGGCGGTCAGGAACTCGCTTTGCGCCTCACGGCCGTTGCGGACGGTCCGCTGCAGTTGCGTCCGCTGCTTGACGTCGGTCACCGGACCAGCGTCGAGTACCTCTCGTGCTTTGGTGCCGGCTTCGATTCGTTGCGCCAGTTCGACTTCCTGGTCGGCAGTCAGGAGATCAAACGCGCCGATACCGGCCAGGTATTGGTTGATCAAGTCCGGCGTCAGCCGGCCCCGGTCATCCAAGAGGTCGCTGCCCGAATGGCGTCTATTTGTCGTCATGTAGTCCCCGTTCCCATTCTGCACCTCTACAAACGGAGGTTCGTGAGGTTTTTGTTCCCTGAACCTATGGCCAACCATTATCGGCCCGATTGCATTCCCATCATGATTACGGCGTCAAGCGCCCCTTTGGATTGTGATTTCGTCGCTTGCTTCGCCCACGCACAGGGGCATGAGCCGCCCACAGCTCTTCGACGTCCCAGCAAGCCGGTACAGTTCCCGACATGGAAGTGCTGGTGCCGGTCCATGTGCCCATGGTTGGCGATGAACGCCACAAGAACTGGGCCAAGATCATCCATTCGGTTGACACATCGAAGGACTCTGGCTGGGCTTTTGAGGGAGACTTCATTGCCGTCGGCGGCATTCAAGACGTCCCGGCCGGCTCTGTGATGATCGTTTACGGCGAGAAGGGCTCCCGGACCAACCCACAGATAGCCGCCCAACTTTTTGTGGTCAATGCCGACGCCACGCTCACTCCACAGGCCGCTGCCAAAGGCCGGGCCTGGGCACGGACTTTGCGGGACCGGGTGATCGAGTTGTTGGCTAAAGGGTCAGATGAACCACCCGGGCAACAGGACTGGGGGCCGGAGCTCGGATTATTCAATGACCTAGCACTCCTCCAGGAACTTCGACGTCGCGGCCATAATGTCGAGCTTGGCTGAAACTCGTTAGCGAACCGAGATGCCCCGCGATTCGCTCATCGTCGTGACGGCGGTGCCCCTGA
>JAOTUY010000057.1 GCA_029863625.1 Acidimicrobiia bacterium
CTCGATGGGAAAGGTGGGGATCTGGGCGATCCTCGGGCTGGCGGTGGTTGTGGCCGCGTGTTCCGTACCTGAGGTCACGGCGGCGGAGCTTTCTGCGGTGATCGAGCGCGATGGTGTAGCGTTCACCGGGCAGGCGATCCCCGACCCGGTGCTTGATCGGCTGGCAGCGAACCGGGTCATCGTGGTCGGCGAGACCCACCACCTCCGTGAGCACTACGAGTTCATGGCCGCCCTGCTGCGGGACCTGCATACTCGCGGGTTTCGCCAACTCCTGGTCGAGTGGCCGCAGATGGCCGACTGGATCCTCGACGACTACGTGGGCGGCGGGCGGCTCGAACCGACCTGGGAACCCCCGAGGTCGCTGGTCGCCCGATGTTCGCGTTGCTTCGGGAATTCAACGCCACGCTCTCTCCGGCGGAGCGCGTTCATGTTCGTTCGATCGACGTGAACCTCGACGACTACGGCGGTCCCGCCGCCTTCCGGGATCTGCTGGAGACCCTGGTGGGGCACCTGACGAGTGCCGGGCCCGTTACGGCCTTCCTACGAGGCGACTACGCCACCCCGACGACCCAGACCGAAGCGATCGAGTCGCTGCGCGCCGCCCTGGAGGCGGAGGGGTCGACGCTGATCGCCGCATGGGGATCGGACTGGTACGACTACATCGTCGAGATGGTCGAGGTCGAACCGGCCAGCATCGAAATCCGCGCCGACCGGGAGGAGCACTACGAGCGCTCAACCCGGGACCGCGAGGACGCCATCAAGGGGCTCGCCGACGCGCGGATCGCCGGGTCCTCATACCGGACCGTCATCAATATCGGTGGCACCCACGCCCAGAAGTCCCGTCTCATCGGCACGGACCTGGAGTGGTTGGGCGACTACCTGGTGCATCACAGCTCGGCGATCGACGGGACCGTCAGCGTTGTTGGTGTCACATCCGTAGCGGTCAACTACGAGGAGACGATCTACCTCTCGGCGCTCAAAGAGCAATACGACGCAGTGCTCCAGTACGGCCTGGCACACCGCGTACCAATCGACTAGGAGAGCTCCGCTCTCTCCGACAAGGCATGGTTCGGGCATCTCCCCCGACTGGGGCGCCGGCGAAGGGCTCGTTGTCCTGGGTGCCCGGCGAGGGCGAAATCGCGGTTCACCCAAGCCGGTCCGTGGCCGGCCATCGAAAAGCGAGGGCGATGATCAGGCCGCTTACCGTCAACGACACCAGCGCCTCCCACGGCAGCACCCGGTCCGAGGAACACTCCTCCACCTCGGTCGTTCCTTCGCCGGTTGACGACTCGAAGCTGGAGACGCTGATGGACGAGCCGGGAAAACCCCATCGCCATCCCGGGTCCAGGCCCCGGGCGGCGGGGTCAACCTGCTCGACCCGACCATCTTCGGTCGTCAGAGTGCAAGCTGGATCAGCATGCCCGAAGAGGAGGATGAGGGGCACGATCACCGCAACTGCGATAAGCGGTCGACCGAACCAAACCCAACGCGGGTCGGGCAACGGTCGGGGCCGGTTTCGAATCGCCAGGATCCAGGCTCCTCCGGCTAGCAGCCACACCGGCAGGAACTCAGGAATCGCTACTGCGATGACTGCTGCGGCGAAGACGGCAGCCGCCAGGAGCGAAGGCCGCCTGTCGAGAGAGGCCAGAGCGAATGCGGCCGGCAGCGCCATCGCCACCATCGTCGCTACTGCTTGCAGCACGGTTATCTCGGTCGCTGACCGGATCCCGAATACCGCACCGGCGATCGAGAAGAGGATGACAAAGACGGCTGAACCCTTGACCATGGATCGGTTCCGTCTGATGCGTGTGTAGGTATCCATGGATATCAGCTCCCACACACCGGGCGGTACCAGTTGTAAAAGTCCACTGCCAGAACGCGCCCGTCTTTGGTGTCGGCTTGGTCGATGAACTTCAGGATCTCATCTGTTGGTCCGGTGACTACCAGGGCTTCTACCTGCGGGTCGGTGTCGGCCAGGTAGGCAGCAACCCGCTGGAACTGGCCGCTATTGGCGCCTTCGAAGAGTTGGGCCGCCACATTCGGGTGCTCGGCGAGATGGTTGATGGAGCGGCGGACCTCCTGCAGAGCGTTCCGTACCGAAGAAGGATGCGCCGCGAAGGCGTATCCGCCCGCGTTGCCCGAGTAGCTGGCGAAGACACTGGGTGGGATCTGGTCGGTCCCAACACAGGTCGAGTATCCCAGCATGCGAAGCGGATCGGAAGCTGCGACTTCCGGGGCGGCCTCGGAGAGGAGGAACCCGGCCCACACCACACTCACGTCAGCGCCGGGATGCTCTGCCAGCAACTGCGCCTGGTCAACGGAGATCGCTGGGTAGAAGTCGACGGATACGGTGGCGACCGTTCCGCCACCCAACCGGCCGAGTATGTCTTGGACAGCTCCCGCCCTGGATTCGGAGTCGGCGAAAGGCCAGATCGTGCCCCCTCCGGATCCGAACAGACCGATGCGAGACGACACGGTGCCGAGATCGACCCTGCCGGCCCCGACGGGCATCTGGACCCTGGCGGTGAAGGTCCGGTCGAACACTCCGGGATCGATGGTGAAGTCATCCACGAAAGCTCCCCGGTTGAACATGCCGGCAACGTCGAACGTTGCCCGAGCAACCGCCGCCGCCCGGCCGCCCCGGTTCATGAGAAGGGGATGCACGACGAAGTTCGAGATCGCCCAAAGGCCGAAGACGAGCAGGACGAGCAGGCCGGCTGCGTCGATGACGGTGCGCCACAACGCCCGTCGAACCGAACGACGCAGGGTTCGCTCATCGACATCAGCGCTACCCAAGGCTTCGAGATCCACCGGGGCAACGCCGTCCAGAATCGAGCGACATTCCGGACACCCGCTGAGATGCTTCTCGAGTTGATCACGGACCGGCCGGTCGAGTCGCTCATCGACATAGTCCTCGAGGAGTTCCTGAGCTTCTTCGTGATTCATACGCTGTTCTCCGTGTAGTGAGCCCGAAACGACATCCGGGCCCGGTGGATCAACACTTTCACCGCGGCATCCGAGCATCCAATCGCTTCGGCAACCTCCGCGTAGCTCAGACCGGCCTTGTCGGCCAGCAGCAGTGCGGTTCGCTGCCGTTCGGGCAGTTTCGATAGTGATCGTTCGATGAGAATGAGCTCGGTGACATCGGAATCCACAACACCGTTCTCTTCGATCTCGTCAACCGGAATCGCGCGCCGTCGCCGCGTATCGTCGATGAAAACCGACCGGGCGATCGAGAACAGCCACGATCGGGGATTGCCGCCCCGGTAGCCACCCATGGACCTCGTAGCCTTGACGAAGGTGTCTTGCATCAGATCCTCCGCCCAAACCGGGTCCCGACACAGCGAAACCAAGAACGCGTAGACCGCGTCCGCATGCGTCCGATAGAAACGTTCGATGGGATTGAGTTCGATGAGGTTGACAGTAGCCACACGTCCTGGGCCCTCCTGGGTCAGTTTCTCTCTTCCCAGGGAAGACGAGTGAGAGGACAAGAAAGTTATGGTCGTTCGTGAATTCCGCACCCCGGCCTTGTGCGTTGCCAAGCGCCGAGAGACCGGAAGGGAATATGGCGTCGGCCCTGACCAGGGCTGATCCTGCCGGCGGATGCTCCCTGCTCCGACGTGGTTCCCCGCAAGACGGGCCATGATCTTGGTGGTGGGAACCGTTTGATCGTCCGGTTCGTCGTAGCTGTGATCGGGAGAGAAACACCTCCAATCTCGAAAGAAGGACGAAGCATGAAAAAGAAAGTCACCGGCCCGGGTCGCCTGGCGGGGGTCCTCACCACTCTCGCGCTTCTGGCCGCGGCGTGCAGCAGCGGGTCAGGCAACGCAGACCCGGCCTCGCTACCACCCAACGACAACCCGGGAGACACCCCGGCAATTGCAGGCGTCTGCGCCCCCGGCGAACCCAACTGCGTCGACACGATCGTTCTGGGCGACGATTCATCCGGGCCGCTCCCCAACGACACCGAACCGGTGGTCGGCACCGGCGGAGGTTCCGTCGCCTCAGACGGGATGTTGATCGACGGAGGTCTCTCGGTCTCCGAAGCTTTGAATACCGACGCCAGCGGCGTGATCGCCGTGCAGGGTTTTCTGCTCGACGACGGGACCGCCGCCCGGTTGTGTGAAGTCTTGGCCGAGTCCTACCCACCCCAGTGCGGTGGAGCGTCGATTCCCGTAACCGGATATGAAGAAGCGATCACCGTTCCGCTCAGCAACGCAGAGGGGGTCACCTGGACCGACGACAGCGTGTCGCTGTTGGGCGAGGTCATCGACGGGACGCTGGTCGTGAGCCTCACCACCAGCGGCTAAGGCCGCTTACACCACGAGAGAGGTCTTGGAGCAGGACATAATGACACGGAACCTCGAGATCGTCTGGCCGGTCTTCATCATTGCTCTGATCGTCGCTGCGTGCGGGAGCACGGCGGCGAGTAAGGGCTTGAACGGTCCAGACAGCCCGAGAACCATCCCCACACGTGAACACCAGGTGGTCGGCACAGCCGCCGCTAGGACTAGCCGCCCGCCTGGTAGATCTCGACCTCGACCGCTCCGGTGTTGCCTCCGGTAGAGGTGTCTACGTCGAACCGGACTAATTGACCAACGGCGCTCACCTCGCCGATGGCGAGGCCCGGTCCTGCCCGAAAGGGGCCGTACGTGTCGCCGTCGATCGTGACGGTGAACGAGTTGGCGATGGCGGTGCCGTCGCTCATCTCTCTCGTGCGGAAACCGACTCCAACGATCTCGACGGGTCGGCCCAGGTCAACGACCAAATAGGCATCATCTCCGTCACCGCCGGACGACCATTCCGTCCCCAGGTCCCCATCGATGGCGCCGGAGGCCGCAAAGGCATCTGAGAACTGGGAGGAAGAATCAACCACTACCCCGTCGACGGCGACGTTCAGGCCCGGCAGACCAGCTTCGGTCGAGGAAGGGGTGGTGAAGGTCATGAGGTCGCTGCTGTACAACCGGCCGTCGATACCAACCCCCTGTAACCGGTAGAAGTAGGTGGTTTCGGGGTCGAGCCCGGTCATGATCGCCTGGTGGTCGTCGTGGGCACCACCACCCATGTCCTGGTCCGTGGACAAGGAGCCAAGCGCCTCGGTCGGCCCGTAGGCAACCGCGCAGACCGCGTCGATGTTGGTGGCAACGGTGAGCGTCGCCGTCGTACCGGACGCATCTGGAGTGATCGCCACCTCGCCTGCCAGGATCTCGGAAAAGTCGCCGACTTCTCCGGTGTCGCTACTCGTGCAGGCGGCAGCAAGCAACAACAGAGCAAGGGCGACGGCGATGGATCTGGACACGGAAATGATGATACGGCCGGGTTGGCGCAATGTTCATGGGCACATCAAGCCGGGGAGTGGTCCGCGAGCGGACCACGTCGCGACCCACCTGAGCTCTGCGTCACGACATGGTTCGGCAACTCGTGGCGATGGTGGCATTGGCCCGTGCGCCCGGCGAGTCTGCATAAGCGACGCCCAACCAGCCGTCATCGGATCGCGGTGCGCTCAGGCTTCGGCGGGGGGCACCGTAATCGGGGTGGTATCTGCTGGGGGGGCAAATAGCGTGATCACCTCCGCTGTGACCCCTTCCTGTTCGTTCGTGTAACGGGCCTCGGTGAGGAGACCATCTCGAAAAGTGAGCAGCACCACCAGGTCGCCCGGGGGAAGGCCAAAGACTGCGCCGTCGTAGACGGCGCTCAACTCGATCTCGCCTGCTGCGTTCTGTACCAGCTCGAGCCCGTTCGGTGCCGCCAGCTGCGCCAGCGGTGCGGTCGGCGGTTGCTCGGCGTCCAGCTGCTGCCAGTCTCCACCCGGCGTGCGAACCCATTGTCCATCAGCCGTCAGCAGGTACTCGATCTCACCGTCACCGGAGGCGAGGAGAATCTCGGAGCTGCTTCCTTGCTGACGACCTGTGGCGGTGATCGCGATCGCCCCGGCGATGGTGGCGGTCGATGTGAAGATGTATCCCCCCTCGTAGCGCTCCAGCGCACCGGCCAGCAGCGTGGTGGGGTCAACGTCTGCCACCGTCGTCGATGTCTTCGAAGCCACCGTGGTCGAAGTTGCGTCGACGGCGGCGATCGCGGTCGTGGTAGCCGTCGACCGGCCGGTGCCGGCGCAGCCGGCCAGGGCAACCGCCACAACGACGAGGACCCCGATCCGGGGTCCCCGTCGCCAGCGCGGTCGCCGATCAGTCGTCGTGATCGTCGCGGCCGTTCTTGTCGTGCCCGTCGCCGTCGCGATCGCCTTGGTGATCGTCGTCTTCGTGATGATCGCCATAGCGGTCATCACCTTTGTGGTCGTCTTTGTGGTCGCCATAACCACAACGCTCGGTCGTTTTCGAGTCAACCTTGAGCTGCCAGGTGCCGTCGTCCTTCTGCTTGAGCTGCACCGTCAGGCGGGCTTCCCCCTCGTCGAAGGAGACCCGGAACCCGTTGTCCAATGCCTTGGTTTCGAAACTGTGGGCACCCGGGCTGGCGAAGACAGGCTCAGCGAAGGTGACCGTTCCGTCCGGGTGGACCACGTAGGCAACACTGACGGTGGTGCCGTCACACAGCAGGCCGTCCCAGGTGTAGGCCTTGGCGAGCTTCTCCGGCGAGTCCGCAAGCACCTGCCGGTCCTTGCCGCGCAGCTCCACCTTGAGCTTGGCCCCGTGGTCGTCGTCGCCGTCGTCATCGTGGTCGACCTCGACCTTGATCAGCAGGGTCTTGGTGAAGCCATCCATGGTGAACACCACGGTGGCCTTGGCCTCCGCTTCATCGTCGTCGTCCGTCTCCTGGGACGGTTCTTTGACGGTGACCACGACGGCTCCGGCGTTGGCCCCGGTCATCGTTACAACAGGCTTACTGAGTTGCGGATCCCCGGCGACGTTCGATATGGTGAACCTCACCTCAGCAGTCGCATCCTCGAAGACCTCGGCACTCCAAACGTGGTCCCCCTTTAGATCGTCGAGGGCAGCGCTGCGCACCGACGCCGACAGCTTGCCCTTCTTCGCCTTGACATCGATCTTGGTGACACCATCGGCGGTGGCGAATCGGACCTTGTGATCGCTGGCGCTCGTCTCGTTGAAGCCGCCGCCGATAACTCCCACCGAATCGGTGAGATTGCCGAACTGGTCGAGCGTCACGTTGACGGTGACGGAAGATCCCAACAGTGCGAGGGTCATGCCGCCGGTTTCGGCGATGGCTTCCGTGGTGTTGGCCATCGCAGCCGTAGGGACGGCCAGCGACCCGGCCACGATCGCCAGAACGAGAACGAGGGAACGTCTCTTCATGGCTTACCTCCGCCTAACCGACCAGCGCTGCGTGTGGGCTGTCTCATGAGAACCTGTCCTTCCCTGAGCCTCCACAACCACCCTGCGTGGCAATGATGCTACAACGAGTGTTAAGAAGGGGCTAAGCGACCCTTAACAGAAGAGGCCCACATGGGTCGGGGGCTCATGCAGACAATCGGCACAACCAGGGTCCGATCAGCTGACGGCGGGGCGGGTCGACGACCCCTCCCGACTCCCCACAGGTCATCGTGCGCGGAGAGTGTCCCCGCTCGAGAGCTGATCGTCTACGAGAGAGCCGGTCGCGGATCGTAGAAGATGGTCTCCCGTTTGATCCCCGCCGCGGCGAATTCGAAGATCGACACCCCCTTCACAGAAAAGGCCTCACCCCGCCGATTGGTCCCCGACCAGATCCACTCCGCAGCCCCCTTGTCCCCACACTCGAAAGTGCCGACGTCCGAGAACCCGACGTCGGGCAGCGAGAAGAGAGCCTTGAAATACCCGAACAGCCCTTCCCGGGACGTGATGGTTTCCCCGGCGGCAACATCTTCGAAGACGAACCCGTCGACGTACAGTTGGACCAGCGTTTCGGCGTCCAATGCCTGGAGGGCTGCCACTCCGGCTTCAAGAGGGCCGGTGCTCATCGGTTCTCCTTTCTGCGCTCATCAACCGGATGGCGCTCTGACCACCAACCTACGCCCCAACCATCAGCAAACCTGGAGATCCGGGCCCCGGCCTGGTGGGGAATAACCAGGCTGCGATTACCGCTGAACCACCCGCCGTATCCACCAATGAGGAAGCAACATGGAACTTGGGCTCACCAGCTTCGCCGAGACCATCCCCGACCCCTCCACCGGGGAGACGATCAGCCACGGGGAACGTCTGCGCCGGGTGCTCGAGGAGATCGAAGTGGCCGAGTCGGTCGGTCTCGACGTATACGGCCTGGGCGAGCATCATCGCCCCGATTTCGCCTCGTCGTCGCCGGCCACGGTCCTGGCCGCGGCGGCCGGGCGGACTTCGAAAATTCGACTGTTTCCGGCGGTATCGATCCTCAGCACCGACGATCCGGTGCGGGTGTTCCAGCAGTACGCCACGCTCGACCTGGTGTCGTCGGGGCGAGCCGAGTTGCTGGTGGGTCGGGGCTCGTTCATCGAGTCGTTCCCGCTCTTCGGATACGCCCTCGACGACTACGACGAACTCTTCGCCGAGAAGCTCGACCTGCTCCTCCAGATCAGAGACAACGAGCGGGTCACCTGGTCGGGCCGCTTCCGTACACCCATCAACGATCAGGGCATCTACCCCCGACCCGAACGACCGCTCCCCATCAGAGTGGCCGTCGGCGGGACCCCTCAGTCGATCGTCCGGGCTGCCACCCGTGGTCTCCCGGTCGCCCTGGCCATCATCGGAGGAAGCCCCGACCGTTTCCGGGTGCTGGCCGACCTGCATCGGCGCACTCTGGTCGAATCGGGATTCGACCCCGCTCAGGTACCCCTGTCGGTACACGCGCATGGATACATCGCCGACACCACCGAGCAGGCCGCCGAGGAGTTCTACAACTCCTACGCCACTGCGATGACCGGCCTCGGCCGGGAACGGGGATGGGGTCCGATGACCCGGGCGCAGTACGACATGATGCGAGGATCGGACGGCTCACTGGTGCTCGGCGACCCTGAGACGGTGGCGGCCAAGATCCTGCGGTGGAAGGAGGTCCTGGGCGTCAACCGGTTCGAGCTCCACATCAGCGTCGGGACCCTTCCCCACCACCAGGTGCTCCGCAGCATCGAGCTCTTGGGCACCAGGGTAGCCCCGCTGGTGCGAGCGGGGTGACCCGAACCGACGAAATCGTGGAACTCCGAGAGGGTCCGCCTCGTCGCCGTCACTCTCCTACGATCCGTCCTGACAGACCGCCCATCAGGGCACGTACTGCTCGCGGATCTCAATGATGGCGCCGTCGGCGATCGTGAGCCACACACCGGGCTGGTAGCTGCGGTCGGTCCGTTCGTTCAGCCAATCGTCGTAGGCCACCGTCTCCTCGGTGGAGGGGTCGCCGGGATTGGGCATCCAGGTCACGCCGGCGCCGGCCCCAAGGGCGAGTGTGCGGATCGCGGCGTTGGCATTGCGAACGTAGTAATCATTAGGCGGCGGCGATTCCTCACCATCCTCTCCGGCGGCCTGCGCGGCGTTCTCCCCCGTGAACCAGCATGCCAGGTCGAAATCAAGCTCGTTCCGGGTGGCGTCTTCAACGTATCCAAACCACTCGCCGTCCGGGAGACCGTCGGTCGTGCCCGGCGTGCAGCCGGATCCCTCGGCCAGCGAGTTGGAGTCCGGCCCCGAGGTCGTGGTTACCGGAGCCGTGGTGGTTGGGCTGGTCGTGGTCGTTGCATCAGGTGGCGTGGTGGTCGTGGTGGACTCGAGCGGAGTCGTCGTCGCATCGGGCGGACCCGTCGTCGCAGTTATGCCGTCATCCGACGAGCACGCAACCAGCAGCGTCACAACGACCAGCACCCCAGCAAGGTGGGTCCGGGCCGCTGAGCCCCCAGGTCGCATCGTCAAGGGGTACGAGACGCGATGGTTGGAAGTTGGCGTGGTCACCGATGTTCTCCGCCAGCTCGCGGTGGTACAAATGGATGGTCGTTGTCTCCGGGGCCGACCCCGGAACGCCGCTCATGTTACCAACCGGGAGCCCCACATCCATGCAGGATCGCGCCGGGCTGACGTGAATTTCGGAAGCGAACCGTGGCTGTTCGAGGGCGAAACTAGGCCCCGATCAGGTGATGGTGGGCGGGCTCTCTCCGCTTCCGGGTGTCACTCGAGGGTCACACCACCCGCCTGAAGGGAGCGCGTCAGGAACAGCGCCATTTGCCACCGCAACACATCCGCCGCCGGGTCGAAGGTCGTTTGGCTGGTTCCTTTGGCGATGCCCGCGTCCGCGAGTTGGTTGATCGCCGTTCGAGTCTCAGGCGAGTACCCCCCTATGTCCAAGAAATGGTTGGCCGCCGAACTGGACAGCGGAATCTCGACCAGGAACGCGACCCGAGTCAAGAACAGGGCCATCTGCCACCTCGACACTATGCCATTGGGGTCGAAGGTCGTTTGGGTTGTCCCCTTCGTGATACCAAGTGTGCCAAGCCGGTTGATGGCATCTTGGGTTGCCGATGGAAGGCCGAGGATGTCGGTGAACCCTTGCTCGGCCGCCGGAGGCAGGGTGACGCCATGCGTCCCGATCTGGCGTGCCAAAAAGAGCGCCATCTGCCAGCGTGTCACCGGCACATCCGGCGAGAAGGTCGTCGGGCTGGTTCCCAAAGAAACCTCATACGCCACCAGACATGTGATTGCGTTGACGGTCTCAGCCGAATAACCGTCGAGGTCGGCAAACGGCGAATCGGAGAGACTTTCCGGACAAGTCACGATCGGTACTTGGAGGACCGCTGCGCCTACTCCGCCTCCGCTCCCACCCCCTCCTCCACCACCACCGGGCGGAGGCGGCGGGGATACGGTGATGGTGACGATGGCCGTGTCGGTGAGGTCACCATCAGACACTGTGTACCCGAACGTGTCGGTTCCGGTGAAGTCGGTAGGCGGCGCATAGGTGAACGACCCGTCTGCCGCCACCGCCACGGTTCCACCCTCCGCAGACACAGTATCCGAGACCGACACGGTCAACGAATCACCGTCCGGATCGGTGTCATTGAACAACACACCTGCCGAGACCGACACCACCAGCTGCGTGTCCTCCGTAGCCTCGTACGCATCATCCACCCCCACCGGTGACCGATGGGGAGGTTCGCCCAGGTAGAGCTCACCGGCGCCGAAGTCATTGTCCGGTCCTTTTGTCCCGCGATCGGCGACGGCGCTGCTCAGCAGGTACGTCTTCAGCTGCGTCGGATTCGCAACGAGTCCGGCATCCAAGAGGAGCGCTGCGGCGCCCGCCACGACCGGCGCCGCGCCGCTCGTTCCGGAGAACGTGCCTGCGCTGAACGTCGTCATACCGGCCGGGGCGGACAGGTCTGGTTTGATCCTGCCATCGTTGGTCGGCCCGCGGGAGCTGTAGGAGGCAACGGAGGTCCCGTTGGGTGGATCCACCGCTCCGACGGATATTGCACCCGGGTTGACCGTGTCGCCGAAGGGGACCGCAGCAGAGTAAGGGTCGCTCGGGAACTCGAGTCCCTTCGCCATACCAATCTCCAGGGTGTCGCCGGACGCCCCGTCACCCTCCGCAATGAGGCGAACGGAAATGAGGTCTTGTTCGCCGGGGGCGCAGCCGGCACTTTCCAGGGGGACGCCAAAGTTCTCAAGAGGTGGAGCACCGGCGGTCTGATCGTCCGCGCTTCCCGCTTTTTCGGTTACGAATGCGCCGGTGAGCGTGTCCCAGACGGATACGTCGTAGTCGGTCGGGTTCGCAACGGCCCAGTCATCCCAGCGGAGACCCAGTGCCCACCCACAATCAATGAACATCTCTTCGAAGCCGCCCGGAAACTCGAGCCATCCATCGCTGTCGGTATCGGTCCATGTTCCGCGCCAGTAGGAACCTCCTGCGAAGTTGCCTGCCGAGTTGACCCAGGCGATTCCCTTCGAAACGGCGTAGTCGACGACGGCGGCGGCGGGGCCGGTGCCGTCTCCCGGACCGTCATATGGAAACGTTGCCGAGTAGTTGATCACTTGCACGCCCTGGGCGGCGAAGTAGTCGATTACGGACATCAGATCGCCGAGGGTGATTCCGCTGCCCAAATACAAAGTTGCTCCTGGTGCCATTTCGTGGACGATCTCGGCGATTGCGACACCGTGCGTTTCTCCAGGAGTGACTGCCCAGAGGTTGCAGGAGAAGCCCGCTTCGACGCACACGGTTCCGGCCGGAGCCGGCACGTCACCATTCGTTTGTGCTTCATTCCAGACCGTTGGGTCGAAATCATCGATGATCCCTATCTTCACGCCTGCGCCGTCGAAGCCAGCGGAGTGCCAGGCGTCCGCGCCGGTCTTGGCCGCTTCGCCACCGGTGACAGATAGAGAGATGGCTGCCGACACTTGCCCGTGGGGAGGCGAAACCTCCGGGGCCGGCTTCACATAGCGAACCCCCGGCTGGTCTTGGAGTGCCTGGAGACGGCTGATCGGGACGTACGCTTCGACAAACGAGGACCCGAGATGTGTCCTTCGAGTTGCACCGACACTGTTGAGCACGCCGTCGGCCATCGTCGTGGGCAGTTCGTGCTCGATGAGAACGAGCACCCGGTCACCGCGCACAATTCCTGCGGAGTCCAGTACCCCGGTCCGATCGAACCTCTCCACGAGTTCCTGAAGCTCGGAGTTCGGTAGCGCTTGGGCATCTCGTCCGGTCGTTGATCGATTGGTCAGATCACGTCCGTTCTCCCCCGTGCTCGCCGCCACGCCTCCGTAGGCCAAGGCAACGTTGCCGAACAGCATCGATGCAACGACGAGGAGCGCCATGAATGCAAAACGGTATTCCCGAGCAGCGGTCGTCAAACGATTCAGTGGAGCCTCCCTATGCACGAGTCCCAGCCGTGCCCACGCCCGCAGAGCCGCAGGCGCTGCTTCGGGTGCTGGATGTGGTCGAGGCCATTCGAACCAACCCTGTGCGGAATGTCAAGAGGCCCTGTCATTTTCTGTCCGAATCTCAGCACGTCAGGAGACCTAACCCCTCCTCGACGGTCAACCGACCACCTGCCGACCACCGTGCCCACGTCGCCACCCTGAGCGAGTGTGTCAGCAGACTCCACCGGCGAGATCACAGACCAGCCCGGGTGCCAGGGCGGTGTGCTGTTCGAGAATCCAGTCCCGGATGGCCGGTATCAGCGCTTCGGCGGGGACGTAACCGGGGCTGGCGGCAACGATCCGGTCGCCCTCGTCGAGCAGCAGGGTGGGAAAGCCGGTGACCCCCAACCGGCGCCCTTCGGAGAAATCCCCCCAGGTCTTCTCTTTCATCTCCGCTGACGTCAACAGCTTCATGAACTGATCCCGATCGACCTCGTACCCATCCAAGAGGTCCGGGTACACGCCGGGATCGGTGACATCGACACCTTCGGCGTAGAAGGCGCGCTGCAGACTCACGAAAAAGGGCAACGTCTGTTCCGAGTCGAGTTCGCGCATCGTCACAACCGCGGTGTCGGCCAGTTCGGTGTCGTAAACCCACCCGTCGTTCCGCTGCAGGAACGTGTGATCGAACGGCTGACCGCTCCGCTCGGCAACCTGTTCCCAGTGGTGAGCAAGCGTGGCCCGCATCCGGTCGTTCAGCGGTTCAGCCGAGGGACCCGGACGCAGCCCACCCGCGACGACGCGGATCGGGATTGTGAAGCTGGTCTGCAGTTCTTGGAGCACCGGAGCGAAACCCCAGCACCACGAACACATCGGGTCACCCACGTAGATGAATTCGAGCGGTTGGTCGGTCGTGATCATTGGAGCCCCATCGTACGGGCACCAGCAGATTGTGTACCCGGAAAAGTCGCCAAACCGACGAGGTTGGTGGAAGCCGGCCCTTGTGCGGTCTACTGCGATTCCGGCTCGGCCGGCGCTGCCAGCCGTTCCGCCAATCTTTCGCGGGCTTCGTCTCCTCCGAAAACCGTAATAGCGTCCAAGGCATGAAGGACCGTGGCTCCCGAGGGGACCAGTTGCATGGCGCCCCGATGGATGGACACCAGGAGACAACCTTCCGGCCAGGACACCTCACTCACCGGCCGACCGTCGGCTACCGAGCCTGTCGCAATCGTCAGTTCGAAGAAGGCTGCTCCGGCCTGGGTGCGGGCGTGAACCTGATCGGGCAGGGCGTGAGCCCGGGCGGCGGCGCTCAGCGCCGAGTGGTAGGCGGCCACGACGTCCTCTCGCCGAAACATGCCAACCAGACGGTCGGGATGGGCTGCATCGACGACCGGCAGACGCCCGACACCCAGCGCAGCCATTCGTTCGAGCGCCTCCGAAACCCGGGTGTCAGGGTTGACGGTTGCCAGGTTCGGGGTCATGGCCTTGGCGGCAGTGACCTGGTCTGAGGGTCCGCCCGCTCGGACGATGTCGCTTTCCGCAACCAGCCCGACGAGATGGCCGTCGGCCACGACGGGAACCCCATGCAAGCGATGGCGCTGCAAGATGCCCTGGACCTCGCCGAGCGTCGCGGCGGGATCGACGGAGATGGCTTCACTGGTGACGACGTCGCCGACCTTGACGGTGTCGAGGAGATCGGTGACCCCGGCGTGTACAGGATGGATACCCATCCGGGCGAGCGGGGCGGTATAGGCGCTTTCGGGTCGCACCCGTCCGGCCAGGATGGTGCTGATTGCGGTGGCGATCATCAGGGGTAGCACCAGGCCGTAATCCCCGGTGATCTCGAAGACGATCAGAATCGAGGTGAGTGGAGCGCGCGCCACCGCCGAGAAGGTCGCTGCCATGCCGACCAGGGCAAAGGCGCCCGGTTCGACTTGTGACCATCCCCAGAGACGGTCGAAAAGGAGGGCAGAGCCTGCCCCCGTCGTAGCGCCGATGAACAGGCTCGGCATGAAGATGCCGCCGGACCCTCGTCCGCCCAGCGTGGCGGAGGTGGCGAGGATCTTGAGTACAGCCAAGATGGCCAGCGTCCACCACGCCAGTTCGACATCGTTGCGCAACAGTGTCTCAACGAAGTTCTGGCCACTGCCCAGCACCTCCGGGCGGAAGAAACCGAGCAGGGCGACGCCCAGGGCGAGGAGAATGGGCCGCACCCAGGGCGGCAGCCGATCCGGTTTGATCTCAAACCAGTCGAGCGCCACCAGAAACAGCCAGGCGGCTGCCACCGCCACCAGGCCAAGCAGGGCGTACAGCAGCAACTGGCGCGGATCGTCGAGCGCGTATGGCGAAACCTGAAACGTGAGAGCTTCACCGATCACGCTGTGGCTGACCACCGCCCCTGCCACGGAGGCGATTACCACCGTGTGGACGTGCCGCACCGCGAATTCCTGCAGGATCACCTCCATGGCAAAGAACATCCCGGCAATAGGAGCGTTGAACGTGGCGCTGATCCCCGCGCCCGCCCCCGCCGCCACCAGCACTCGAACGTCGTTCTCGGAGAGGTGGGCCAGGCGGGCCATCCAGGCGCCCATCGCGGACCCGATCTGGGCAATCGAACCTTCCCGACCGGCCGAGCCTCCACTGCCGATGGTGAGGGCCGTCGCCACGGTCTTCATCGCCATCACCCGGGCTCGCACCCGCCCCCCTTGCACCGCGATGGCAGCGATGATCTGGGGGACGCCGTGCCCGGAAACCTCGGGTGCCAGCCAGGAGGTCAGACGCCAGGACAGCCAGACTCCAATGGGCAGAACCACGAATGGCCAGGCCCGACCGAGGGTCAGGAAATCGCCGATGTCCTGGGCGACCGACGCAACGAGTTCAATGGCTTTGATGAGCACCACCGCGCCGAGCCCTGCACCGACGCCAACCAGCCCGGCCAGGATCATGAGTCTCGGCGTTTCGCCCAGACGCAGCCGCCGTAACCAACCGCTCACAAGAGACATGTAGCCAAAGGGTAGACCCGCAGCTATCCACCGGCGGGTAAGGCCGGGGACCGGAGTGCGCCCCGGGCGGCTCCCCGTTTGACCGACTCATCGCGCCACTTGCCTCTCGTGATCCATCCGGTCTGCGCCACGTCGGACCGGGGGCCCGGATGAGCTCCGGGCCGCCCAACCGAGCTTCGTACGCTGGAAAGCATGGTGTAGGAGAAGTGGCTACTGGGCGGAGGCCGAGCGGCTGGTATTGAAGTCGGCCAGGAACGCCACTCCGTAGTTGGCGGCATCGTCGGGGGGCAGGAAGGCGGAGTCGCGAAAGAAGGTTTTGCACGCCGTGAGAGCGGCTGCATCGAGTTGCAGCAGCTTATCGACCCATCGCTGCCCTTCGGCGTCCAGCTGCTCGGACGGCACCACCCGGTTCACCAGCCCGAGGCGCTCCGCCTCCCCGGCGCTGATCTCATCGCCGGTGATCACGAGTTCGAACGCCTTCTTTCGCGCCATCCACCGGCTCAGGTAGGACATCACCACGGACGGCGGGAAGCCGGCTTTGATCTCAGGGAAACTGAGGCGGGCGTTGTCGGCCGCCAGGCTGATGTCGCATTGCAGCGCCAGGCCGAAACCGAAACCACGGACCCGACCCTTGGCCAGCGCGATTGTGATGCCGGGAAACTCAGCCAGAGCCTGGTTGGTTGCCACGATCCGACTGAGAACCTGACTCCACCCGGCGGCGTCGTCCGGCCGGGTCGGGCCGGGATCGCGCCCGCCACAGAAATGCTCGCCCGCACCCCTCAGCAGCACAATGCGGGCGCCATCGGCAGCAAGTCGGCTGAGCGCATCGATCATCGCTGCCATCATCCCGGCATCAACCGTGTTGTTCTGGTCGGGGCGATTCAGGGTCAGCGTTGCGACCGCTTCTCGCTGCTCGACGATGAGGTTGGGGTGGGTCATGCTGGTACCTCCAAGCCGGGGTGGAGCCGTGTGGTCCCAGCCTACGAGTCGATCGAGCGGCGAGCCCATCTGGTTGCATCGCGGCCGCCAGAACCCGGACGGGTACATCGCCTCCACCGTCAACAAGAGGGAACCCCCAGCTTCTGGGGGTTCCCTCTTGTGTTAGGCAGTTTTGGGTCCTACCTAGGACGGTGATCTGCAGCCGTCGGAACAGTGGGCTACACGGGGAATCGTGAATCGCTTCAAGTCACTCTCCTTTCCAATAAGAGCTGTTAATGGGATGTCAGCTGGTGGCGTCGGTGTCGGGTATGTCCCCGATCACCTGTCTCGCTCTTTCCTCGAGCCGCTGTTTGGCCTGGCCGAAGTCGTCGAGGGCCTCTCGGAGTTGTTCGAGTTCTCCAGACCGAACTTTGATGCCTTCCCGCATGAACAAGGCGGCGGCCTGTGATCGGCTCTTCACGGCTCCGGTCTCTACCCAGTCGTCCAGAGCGTTCTTGGTGTCCTCATCGATGCGGACCATGACCACTTGATCGCGGGACATGCGTCCCATTTCGGCGACCGTAGTTCTCATGTCGCCGGCCAGGCACATCACCGTGCAGTCGGCCAGGGCGCGGTCGCCTCCCATGCCGATCCGGAAGTCGATCCCGTGTTCTTCGAGGGCTTTGCTGACCTGGGTCCACACGGCACTCATGTCACTCATATTGGCAGTGTAATACTATTACGCATTACGCGCAACCTGTAAGGTCGACTGTGAGTCCTAGTACCGCCTCGTTCTCGTGTTCATCGGGTCGTCGACCGTCACCGAGATGATCGGAGAGTCCGGATCGCCCGCTTTCAGCGCTTCCGTGAGGTGAACCGCAACCTCGGCCTTGGAAAGCAGCGGCCGGGGAAGCAGGTCATCGGTGAGCCTTACCCGGATGCGGGCGTGGTACTCCTTGCTTGGCTTGTGTGTGTCTGCCAAATCGGCTCCTTGTGTGAGGTTATCGACGCTACCCCCCATTCTCTCCCTGCGTCGAGACCGAACACGGCCTCGACACGGAGGGGGCGGCGGGCACCGAGTCCGGAGCGGCAAGACCTAGCGACAAACAGAATCGGAACCGCGCATGTCAGCGTCCAGACATTGGCGGATTGCAACGGATCGAACGGAAAGGGAACACCATCGGGCTTGTCGGAAGTTCGGAGCCGGGCTTGAAGCTCGCTGAGGGCCGCCGTCAAACGTTCGAGATTGCGGGGGGAAAGTGACGGTGAGATGTCGACGTCCTGGGTAAGGAGCGGCGCTCCCCGTAACCGGGCCGCAACGCCTCCTACCTC
>JAOTUY010000011.1 GCA_029863625.1 Acidimicrobiia bacterium
CGTCTCACGCCGGGGGAGGACGTGTTGGACCGACGTTGACGGGGGTTCTCCAGCGGCCTCCCCCACGGCACCGTGGGGGAGGTGGGTCGGCTCGAAAGAGCCGAGCCGGAGGGGGCGAGCAAACTCCAGGAAACGAAGGGGGGTGCGGCCCCCTCCGACCTCGCTTGGCTCGGCCACCTCCCCCGTCTCACGCCGGGGGAGGCCGTGTTGGGCCGACGTTGACGGGGGTTCTCCAGCGGCCTCCCCCACGGCACGTGGGGGAGGTGGGTCGGCTCGAAAGAGCCGAGCCGGAGGGGGCAGGAAGGTTTGTGCGGGGCAGCTCCAAGGAAACGAAGGCGGGTGCGGCCCCCTCCGACCTCGCTTGGCTCGGCCACCTCCCCCGTCTCACGCCGGGGGAGGACGTGTTGGACCGACGTTGACGGGGGTTCCCAGCGGCCTCCCCCACGGGACGTGGGGGAGGTGGGTCGGCTCGAAAGAGCCGACCCACTGCCCGTCTTGAGATCTACGCGCCACCCGCCGCCGAGGCGGCGGCTTCCCAGGCCCGGACGATGATGTGCCAGCTCAGCATTACCGCTTCGAGAGGGACGGGAAGATCGGCCTCGATCCTCACGCGATTGAACGACGCAACACCCCCATCGAGGCGGGCGACCTCACCGCCCCCCAGCTCGATCGACCACTTGCGGAGGGTCATCGACCGGGCTCGCAGTTCATAGCCGAAGCTCTCCCCGGTCAGATCCCACGCCCTGCCCAGCCAGTTCTGCCGTTCGCCGCGGGCCAGCACCTCGTCCCGTTCGGTGAGCGAAACGGTGCCCCACCCGTCGGGACTGATGATCCAGTGGCGCCCGTCATTGAGCTCGACCTCCGACGTGCGTCGCCAAACGTGGCGGCGGCCAACGGCCATGAGTGCGCCCTCCTTTCGCAGCTCCCATGCGCGCGAGAAGAGGGTGCTGTGCAACTCCCCGCGGCCGCCGAAAGGGATGATCCGGGTGGGGTTTCGTTCAGCCATTGTCCGTCCCTAGGCGGGCGGGTCGTCCTCACCGGATGTCTCGTCCGGGGTGGCCTCTGCGGCTTCCACAGGCGTTTCCTCGACGGCCGATCCCTCCGTCTCGGTTTCCAGGTCGGACTGGGTGCGACCGATGGCCCGCTGGAACGCGTCACCGATTTCCTGGAACGTTGCCCCGAACGCGGCCAGCAGGGAGTTCGCCGCCGTCTTGGCGTCGTCCTTCACCTCAGCATCGCGAAATGCGTTACCCACCGAGGAGAACGCAGTGTCGACCTCGTCGGCTACTTTCTTGAAAGCCTTCTCAGACTCTTCGGTTGTTTCTCCACCGTCGGCTCGTTCCGCTTCGAGCTTGCGATAGTGATCACGGAACTTGTAGCCCAGCTCAGTGAACTTCTCTCCAACTTCCTTCCACGCCGACTCGACGTCACCCATGGCCGCTCCTTTACTATCGGGTCAATGCGACTGCACCTGCTTGATGCTACCTATGAACTCTTCCGGGCGTTCTTCGGTGGCGGTCCGGACCGCCAGGCCCCCGACGGTCGGGACGTTAAAGGCGTGGTCGGAATCATCGAATCGACGTTATCGCTGTTGAGGCAGCCGGACGTCACCCATCTAGGGGCGGCTACCGACAAGGTCATCCGTTCGTTTCGTAACGACCTTTTCGACGGATACAAAACCGGCGAGGGGATAGACCCGGACATCCTGGCCCAATTCCCGCTGGCCGAACGGGCTCTCGAGGCGCTCGGGGTGGTCGTTTGGAAGATGGAAGAGTTCGAGGCCGACGATGCGCTGGCCACGGCCGCCTTGCGATTCTCCGACGAGGTCGAGCAGGTCGTGATCCTCACACCCGACAAGGACCTGGCCCAATGCGTAGTTGGCGACCGGGTGGTGATGTTCGACCGCCGGCGGGAGATCGTCATCGACGAAGACGGCGTGTGGGAGAAGTTCGGGGTCGGTCCCGAGTCGATCCCGGACTATTTGGGATTGGTGGGCGACACCGCCGACGGCTTTCCGGGCATCCCCTCGTGGGGAGCCAAGTCGGCCTCGACGCTACTGGCCCGGTACGTCCATCTGGACCGCATTCCTCCGGAGCCCAAAGACTGGGATGTCAATGTGCGAGGAGCGGAACGCCTGGCGGAGAACCTCAGGGAACACCGTAGGGAAGCGGACCTCTACCGTCATCTGGCCACACTGCGACGGGATGTTCCGCTCGAAGAGAACCTCGAGGACCTCGAATGGCAGGGGGTCAACAGGGACGCCTTCTTCGAGCTGTGCGACGAATTCGGCTTCAACGACGTCCGAAACCGCCCCCACAAGTGGGCCGAATAGTCAGTCTCTCGTTCCTCGTTCTCGTGTCCTCCCTCGGCGTGCGACGGGGGAGGTGGCCGAGCGATGCGAGGTCGGAGGGGGCACTAGGTACCTGAAGTTTCCCGACAAACCGTCCTTTCCGTTCAGTTTGGGGGCCCAAAATGCCGAAACAATGAGGGATGAAGCGGCTTTCAGCACCCACTGATCGCGACCGCGACAGCAAGCGCGTCGTCGCCATAGCCGGCGGTGCGATGGCTGCCATTGTCTTTCTCGCTCTGGCCTTGATCTTCACCAATTCCTACGGATCCCAACAAGTGGCCGCCAATGCCCGGGCGCTGCACTGGACAAACGCCACGCTGGGTTCGGCCTCCATTGCCCGCGCCTCGAACGCACAAGCGATTGTGTTCACCGTTGATGAACAGCTCGGCGTTGCGGATGCGGATGCAGCGGATCGCGCCCGCGCTGAAGCCCGAACCAACCTGGCCAACTTGCAGATCTGGGTCGGTGGTTGGGAAGCCGCCTTCTCCGACTCCGACACCGCGAGTCTGCTTGATGATTTTGCGGCCACTGGCCACCAGATCCTGGCCTCGCTCGATGCCGGGCAGGTCAGTGAGGCAGTAGAACTCAGTAACGGTCAAGCCGAGAAGCTGTACGCCTCCCTCTCGATTGCGCTCGGGAGCGCCCAGCAGGACATCACCGAGGAGATCGACAATACCGAAGCCCTGGCCGGCGTGGTGGCAGCCATCACCCGGTTCCTGGTGACGTTGCTCATTCCGGTTGGAACCATTCTCATCTACCGCTGGCTCGTTCACCGCCAGGCTGTGAGTAGCAACCTGGCGTTGCAAGTCAAGCTCGAAGCCGAACGAAAACTTCGCAAGGCCCGCGATGAATTCATCGCCAACATCTCCCATGAGATCAGGACTCCGCTCACCAGCATTTACGGGTTCTCCGAGGTGCTGATCGAGGAAGGTCTGGTTGATCCCGAGATGGCGATGGAGTTGATCGGGCTCATCAACGGCGAAAGTGCCGAGCTCTCTCGGATGGTTGAGGACCTTCTGACTGCGGCCCGACTTGACGCCAACGTACTCAACTTCAAGTTCGAGGCGGTGTCGCTCGCCGACGAGATCGGCACCGTTTCGGCCCCGATGATCCGGTCCGGAGCCGAAGTCCGGATCGACGTGCCGCGGGTGATGATCTGGGCGGATCAGATGCGGTTCCGCCAGATCATCCGCAACCTGATTTCCAACGCTATCAAGCACGGTGGCGACCATGTCACCATCTCGGGACGGTCCGAGGGTGCGCGATTCCTGCTTACCGTCGCCGACGACGGGGCCGGCGTTCCCGAGGAAATCGAGGATCGGATTTTCGAGCGCTTCATTCATGAAGGCTCCGAGCCGCTGCTGACCGGAAGCGTCGGTCTGGGCTTGGCCATCGCCAAGATGTTGAGCGACGAGATGGAGTGTGAACTGAACTACCAGCGAGTCGATGGCGAAACGCGTTTCGTGCTGAGTCTCCTGCGGGCGACCGAGGCTCTCTCTCGCGAGCCGGGGTTCGTTGAGGATTCCCAGGCTACGGCCAATTCCGGTAGCCGCAGGCTCGGCGGAGTGGCAGCTAGCTTCGCCGGCAACGGGGGCCAGAAGCAAGGCGACGGAAGGGGAGCAGAAGGGAGCGACACTCTGGCAGCAGGGGAATCCCGGAGTGGTCCATGAGGTTGCTGACCCGATTGGTGACTCTCGTTCTGCTGACCGGCTTTCTCGTCTCTGCTCCGCCTCCTTTGGCCGCGGCCACCACCGATACGTTCCGCGACGAGTTCAACAACATCAGCTACAGCGGGGACGATGGGGTTGGGGGGTCGTGGGCCGGTTCTTGGTGGGAGAGTGAGGCACCGACAGACCCGACCGGCGGCGACGTGACGGTGGGTTCCGATGCGGCAGTTGCGGATTTTGTCCTGCGGTTCAACAACAACGGAACCGGCGACTACATCGAGCGGACGGCCGACCTTTCGGCCTATAACACTGCCACCCTCAGCTTCGACTATCGGCGGAGCCCCACCGACTCGGCCTTCTCGTTCAAGGTTTGGGCATCGGCCAACGGTCCGGCAGGACCGTTCACCGAAATCTCTTCTCTTGCGGGTGCCGGTGACGATGCCGTCTACGTCGGTTCCGGGAACCTGGACGTCACCGCCTACCGGTCGGCGACGACCACCATCCGCTTCTCTCACGAGGCCGGTTCACTCGCCGTGGGCAAGGACTTCTACCTCGACAATGTCGAGATCTCGGCTACGACCACGAACTCGCCCCCGATCGCCGCCGATGATGGGGACTCCACCGCCCCGAACACGCCCGTGACCATCGATGTGCTGACCAATGACTCGGACGCGGATCTGGATCCGCTTCTGGTGGATTCCGCTACGCAAGGAGCAAACGGATCGGTGGTCAACAACGGAACCACAGTGACGTACACCCCGAATCCGGGGTGGAGAGGGCTCGACACCTTCACCTACACAGCGACCGACGGCAACGGCGGATTCGACACCGCTTCGGTCACGGTCGGAGTCGGCGGTGTGTGCTATCTGGTTGGAGACGGCGGTGGGGCCGATGGGCTCGCCCTGGTCAACCTGGGATCCGGCCTCGAGTCGGTCGTCGGAGCAACCGGCACCTCAGGAATCACTGCGGCAGCCATCCACCCCCTGACCGGAACGTTTTACGCCTCCCTGCCGGGTCAGCTGGGCACGATCGATATCGCAACGGGAGCCTTTACGCCCACGGCCGCTCCCTTTGACGGTGGATTCGACAACATCCAGGCCATCGCCTTCGATAGCGACGGTTCGCTCTATGCGTTTCATCACCGGGCCGGACCGAAGGATCTCCTCATCCGCGTTGATCCATCGACCGGGGCGTTCATCCCGGATGCCTTTGGTACTGGCGTAGATTCCGTTTCTCTCGATTCGTTCTGGGCAACGCAGAAAAGCGTGGTCGGTATCGACATCAACGCCTCGGGCCAAATGTATGGGGTGACCTCAAACGACGGTCCCTCGTACAACATCCAATGGATCGACAAGAGCAGCGGGTCCGCCTTCGCAGTGTGGGTTGCATCTGCCACGGTCGATGTCAGCTTCGACGCCACCGGGCGACTCTGGATGCTTTCCCCGACGGGCACACTGAGAGAGCCATTCGGCAGCTCCATCGGGCTCTCGGGACTAGCCGGGTACCAGGCGGTTGCCTGCGAGGGTGGCCTCAACAACCAGTCACCCTCCGCGACTGGTGATGCGGATACCGCTTCTGAGGACACGGCAGTGACGATTGATGTGCTGGCCAACGATACGGACGCCGATCTGGATTCGCTGGTGGTTGACGCCGTGACGGATGGCCTGAACGGTTCGGTGACCAACAATGGGTTGGATGTGACCTATACCCCTGATCCGGACTGGAACGGCACCGACACGTTTTCCTACACAGTCTCAGACGGCAGGGGCGGTTTCGCCTCTGCACAGGTGACCGTGACCGTGGTCGCCCAACCTGATCCGCCGGTAGCGGTGGATGACGCCGACACCACTCCCGAGGACACGGCGGTGCCGATCGATGTGCTGGCCAACGACACTGATGCCGATCTGGATGTGCTGTTGGTGGATTCGGTCACTCAGGGGTCGAACGGGTCGGTGACCAACAATGCCACCGATGTGACCTACACCCCGAACCCGGGATGGTCGGGGACCGACACCTTCACGTACACGGTATCCGATGGCAACGGCGGGCTCGACACCGCCACGGTGACGGTGACAATCTCGGCCGTGAACGATGATCCTGTCGCAGTCGACGACTCGGGTAACACAACCGAGGACACGGGTATGACCGTGGATGTGTTGGGGAACGACACGGATCCGGAGCTCGATCTTCTCTCGATTGATTCGGTGACCCAGGGAGCGAACGGTTCGGTGGTGAACAACAGCACTGACGTCACGTATACCCCGAACCTGGACTGGAACGGGGTCGATACCTTCACCTACACCGCCTCCGACGGGAACGGTGGGTTCGCTGTGGCGCAGGTGACCGTGACGGTCACGGCTCAACCCGATCCTCCGGTAGCGGTCGACGATGCCGACACCACACCTGAGGACACTGCTGTGAATGTGGATGTGCTCGCTAACGATTCTGATCCGGACCTTGATGCCCTATCAGTGGATTCGGTGACGCAGGGGGCTTATGGGTCGGTGGTCAACTACGGGACTGACGTGACGTATGACCCTGATCCTGGCTGGAGCGGAGTCGATACGTTTACCTACACGGTCACTGATGGCAATGGTGGGTTCGCTGTGGCGCAGGTGACCGTGACGGTCACGGCTCAACCCGATCCTCCGGTGGCGGTCGACGATGCCGACACCACACCTGAGGACACGCCGGCGACGGTGGATGTGCTGGCCAATGATTCTGATCCGGATCTGGATGTGTTGGTGGTGGATTCGGTGACCCAGGGTGCCAGCGGGTCGGTGGTCAACAACGGCACCGATGTGACCTATACCCCGAACCTGGATTGGAATGGAGTCGATACGTTCACCTACACCGCTTCCGACGGGAACGGTGGGTTCGCCACCGGCACCGTGATCATCACGGTGACACCGGTTAACGACGACCCGGTGGCCGTCGGCGACACAAAGACGGTTGACGAAGACTCATCTCAAACCATCCCGGTGCTGGGCAACGACTCCGATATCGACGGCGACCCGCTCACCATCACGGGCGTGGTGAACGGGTCTAACGGGACCGCGGTGAACAACGGCACCAACGTGACCTATATCCCTAATCCGGATTGGAGCGGCGTCGACACGTTCATGTACACCGTGTCCGACGGCAACGGGGGTTCGGCCTCCGCCACCGTCACCGTGACGGTCACCCCGGTCAACGACGACCCGCTGGGCCTCCCCGACGCTACGAGCACACTTGAAGACACACCCGTCGTGGTCGATGTGCTGGCCAACGACACCGACGTCGACAGCTCCGTCCTGACCATCACGGCAGTGACCAACGGGACCGGCGGCACGGTGACGACCGATGGTGCCACCGTGACGTACACGCCCGAGCCCGACTGGAACGGCACCGACGCCTTCACGTACCGGGTCTCCGACGAGCTCGGAGGATGGTGCGAAACCACCGTGACGGTGATTGTCTCCCCCGTCAACGATCCTCCGTTGGCCCTCGATGACCCCTCAACCACGCCCCGGGATACCGCAGTGTATGTCTGGGTGCTGGCGAACGACTCGGATCCGGACCTCGATGACCTGTCCGTTTCGGCCGTCACCAACGGCTCCAACGGCGCCGTGGTCAACAACGGCTCCAAGGTGACCTATACACCTGCTGCCGGCTGGTCCGGGGTCGACACCTTCACCTACACCGTGTCCGACGGCAATGGCGGTTCCGATTCGGCAACCGTGACCGTGTCGGTGACCGCCGGGCCCAACCGGCCACCGGTCGCCACGGATGACAGCACGGTCACGGACGAAGACACCCCCGTGACCATCCCGGTGCTGGCCAACGATTCGGACCCCGACGGAGACACTGTGACGGTGAGTGCTGTCAACCAGGGAGCGCACGGATCCGCGACCAAGACCGCCATCAGCATGACCTACACACCCGACAAAGACTGGTCGGGAATGGATTCGTTCAGCTACACGATTGCCGACGGTCGCGGCGGGACGGCCACCGCCGCAGTCGTGATAACGGTCAAACCCGTCAACGACGCACCGGCTGCCAACAACGACAGCGCGAGCACTCCGGGAGCGACCACCGTAATCGTTCCGGTGCTGGCCAACGACTCCGATGTCGACGGAGACACACTCGCCGTGACGACGGTGTCTCAGGGAAGCTACGGCGCGACCGCCACCGATGGGGTCAACGTCACCTACGCACCTTCTTCCGACTGGTCCGGCACCGATTCATTTTCGTACACCATCACCGACGGCCAAGGAGGGTTCGGTAGCGCGTCCGTGACGGTGACCGTCACGGACACGACCGCGAACAACGACCCCGCCGCGGTCGTCCCGGTGGCGACCAGGAACCAACCTCCTGTCATCACCGTGATCGGCGAAACGGCCGTGGCGGACGGCGCTCGGCTCAGGCTGGAGATCAGCGCCGAGGACCCGGAGGGCGATCAGGTGTCGATCTCGGCAACCGGTCTGCCGGGTTGGGTGAGCCTTGTTGACTACGGCGACGGTCGGGCGACGCTCACCGGGATCCCGTGGTCTGGAGCGGACTCGTCGACTGAGATCACGATAACCGCCTCGGACGGGACGATCACTGCGAAGACGATCGTGGTGATCGAGGTGATCGACGGCAACCGGCCTCCGCGGATCGGATCGATCATTTTCAACGGCGTGAATGGGGATGGATCGTTCTCCTTCACGATCACGGCGTCCGATCCGGATGGTGATCCGCTGGCAGTATCAACCGACGACCTGCCGCCGTGGGCCACGCTGACCGACCATGGTGGCGGGAGTGCAACTATCAGCAGCAACGGGGTGCCGGACGATGCGATCGGATCTTTCTCGGTCGTTGTCTCCGTTACCGATGGACAGACGACTGTGACGTCGAGCCTTTTGCGCCCCATCGCCGACTTGCGCAACGGCCGGCCTCCCGAGTTGACCCATCAGGCGTTCGAGGTTGAGGGTGCCGACACACTCGTGGCAACCGCGCTGAAGCCATTCGTGGCGACTCCCAATCCGCTCAATGCCCATTTGACTCCCCGCGAGGGTCTCATGGTCGCCTTCGGGTCGGCCGTCGAGACGCTCAAGAACCAGGTGATCCCGGCAGTCGTGCTCGGTGTGGTCATGGCCTGGATGCTGATGATCGGCGTCGGCCGCACCAAGAAAGAAGAAGAGGGAGAACCGGCCTAAGGCGGTCCGTCGCGCCTCTCCCGCCAGCGGGAGAGGCGCTGTGCTGGGGGAGCCCACGCTGCGGATCGCCGCGGAGGGTCGCACGCTCGTCCATACTTGAGTGATGGATACCAGCCGCGACGGGCCGTTGATTGGCCTGCTCGTTCTGTTCTTCATCCTGGCGATCGTTTTCGCGGCCGCCGAGATGGCTCTGGCACGCGTGTCCGACCTGCGGGTGCGGACCATGGCGGAGGAAGGACACCGGCGGGCCGGGCGGCTGGGTTCCTTGTTGGACACTCTGCCCCGGGTGATCAACGCCATCCTGCTGGCGGTGCTCGTGGTCCAGATCGGAGCCGCGATAGTTACCGGGCTGCTGGCCGAACGATGGTTCTCGAACATCGGCATCGTCATCGCGTCTGTGGTGCTGACCATCGTGTTGTTCGTCTATACAGAGGCCATCCCCAAGACATACGCTTTTCGCCACCCGATCCGCGTGGCGCTGGCTTTGACCTACCCGGTGGCGCTCCTCGAGTTCTTGCTGCGGCCCGTCGTCAAGGGGTTGGTTTGGTTCGCAGATCTGCACGCCCCCGGCAAGGGAGTTTCTTTGGCCCCGACCATCACCGAGAGAGAGCTGTTGAGCCTGGCGGCCGATGCCGAGCAGGAGGGTGAGATCACGCCAATCGACCGTCATCTGATCGAACGGGCCTTCCGCCTGGGTGACCGGACGGCCGAGGAAGTGATGGTGCCTCGCACCGACATCGTTGCGGTCCCTGCCCACGAGACGGTTGACGGCGCGGTGAATCTGGCGGTGCAAGCAGGCCACCGCCGGTTGATCGTCTACGAGGATGATCTCGATCAGATCACGGGAATTGTGTACCTGCGGGATCTGATCCGAGCTACCGGGTCGACGCCCCCACAGCCCGTGCAGGGACTCACCCAACCCGCCCTGGTTGTCTCGGAGTGGAAAAGGGTCGTCGAGTTGCTGCGCGACATGCAAGCGCAGGGAACTCATCTCGCCGTCGTGGTGGATGAGTTCGGCGGCACCGCCGGCATTGTCACGATCGAGGACATTGCCGAAGAGTTGCTGGGAGCAGTGGCCGACGAAGGCCGGGTGCCCTCTCCAGCGATCACCAAGTTCAGTGCAGGGCATTTCTCGGTCGACGGTGCTCTGCTGGTCGACGAGCTTGCTGAGATCATCGGGGTCGATCTTCCCAAGGGGGAGTGGACTACGGTGGCGGGGATGGTCATGGGTGTGGCCGGCGAGGTTCCGGAAACCGGAGACGAAGTAGAGACCGGCGGCTACAGATTCCGCGTCGATCTGATCGAGCAGCGCCGCATCAAACGGATCGACGTCCAGCGCCTTCCCGTCGGCGGTTAGTGGGTCTTTCGCCTCTATGACTGCCTGCGGAGCAGGGAGACAATCGGGTTGGAGCTACGCACCTGCGAGGGTGTCGAAAGGAGGTGTCATGCCTGAGATCCTCGAACAGACGCAAACAACTCGCGTCCCCAAAGCCCCTCCGGCCCGGTCGAGAGCCATTGAGTTCACCCTGGCAATTCTGGGCTTCCTGTGCCTGGCCGCGGGGGCCTATCTGCTCTTCGCCGCCGAGGACTGGTGGTTGGGTGACTTGGTCGAGTCCTGGCACCTGGGTGCCTTCATCATCGGCGGCGTGCTGATGATGACCGGCCTGGGAGTGTACGCCAACGAGAGCTATCACGAGGATGGGCAATGGACGGCCCGGGTGACCACCGGAGCGGTGGTCGCTGTTCTGGCGCTTGCCGGCGCCGTGACGGCTGCCCTTTTCCTGATCTTCTGAGTTCGGCGACTCAACGGGGATTGCTCGAGGCGATCCCCGTTGTCGCGTACGGGCCGCAACACGTTCGTGGGCCACTAGCCTCATGGTTGACCTGAGTTCAGGAGACGTTCCATGGAACCGCACCCCAACGTCGAACGAATCAAACAGGAATACCGGGCGTTTGTCGAGGGCGACTTCTCCGGGTTGGCGAAGCTCTTTGCGGAGGACGCCGTATGGCACGTGCGCGGTAGCACGCCCCTGGCGGGCGACTATTCCGGTTGCGAGGCCATTGTCGACTTTCTGCGCAGATTGGCCCTAGCCACGCACCATTCCTTCATGATCGAGGTGCACGACATCGTTGCCAATGACCAGCACACGGTGGTCCTCGCTCACACGACGGTCAAACGAGACGACCGCACCTATACCGCCGACGAGGTGCACGTGTTCTGTACCGACGAGACAGGTCTGATCACCGAGGCATGGGGCCTCAGCTCCGATCCGGCCGGCCAGGGCCAGTTCTGGTTCTAGCCCGCTGACGCTCGCAGTAATCAGTCATCAGTCATCAGCATTGCTTACTATCGATCACTGACAACTCACAACTGACTACCTACGACTGACAACTGACGACTCCACCGGATCGAGCAAATCCGGAGGAGCGATCTGTTCCATGAATTCCGGATACGCGTCGGTGCCGTGTTCCATCCGGTCGAGGCCGGCCAGTTCTTCTTCCGCTGTGACCCGGAGACCCCAGATCCGGGCGATGACCCGGAACACGATCGAGGAGGTGGTGAACGCCCACAATCCGATGGCGAGAACCCCGACGGCCTGGGCCCCGAGTTGCGCGAATCCGTCTCCGTAGAACAACCCGCCCTCGGTAGCGAACAAACCGACGGCCAGGACGCCCCAAATGCCTGCTACGCCGTGGACGGAAATGGCGCCGACCGGGTCGTCGATGCCGATCCGTTCCAGACCGACGATCGAGATCACCACGATCAACCCGGCCACCAGGCCGATAATCACGGCGCCCAGATTGCTGACGTCGGCGGTGCCGGCAGTGATGCCGACCAGGCCGGCGAGAGCGCCGTTGAGGGTGAGGCCCACATCGGGTTTCCCGTACACCGGGTAGGCCCAGGCGGCGAGCATCGCCGCCAGTGCACCTGCCGCGGCCGCCAACGTGGTAGTCACTGCTATGCCGGCGATGTCCGCACCGACCGCGGCCAGCGTGGATCCGGCGTTGAACCCGTACCAGCCGAACCAGAGGATGAAGACCCCGAGAGCTCCCAGGGTCAGCGAATGACCGGGAATGGGTTGCGGTTTGCCGTTCTCGTCGTACTTGCCGATGCGGGGGCCGATGGCCAGAACGCCGGCCAGTGCGGCTGCTCCGCCGACGAGGTGAACGACACCCGACCCGGCAAAGTCGAGGTAGCCGAGGTTTCCCAGCCATCCCTGACCGCTCCACACCCAGTGAGTGACGATCGGGTAGATGAAGCCGGTGATGAACGGGGTGTACAACAGGTAGGCGGAGAACTTGGTGCGTTCCGCCATGGCCCCCGAGACGATAGTGGCGGCGGTGGCGGCGAATACCACCTGGAAGAACCACTCCAGGCTGCGTTCTGGGTTGCTCATGAAGAAATCGCCGTAAGCGAGGAATCCGCCCAGCGAAACGCCTCCGTATGCCAGGCCGAAGCCGACCGCCCAGTACATGAGTGATCCGACGGCAAAGTCCATGAAGTTCTTCATGATGATGTTCCCGGCGTTTTTGGCACGGGTGAACCCTGCCTCCACCAGGGCGAACCCCGGTTGCATGAACATCACGAGAATGGCAGCAACTACTACCCACACGGCGTCGACGGCCGACACCAGTTCGCTCATGGACACCTCCTGGGCGGCGCCCAGGGTGGCAAGCGGGCCGACAAGAAACATTGCTCCCAGAACTGCAACGATGGCCGGATACGACTTCTTCATTCCTACCTCCTGGTCTGAAGGAGGCAAGGTAAGCCATGGTCGTTTCCTGGCGATTGCCGCTGGTTTGCAGTCGAGTGAACGGGGTGTTTCGAGCGCGTGAACGACCGAGCGGACGTTCAGGCGCGAACAGGCTCTTCGACCGCCGGGGTGTGAGATGCAGCAAGAGGTATGCGGAAATGGAATATGGTCAGGCCATTGCGACGCTCATACCGGGCGTCCCCCCCCATTTGGTGGAGCAAAGTCTCGGCGACGGCCAGACCCAGTCCGACCGTACCCGCCAGCAGCGGGCGGTCCCCCTCGTGCACGTAGCGCGTGAAGAGTTTGTCGACCATATCTTCTGGAACCCCGTCTCCGTCGTCGATGACCGAGCAGTGATACCACTCTCCCTGGGCAACTCCGTTGATGGCAATGCTTGGACCTCCATGATCGATTGCGTTGGCCACCAGGTTGGTTACGACATGTCGGAGGCGGAACCGATCTGCCCGAACCGTTCCGGGTGCGACGACGATGTCAGGACGACGGTCCTGGTGTTCGAACGGTGTGAGGGCCTCATGAATCTCGCGTACGATGTCGACATCGTGCATCTGATAGGCCAGGTTTTCCGAGTCGCCCTTGGCTGCCACGAGGAGATCCTCGACCATCCGGCCGAGACGCCCTGCCTCTTCGATGATGAGGTCGGTGGTGTCGGAAACAACTCGTTGATCGCCAAACCCCTCATCCCGCATGGCAAGAGCGAATCCGTAAATCGCCGTGAGTGGCGTGCGTAGCTCGTGTGACAGGTTGGAGATCATTTCGTCACGAGCCCGGCCCAACGCTTTCTCACCCTCGAGGGACGCCACGAGGTCGGCTTGGTCTTGCCTGCGGCGACTGATCGATCGGAACATCAGGATGGCAAGGGCCGGGATGAGAAACGCAACTCCGAAACCGGCTGCCCGGGCGATCCTTCCAACCTCCCCGCGCTCGGCGGCGACGACGGCTGTCACCTCATCCCGGTAGGGGACCAGTACGTTGCGCAGTCCGTCAAATGCGGTAGTCAGGGAAACCCGGGCGACATCCTCGGCGTCGGAAACCTGGCGAGCGTCCACCAGGTCTAGCGTTTTCAAAGAGGTTGAGACCATTGCCGCCGCGGCCGTTCTGATTGTCGAATCCAATGTCGGGTCGGATTCGGCCAAAGTGGCCAGAGAGTTCTCGATCTGTCCCGCGAAACTGCGCCCGTCCGCCACGATGGTGTTGGTGGCGTCTTCCGATGCGAGGTCGGATTCCTCGGCCGCGGCAAATACGAGAGCCAGCTCGATCGTTGCGCGCGTCGCCGTTGCCGCACTCAAGAGCTCCTCGGCCCGGAGAAGTACTTCGGAGCCATCCCCGATTCGGACGGCTTGATCGCTGTTGGAGAAGACGATGGCAAGCAACGCGATTACCAACGTAGCCACGACCATCAGGCCAGTGGCCCGTCCAGTTGAGGGTTGAGCTGACAAAGGTTATTCCCGGTTAGACCTCAATGGCATCGGCATCTTCCGCAGCCCTCTTGAGACGCATCGTGTGCATCCAGAACATGGAATTCATTCAGATTCTCGCTGAGGAGCCGATGAATTCGTTGGGTATGAGAGGCTTGTCCATGTCTGGCGCGCGTTGGCGTTCAGTGGCGGGAGCGATGCTTGCCGTCTTCTTCTTGACGGCTTCCCAGGCCGTCCCGGTCCGCGCGGATTCCTCCGACTGGAAAGACGCGGTTGCCGACATCGAGCAGATTCGAGACGAGGCGGTCCAGGACCTCCTCGATCTAGTCGGCGAATTCGAGAGTTACCTGACGCCAGAGCCGTCCGCGGCCGAGGCAGCGGAAGAGCTCGTAGAAATCCATACCGAGATGGAACAGGTGGCCAGTCAGGCGGGCGATGAGATCGGTTCAGTCATGAGCGAATATCCAGAGACTCCCCAGGTACAGAACTCCGGGTCTTCTGCTATTGCTCGGGTCACACTGGCCGAAGGCTATTCGATCAATGAAGCGACGGTTCGGTTCGATGAGTACATCGGTGGGTTGCTGCCTCCCGAGAGTCCTCCCCCTACAACGACAACGACCCTTCCACCCGTGGTCACGACGACCACCGTCCCCGTGACGACGACCACCGTCCCCGTGACGACGACCACCGTCCCCGTGACGACAATCACGGCTCCGTCGACCGCTTCGACGACCACATCCACCACTACCACCACCACGGTGCCGCCGTCCACGACCACAACCGTGGCCGCCGCCGCAACCAATGAAGACGGCTCTGCCGACCCGCCGGCGTCGGCGGGTATTGATGGGACCCCGGTCGATCAGGCTCATTCATCGACGGAGGCAGAAGGAATCGGCGAGGCTTTCCGGCAAGGTAGTCGACCCGATAACAACCCCGATCCCCAATTGTTCGAGGAGCCAGTGCTCTCTTCGCCCGGTCGCTTCGATCAGAGAGGAATCACGGCGTCGTTGACCCGCGTGCTTGAACCGATTCTTCCGGCCACGGTGGCCGATGTGGTGGTGTCACCGCTTCTGATGCTCGAGCTGCTGTGGCGGGCAATCTCATCGAGTGGGCGGGGCCTAGTGATGCCTATGTCGCTTCTGGTCTTTTCTCTGATCAGCCTGCTGTGGGATCGCCGATCGAAGAAAGCGACGACCGCGGTACCTAGCTGACAATAGGCAGTACGGGTGCTTTGATATCCGGGTTGGGGAGCATGAAGTCTTCACGGATGACGCGGGTCAACTCATGGTACGAAGCGATGAACCCTCGCAAGGTGCGGACGGTGGCGCCGTAGCTATCGAACTCTTCAACGGTCATTCCGTCTTCGTCGAACGCCTTGCGGAAGTCGGGAACCCGGTCGCGGAGCTCCGCGATGATTCCCGGGGCGACAGGATCGTCCATACGCGCCTTGACTTCTACCATGGAGCTGTTGATCAGTTTCTGCCACTTCGCCGGAATGGTGAGGATGACATTGCCGCCGATGAATTCCGACCAATGCAGATGGTGTCGGTAGGCCGCGGCGAGAAGGCGCGAGCGGAAACCTCGTTCCCCGTAGATCTTGCTCGCTTTCTTGAACACGGCCACCCCCGCCCATGGGAGATATTGCGGGTTCACGATGATGTCATCTCTCGTGGTGACGACCTGGATCCAGTCATCGGTCCTGCCGACCATGATCGTGGTGACCGGCGTCATGTTGTCCGTAGAGAATCCTTCTGCTTCGCGCCGCTGCAGACCGCGCTCGACGGCTTCTCCTATGGCGATGGCTTGGGGAACGGTGAAGCTGACCGTGGCGTTGATGTTCACCCCGCGGTAGGTCGCTTCTTCGATCGCTGCGACGCCTTGACTCGTCGCGGGCAATTTGACCTGCATGTTGGGAGCCAGCGAGCCGTAATAGACGGCTTGCTCGGTCATCTTTGCGACGTTGCGGTAGTAGGAGGGGTTCGTTTGGATCGAAAGACGTCCCTTCCTTCCGTTCTCGCGGTCGAATACGGGCAGCAGAAGTTCCGCGCCCTTGAGGGCGATCTCTTCGAATACCTTCGCCATGACGTCTTCGTCGGACCACGACGTATTCCGTTCGATCAGCTCGTGAATCCGGTCTTCCCAGAGATTGCGTTCTTGGCGGAGGACCTGTTCGACAATCGTCGGATTGCTGGTGGCGCCGACCGCGCCGTGTTCTATGGCGTAGGTCAGTTCCTCGACGGAGCACGAGTCGTTCCAGAAGTCCGTTGGGTAGGCGCTGACCGTTTCATGCAGAGGGCTCCTGCGAGTGGTCTCCGACATGTGCTGCTCCTCTGCCTTTGGAAGCTCATTCGTGAGGCGGTCTCGGCCCCGGAAGCTTGGCCGTTGCGGCGATGGCCTAGTGCATATTATGACCGGCGCCGTGGCTGCGCCGTCCGTGGTTGACCGGCGTCCGACGCTTCTCGGGGGATTCGTGGGCAACGGAGCGGGCGGCGCCCATGAACGCTGGTCCCCGAGCACGAATGTGCGGCACCCTCAGGGCCCGTAGTGGTGCGATGGACCGCCCTTCAAGGAGGTCCCGTTCTCTAGCTGACGACGTACCGTTCGGCGCCGTTGCTTTCCAGTAGCTGAGACATCGCATCTTTCTTGACGAGCCCCGAGGCGCGCCAGCGCTGGGTAATTTTGGCGGGGCCGGCCTCGGCCTTGGCCTTCTTCTTGGCTCGCGGGGAGGTGGCCAGCAGTACGAAGGTCGGGGTGGAGCGGATGGCGAACTTCTGTACGGCGCCTGGCACCTGGCGAACGTCAACCTTGGTCACATGAGCAGTGTCGCGGTACTCGTTGGCCAGCTCGTCGACGATGCCGTCCATGGTTCGGCAAGACTGGCAATCGGTCTGCCAGAAGTCGATCAACACCGGCCGGCCACTGGCGGCCAGTTCCTCGATCTCTTCCAGGGTTTCGACCCGGGTGGCCCGTATTCGTTTGTTTCTCTTGAAGATCACAACTCACCTTCCGGCGCAGATGGCGCTCAAGTGCTGCGCCGTGGGACTCAGCATTCAGTATGCCCGGCTCGCCGGGTTAGGCAGAACCGACGGGCTACCAGCCGCTCCCGCCGCCGCCTCCGCCGAAGCCACCGCCACCCCCAAACCCGCCGCCTCCACCGAAGCCACCAAAGCCGCCGCCGATGCCGCCTCCCGAACCCCAAGATGAGCCTCCGCCACTGCTGCCGGTACCACCAAACCCTCCGCCGCCGCCGAATCCGCCGAACCAGGAGTTGCGGTTGCCCGACCAGGAGTTGTCCCGGTAGATGGGACGCCAGCCGAGGGCGACGTCGACACCGCGGGTAATGATCCAGTGGTAGTACAGAAGCGTGAATGGATCGAACACGCGCAGGTCGGATGGGATCGGCCGGCCGGTCCAGGTGTCCTCCTGCCGCCGGGTCCCCTCGTGGGCCAGTTCCGGTGCGAATCGATCGGCATCTTCGATCGTAGAGCGAGCCAATGCCTGGCGCTGGGCCGCGTACGCAAGGGCGAAGGCCTTGGGCCCCCGCGGGTCCGAGGCACCGAAGGCGGCTGCTACGTCGGCGTATGAGCCGGACAAACCCAGGTCTGCGAGGGCACTACGGGAATCAACCCACCGGCGCATCGCCTGGGCAGGCTCGAGCGAAATTGCCAACAGTGCGGCAATCGTCCGCTTGGTATCCCCTTTCACTCCCTGTGCCGCCAATTCGTGCTGCAAACTCCCAAAGGTGACGACCGAGCGCTCTCCGGCCCGCAGCAAGGCGGCCGTGATCGAGATGGGTAGACCAAGGCGGGATGCTTCCTCCCGAACGTGCTCGATCTCCGCTTTCGTCTGGAGACCGGCGATCGCCAGTTCGACGGCAACCACCGGTTCGTGCCCGAGTCGGCGCGCTTCGTGGTAGGCGTCGAGGAATTCGGTCAGGCTGCCCTCGTCGTTGTTCAGCAACAGGAAGGCGGCCAGCGCAGACAGCTCGATGCCGTCCTGCTGAAGGTCACGGCCTCGCGTTTCCAGAGCCGTCCGTATCAACTCGTATCGTTCCAGGGAGGCATCGGGGTCTTCTTCCAGGTCGGCCAGAGCCGCGGATACCGCCGGTCGGGCGATTGAGTCCGGTAGCCGGGCGTAAAGGTTCTCGAGCCGGTCGGTCTTGGATCGGGCCACCTCGTAGGTCTTCTCCAGTTCCGAAACCGAGACGGACAGCGCTGTGGCATCGTCGAGGACCGGTGCGGCTTGGGCCAGCCTTACCCCGAGATCGGAGAGGACGGTCGGCCCGATAGACGTTTGGCGGACCTGGCCGGCCACGTCCTGTGCCAACCGCCGCTTGGCTTCGGCAATCCGGTAGGGGCGCAACGACTCGACCAGCCGGTTCAGCTCATCCAACATGACCTTGAAGGCAGTGTCGTCTCCGGTCGGCACTTTCACCGCATCGATAGCCGTTTGTTGAACGGTTTCCTCGAGGACGTCTTGCTCACCGGTGACCCGCAGCTCGAGGGGTATTTCCACCTCGGCGTTGAGCCGATCCTGGTCGACCACGTCGATGGCTCGCAGTGCCCACAGCGCTTCGAGCGCCTTCCGGTCGCCGGCCGGCCGCTCCTCGGCTAGGGCGGCGAGGGTGTCCATGCCTGCCTTGGTCGTGACGTCGGGCGCCTCCGGCGGCCGCGCCAACATAAGTTCTTCTTCGAGGGTCAGTTCGTAACCGGCGGGCTTCAAGCGGGCCAGTTCGCCGTCCACCTGTTCCTGGCGCTCCTTACGGACGGCTCGCACCTTGTCCAGCCGACTGTTGGCGGCGCCCGATCCGACCAGGCCTGCGCCGACGGCCAGCATGAGTCCCGCAAAAACCCAGCCGCCGTTACCGGAGCCTTCATCCTGCCGCGGGGGCGGTTGGGTCGTGACCGGCTGTCCCGGTTGCGTTGTGACGGGTTGCGACGGCTCGGTTGGCCCGGTTGCGTCGGTCGGGGCCATCCCGGCCAGGGTCTGCTCGAGCCCACCGACGATGGCGGCCAGACCACCGTCAAAGTCGTCCGCCGCAAAGAAACTGTTGCCGAGACCGGCGACGAAATCGAGCTGGGAGGTCGGAATGAATATTCCCGGTCCGGTCTGGATGGCGGTCCGTCGATCTCCGAGGTTGACCACAACCACGATGCCGTCGTCGAGTTCGGCGTCACCGACGCCCCAGGCGTTGCCCAGGTCCTGCGCAAACTCGTTCGTGTCCCGGCTGCCGCTGTCATCAATCACGACCACCGCAATCTCGTGACCGTAGGCGGCCACAACCCGGCCGACCGCGTCCTCGAGTCGCTGGTCGTCGACGACGACGCCGGCGGCGTCGGTCACCCATCCAGCGCACGTGATGCCTTCAAACTCCGGACACTCGACTGTTTGCGCCAGGGCAGGTGCGGCCGTTGTGAACAGCACCAGCAACCCGATCATGAGGATTCTTCGCATTCCACCCCTTTTCGACAACGAGCCTACCGTTGAACGCGGGGCCACTATCCGGGATTTGTCATCGGGCCGGAATGTAGGGGATCATCCGGTGGGTTGAAGGAGCGGTATGAATCTTTATGGAGACCAAGCCACTATCGAGCGGGTGCTCACCAACTACCGGACCTGGGCGGTGGTCGGCCTCAGCGAGAACCCGGGGCGGGCCAGCCATCGGGTGGCAGCCTTCCTGCAATCACGGGATTTTCAGATCATTCCGGTCAATCCCGTCGCCGGGCAGATCCTGGGCGAAACGGCCTATCCCGACCTTGCTTCCATCCCGGAGCCGGTCGATGTGGTCGACATCTTCCGCCGGTCGTCCCGGGCCGGGGCACACGTCGACGAAGCGATAGCCATCGGCGCCAAGGCGGTCTGGCTGCAGCTCGACGTCATCGACGAGAAAGCCGCGGCCCGGGCGCGAACCGCCGGGCTCGACGTCATCATGGACCGCTGCCCGGCCATCGAATACCCGCGCCTCCAACGTCAATCCGGCCTGCAGTGAGGTGAACGTTCGGCTCTCAAAGATCTCCAACATCATTCTCCGGGTCGGAGAACTCGAGCGATCACTGGAGTTCTACCGGGACCGGCTCGGCATGACCGTCCTGGGAGCCAGCGGTACTTTCGCCTTCCTGGACGGGGGTGGCGTGACCTTGGTGCTCAACGCAATTGGGACCGAGATGGAAGCGAATCCGCCCGGCCTGGTCGAGGTTGTTTTCGAAGTCGACGACGTCGACGCCGCTCATCTGGCTCTGACCGAGGCCGGAGTGCAGTTCAGACTTGAGCCGCGGGTGGTGATGAGCAGCGACGGGCGTGACCTTCTGGCTGCCGACCTGCGCGACCCGGACGGGAACATCCTGTCGATCACCGGATGGCGGCAGGTCTCCTAGGGCGTCTCTTCGATGTCGTCGCGCTCGAAGACGATGTCCCAGCGGTCGAGGCAGTCGACGCACCGGTAGACGAGGACATCTCCCGGCTCCAGTTCTTCCTCCGCGGGCACCGGAGTGATCAAGTGGGCGCGGCCGCCGCAATCGACGCAGATGATCTCTGTGGCGAGCTCCATGGGTTCACCTTACCCCTCGTACGACGAGCCCGGCCGAGGTTGATGACCTCAGCCGGGCGTATGGTTGGAGGTCGGTTATCGGATCAGGAACTCGACTCCACAGTGATGGCTTGGTGGGAGCCATGCGTGATGGCCACACGGTGCGGCTTGGCTTCCTCGCGGATCGGGAGGGTCACCGTGAGTACGCCCTGATCGTATGAGGCGTGGACGTTGCCGGTGTCCAAGCGCTCTCCGAGCCGCACCTGGCGGCTGTGGGTTCCGGTGGGGCGCTCCCGCATCAGCCAGTTGGCGCCTTCCGTGTCTTCAAGTTTGCGGTCCGCCTTCACGGTGAGGATGCTGTCCTCGACCATCAAGTCGACGTGGTCTGGATCGACGCCGGGGAGATCGAATTTGAGGGTGTACAAACCCTCTTTCTCAAAGGCGTCCATCGGCATGAGGCCTCCCCGCCAGCCGCCTCCGCCGGAGCCTAAAAACTGATCCAGCCCTTCGAAGGGATCCATGAAACGCAGCACCATCGCTACTCCTTTCGCTTTCTCGAGGATGGTATCTACCAGTATCTTATCAATTAATCTGATAAGAATGAACTAAGATTTTTGTCGGCCATGACCCGTCTGGAAACGGGCTGAGGCCAACATTTCAAGGTGAGGCGATGGGGGACCTGCCGGTGAAGCGCAGGATCACGTAGCCGATGATCCCGGCGGTGCCGGAGCCGGCAAAGATACCGATCTTGGCCAGGTCGGTCAGCGCCGGATCCCTGAAGGCCAGACCGGTCACGAACAACGATACGGTGAATCCGATGCCGGCCAGAGCGGCCAACCCGAATATGTGGGTCCACGTGGTGTGGCGGGGCAGTCGTCCCAGCCCCAGACGAACGGCGAGGGCGGTGAAGGCAGAGATTCCGGCGATCTTGCCGACCAGCAAACCCACCGCGACCCCAAGAGCCACCGGACTGGTGAGCGCATCAACAACGTCCACGTTTCCGAACCGGACACCGGCATTGGCCAGCGCAAACAGCGGGACGATCAGGAAGGAACTCCACGGGTGCAACAGGTACTCGAGACGGTTGAGCGGAGCGATCGATTCGTTGGCAATGGAGGCCAATTGCCGGGCCTCATGGTCGACCCGGGCTGGACCGTGGGGCGATTCCGGCTCCGGTGCGAACGTATCGAGGATGTAGGTTGCCTTGCGGTGATACTCCTCGTCCGAGTACATCGGCCTGGCCGGAGTCATCAGGCCAAGGGCCACCCCCGCCAGGGTGGCATGCACACCCGATTCGAGCAGGAAGAACCAGGCCAGGATTCCCATCGGCCAGTAGAAAGCTGCCGCCCGGATGCCTCCCTTCTGTGCGGCCCACATGATGATGAGCGTGACGATCGCCGCAGCCAACCACGGGAAGGTGAGGTCGTCGGTGTAGAAAACGGCGATAACGGCAATGGCCCCGATGTCATCGACGATGGCCAATGCCAGGAGGAAGAGCTTGGCACCAACCGGGACCCGGCTCCCCAGGAGGGCCACCACGCCGAGCGAGAAGGCAATATCGGTAGCCATCGGGATCCCCCAGCCGCGGGTTGCCTGACCGCCCTCCCCGGCGGCGAACGCCAGGAAGATCAAAGCCGGCACGATCATGCCGCCCAGCGCGGCAATGACGGGAAGAGCAGCCGCTTTCGGGTCACGCAACTCGCCAACCACCAGTTCGCGCTTGATCTCGAGGCCGACCACCAAGAAGAAGACGGCCATCAGGCCGTCGTTGACGAGATCCCGGAGGGATTCTTCGAAGTGAAAGGATCCCATTTCGATCTTGAAGACCGTTTCCCACAGTTCCTCATAGGTATCGCCGACGGAAGAATTTGCCCAGAGGATGGCGATGACGGCCGCGACCAGCAGCACGATTCCCGAGGCGGCTTCGACCCGGGTGAATCGGAGAGCAGGTCGGATGAACCGCCGGGGAATGAATCGCTCCGAGTTGAGCCAGGTACGGTGGGTTTCTTGGTTGGGCATGCGGTCGGCAGGCTACCAACCGTCATTTGATATCCACAGCCTGGTCGGTGCGTCGGAAACCATCACCCGCCGCTGTTGACTAACCGCCGGTACGTCGGAAAGATGTCGACTACGCGTTGCCTCCTCGGGGCGATATGCTGCCCCCCATGACGCAGGTTGTTCAGAACCGCTGGTTGCGAGGTCTCTATATGTCGCTCGGGTTCTTGACGCTCGGCCTGGGCATCATCGGAACAGTTCTCCCCGGAATCCCGACGACTATGCCCATCATTCTGGCTGCGTTCTTCTTCTCGAAGTCGTCGCAGCGTTTCGACGACTGGATGTTGAATCACAAGCTGTTTGGGCCTCTGGTGCGCGACTGGCGGGCCGGAGTTGGGTTCAGCGCCCGCGCCAAAGCGATCGCCATCACGGCCATCGCCATCACCTTTACGATTACGGTCGTCTGGGCGGTCGACGTCACGGCCGTCCGCATCGGGCTGGTCGTCCTGGCGATGGGTATCACCGCCTACATTCTGTGGCTGCCTACCAAACAGGTGCGTTCGCTTCATTAGGCGCGGAGTTGGCGGGGGCCTGATCGTTGTTTGGGGAGGCGCTTTGCTCAGCCGCCGGAGACGGCCTGCATGACGGTCAACCTGTCGCCATCCAGAACGGGAACGTCCGGCGATGACAGCCAGCGGATGTTGGTGTCGTTGTAGAAGAGATTGATGTGGGGTCGCATCCGCCCGGACTCGTCATAGAGGTGCACCTTGAGGGCCGGAAAGTCTGCCAGGAGCTGGCCGACGGCGCCCTGCAGCGTGTCGGCCTCAACGATCACCTCCTTCGTGCCACCCATGATCTGGGCAAGCAGACCGGGCAATCGGACCTGCACCGTCGCCATGGTCAGGCCTGCATGACGCGAACAGAAAGAATGCGGGGCAACGTCCAAGGGAGGGTGGTCCAGGCCTCGCCCGCATCGGCGGTGGTGATGACTTTTCCGGCAGTTGTCCCCAGGTAGATGCCCTTTCTTTGATCGGTGTCCATGGCACCGCGCAAAACGGCTGTGAATGTGGCCGCGTCGGGGTGGCCCGTCCCCGAGACGCTCCAGGAGTCGCCGCGGTCGTCGCTCCGATATACCCGAAAGGCCCCGTCGACCGGGAGCCGGTTCTCGTCACTCTCGAGTGGCACGACGAACAACCGGCCCGTTTCCCGGTCCACGGTGATTGGGAAGCCAAACGCGGCCGCAAGACCATCCTCGATTCGTACCCAGCCGTCGCCCCCGTCATCAGTCCGAAAGACGCCGCGGTGCTCCTGGCGGTAGAGGCGGTTGGCGTCGGCGGGATCCTGGACGATGCAATGAACGCAGTACCCGATGTCGTCGAGCTCTTCTTCGTCGACCGTTCTCTGGACACCCGCGTTCTTCGTCACCCAGGTCGCCCCGCCGTCGTCGGTGCGGAACACACCGACGGCGCTGATGGCGACCCAGATGCGGTTCGGGTCGGCCCAATCAACCACCACCCGGTGCGCAGCCAGACCTCCCAGACCCGGCTGCCAGGCAGCTCGGGTGGGGTGCTCGTTCAGCCCGTCGACCGGCTGCCAGGTCTGGCCGTGGTCGTCGCTGCGGAAGAGTCCCGCCTCGTCGACTCCGGCGAAGAGAATGTCCCCGGCCCGGGTCAGGGTCCAGATCTGCGTGAGCTTGCGATCGCCGCCCTCCGGCCAGGCGGGACCGTCGACAATCTGGGTCCATTCCTTCAGGTCAGAGGAACGGTGCAACGCGGAGCCGAACCAATTACTGGCGGTCGCCAGGAGGTGAGTACCGTCGCCCGCCTCGCCGAATGTTGTGACCCTCCAGCCCTTGAAGAGGGGGCCTTCGAGGCCCCAGTTTCTTCGCGCCTCGTCAGAACGCAGAAGGTAGGCGCCCTTCTCGGTGCCGACCGCCAGTGTCACGCCCATGCTCAACCTCCTCGCGGGCGAGCCTACCTGCCCCCGATACCGTCTTGCGTCACTTCTGCACCCTGTGCCTGCATCTGTGACGCAAGAACGTATGCTTCGCGCCATGTCCCGGAATCGTGAAGTTGCCCGTGTACTGAGTGAGCTCGCCTTGCTGACCGAGTTGGACGAAGGGTCGCCGCAGGCTTTTCGGGTGCGGGCCTACGACAACGCCGCCCGGGCGGTCGACGGCCTGGCTACCGACGTTGCGTCCATGTCCCCAAGCCAGCTGGTCGCAACCAAGGGGATCGGGAAGAGCACGGCCCAGAAGATCGGCGAGTACCTCGAATCGGGGAAGATCGCCAAGCTCGAGAGGCTGCGCGAGCTGTTCCCGCCTGCATACGTCGAATTGACCCGCATCCCCGGACTGGGGCCGAAGCGGGTGGCGGTGCTGCACGAAGAATTGGGGATCGGCAGTGTCGACGATCTCCGGCAAGCCATCGAACAGCAGGCACTGCGCGCCCTGGCTGGGTTCGGACCCAAGAGCGAGGAAAAGCTGATCCAGGCGATCGAACGTCTGGGCCTGTCCGGCAAGGAGCGCCGGACTCCGATCGAGCACGCTCTACCCGTCGCGCGGGAAATCGTCGCCGCGTTGGCTTCCGTCGAGGGGGTCGAGTCGATCGAGTACGCCGGGAGCCTGCGTCGGTTCCGGGAGACGATCGGCGACATCGACATACTGGTGGCGGCCCGGGATCGCAACGCAGTCATGGCGGAGTTTCTCGATCTGGCCGTCGTCAAGGACGTGTTGGGGAAGGGCGAAACCAAGTCGTCGGTCGTCACCCACGGGGGCATGCAGGTCGACCTTCGCGTTGTCGACCCGGACCAGTACGGCGCCGCTCTGCTCTACTTCACCGGCTCGAAGGCGCACAACATCCGGCTTCGCCAGCTGGCCCTCGAGCGCGATTGGACTCTCAACGAGTACGCCCTGTCGGAGGTTGAGTCGGGAAAGGTGGTTGCCTCCAAGACAGAAGAAACCATCTACGAAGCCCTGGGGGTGTCGTTCATCGAACCCCCGCTCCGAGAAGATACCGGAGAGATCGAGGCAGCTCAGGATGGCACGTTGCCAGACCTGGTCCATCTCGACGACATCAAGGGCGACCTCCATGTTCACACCGATCTGTCGGGTGACGGGCACGCGACTCTCGAGGACATGCTCGACGCATTGGCAGCCCGCGGGATGGCTTACGTGGGGATCACCGATCACGGCGAAGACCTGCGCATCAACGGGGCGTCGCGTGGCCAGATGCTGGCCCAGCGGAAGCGGATTGCCGGCCTCGCCAACCGGTACGAGGGGATGCGGATCCTGCACGGGTGCGAGTTGAACATCGACCGGGAAGGCAACCTGGACTACGACCACGACTTCCTGATGGGGTTCGACTGGTGTGTTGCCAGCGTCCATTCGTTGTTCGATCTCGACCGCGACGCGCAGACCCGGCGGGTGCTCGCGGCGATACGCCACCCGGCGGTCAACGCCATCGGCCACCTGACCGGGCGCCAGATCGGTTCGCGGCCCGACATCGAACTGGACATTGACCAAGTGATTGAAGCTGCGGTTGCAACGGGCACGGCGCTGGAGGTGAATTGCCATCTGCGGCGCCTTGATGTCGCTCCCGAAGTAGCACGGCGAGCGACGGAAGCCGGGGCCTACTTGGTGATCAGCACCGACGCTCACACCGTGCGCGAGCTCGATCAGATGCGGTGGGGAGTGCTCAATGCCGAGCGGGGGTGGGTTGACAAAAGCCGGGTTGTCAACACATGGCCCGCCGATCAATTCCTCAATTGGGTGGGCGCCAAGCGGACGATGTACGCCGGTACCACCGCCGAACCCGATCTCGAGGGACTGTGACGAGTTACTTCCCGGACGCCCGATTCTTCAAAGAGAACGGGCACCTCTTCCCCTACGACCTCCGGTACGACCCCGGCGACCGGGCCCACCTCAACCTTCTCGACGACGGCCGGATCCAGTTTCGGGTCGTTGCAGAATCGGGTCTGGCCGCCGGACATCTGGTCCTGGCCGACGGCACGGGCAAGGGGATGAGCAAGACCGGGCCGGGACCGCGATTCGATGTCTGGGAGGTGATCGTCGATCGACCGTCCCAATCTTTCTCGTATACGTTCGCTTTTCGAACCGTCGATTCGAAAGCCGTGCACTTGGTCCCGGCGGGGGTAACCAACGCGGTGGAACGACTCGATCGGTGGGTACTCAACCCCGACGATCTGGCCCCATTCGAGGTGCCCGATTGGGCTCGGGGAGCCGTCATTTATCAGATCTTTCCGGAACGATTCCACAATGGCGATCCAACCATCGACCCGGTGGGCGTCGATCCCTGGGGGGCTCCGCCTCACTGGCTCCACCACCAGGGTGGCGATTTGATCGGTATCGCCGACCAGGCCGATTACCTGGCCGACCTGGGCATCGATGCGGTCTACCTGAATCCGATCTTCTTCTCTCCATCAACGCACAAGTACGACACCGTCGACTACTACCGGGTCGACGACCATCTCGGCGGTAACGCGGCCCTCGAGCGACTCATCGAGAGGCTGCACCACCGCGACATCAGGTTGATCCTCGACGCATCGTTCAATCACTGTCACCCGGGCTTCTTCGCGTTTGCCGACGTGATTGCCAGCGGTTCCAAGTCGGCCTACCGGGATTGGTTCGTCATTCGCGATTACCCGGTTACGGTCACCGTGCGGCCGCACCGGATGATGCAATCCAACTGGTCGGACCCCGACGCCTATCTAGAGCATCTGCGGCGACTGCACGACGAGGCGGGCCTGCCCGTCGTCGAGGTCGACGACGACGGCCCGCCGGTCGAGACCAACTACGAAGCCTGGTACGGCGTGCCCTCGATGCCTCGAATCAATCTGGCCAATGTGGAAGCCCGCCGCTACTTCCTCGATGTGGCCATCCACTGGATCACCGAATACGGTATCGACGGCTGGCGCATGGACGTCGCCCGGTATGTCGATGATGACTTTTGGGTCGATTTCCGCTCCACCGTGAAGAGGGCCAATCCCGACGTGTATCTGATGGCCGAGGTCATGGGGGATGCGTCGCATTGGCTGCAAGGCGACCGATTCGACGCCACTATGAACTACACGTTCCGGGATCTCTGCCTCGACTATTTCGCTTCCGGTCGGTCGAGCACGGACCGGTTCGTCGATGGGTTCACGCGAATGCTGGCCATGTATGCACCGCAGGTGACCGAGGTCAACCAGAACCTCCTCTCGTCGCACGACACCGAACGCCTTCTCCACGTGGCGGGCGATGACCCCATCAAGGCCCGCCTGGCAACGTCCTTCCAGCTGTTGGCGCCTGGAGCACCCGGCCTCTACTACGGCGACGAAGTGGGGATGACGGGTGATAAAGAGCCGGCTTCGCGGGGCGCCTTTCCCTGGCACGACGAGGATCTCTGGAACCGCACCCTCCTCGATACCGTATCGGCCCTCACCTGGATGCGCAGACGCCATCGAGCGCTGCGTTACGGCAACATGCAATTTGTGTGGCGCTCGGTCGACGCCTTTGCGTACACCCGCAGTTTCGAAGAGGAGCGGTTGTTGGTGATCATCAATCGCGGAGCGGCCTTGGGGGCGATCGACGTGCCGGTCAGATCGGGCCGGCCCCAGACAATGTGGGGTCCGGGCCGGGCGCGTCCTTCCTTGGGATCAGTGGTAGTGACCGAGGTGGGCCCGCTCACGGCCACCGTGATCCGGCTGTAGGACGTTTCTCGTTTCTTGTTTTCCCACCCTCTCCGTTCCGCCGCCTGCGGTAGCTCCTTGCCCCTCCCGCCGGCAATAGGCAAGACGCGAAGCACCGGACCCATGGGGGCCCGGTGCCAACAGGGTGGGTTGCGTTATCGAACGGCGAGCGGGACCATTTCGGGTTTTCGCTCCCGCCCGCGCGGGGCCGCAACGAAACTCACCATCGAGCAGTTGCTGCAGACGATTCGGAACAGGTTGGCACCGATGCGATCGGTGTGGTGGCGGTGTCCAGTTATCCGGCAGTGCAAGGCCTTCATCGGTGACACGCTGTCTCCCCTCTGGTTCCCAGCCCGGGGATCACTCTTCGATGAGTGTACGGAGAGTGAGGTCCGAAACCGCGGATTTCCGGGTGGAGTTACTGCTGCGGGGTGGCCTGGGCCTCGATCTCGATCTTGAACTTGTCGCTCACCAGGACGCCGCCCTGGTTTAGCGGGACGTTCCAGGTGAGGTCCCATTCCTGGCGCTCCAGCTGAGCCGTTGCCTCGAAGGCGGCCTTGGCGTTGCCCCACGGGTCGTTGGCGACACCGAGGAAGGTCAGATCGAGCGCGATCGACTTGGTGATGTCGCGGATGGTCAGATCACCGGTCAAGCGCCACTTGTCTCCCTCGGCCTCAACCGATGTGCTGCGGAAGGTGAGGGTGGGGTAAGACTCAACGTCCAGGAAGTCGGCCGAGCGGAGGTGGTTGTCCCGGTCCTCGGTGCCGGTGGTAATGGATGCTGCATCCATGGTGATCTCGACCGTCGAGTCTTTAGGGTTCTCTGCCACGTTGATTGTGCCCGAAAACGACGCGAAGTGACCTCTCACTTTGGTGACCATCAAGTGGCGGGCCACTGCCGCGATGGTGGTGTGGGTCGGATCGATCATCCAGGTGCCTTCGGCAGGAACCAGACGGCCTTCGACGGTGCGGGTGGTGGGTTGATCGCTCATGAGATTCTCCCTGTAGATTTGGTTGTTAAGTACGATAGTTGCATAATGCATTTAGCCAGGAACTCTTTTGGACCAGCGCTTCTTGGTGGTGATCGTGTGGAACCGGCCCTGAAGAAAGAACAGGTGGAGGCGTGGCGCCTCTTTCTCGAGGCTCACGCGTCGCTGACGCGCACGCTGGAGCGCGAGCTGATGGAGGAGCACAAACTGCCCCTCACCTGGTACGACGTTCTGGTTCAGCTCGAAGAAGCCGGCGGCCATCTGCGGATGCACGAGCTCGCCGATCGACTGCTGCTCAGCCGGAGCGCCACCACTCGGTTTGTGGAACGGCTCGAGAGCCGGGAACTGATCGAGCGGCGCGCCTGCTCCGAGGATCGCCGCGGAACCTACGTTGTCCTGACGACTGTCGGCAAAGACGCCTTGCGAAGTGCTTCGCCGATCCACCTCGCCGGCGTCGAAGAGCACTTCGCAGAACGGCTCACCGAGTCAGACACCCGGGCAATGATCAGGGCCCTCACCAAGCTGGTTTCGTAGCCCATGGCGCATAGCTCATAGCTCATAGCTCGTAGCTCACTCATAGGAGATGGCGTTGAGCACGTTGAGGCGGGAGGCGCGCCAAGCGGGTAGCACGGCGGCCACGACCCCGGCCACGCCGGCCGCGAAAAGCGCTCCGATCAACTGCCCGCCCGGCAACACGAACAACAAGCCTTGCTCGGATAGGGCTCGCACCACGGCCCACCCAAAGAGGATGCCCAGGCAGATACCCAACACGGCTCCGAACACCGAGATGATCACCGATTCCCAGCGGATCATGCGTCGGACCTGCTTGCGGCTCATCCCGACCGCTCGCAGCAGGCCGATTTCGCGGGTCCTTTCGATAATCGACAATGAGAGCGTGTTGGTGATCCCCAGCAGGGCGATCAATACCGACAACAGCAACATGACAAAGATCAGGCTGAGGATCAGATTGATCTGGCTCTCAGTTTGCGCTTTGAAGTCGGCCTGATCCTGGATCTGAACGTTGGGGAACGCATCGGTGATCGATTCGACGGCGGCGCGGCCGCTCTCGATGCTGATGCCGTCCTGAAGTGCAATCAGCACCTGGGCGTCGAGCTGTTCTGAGAAGTTGGTCTCGAACGTCTCGATCGACATCAAGACCGATGCCTGGATGCCCTGCCCATCCCAGATGGCCACGACGGGGAGTTGCTGTGTGCCGGTGCGGGCGAAGGTGATGGTCACGGTGTCCCCGACGGCTACGCCAAGCGTTTCCGCACGCGAGGTTCGCAGGGCGACGCTCGGCGAGGACAGGGTTTCGAATCCACCGTCGATCAGATCGATCGCGAACAGATCGAGGAATGTGTCGGTCTGGACTGCCGACACGAAAGCCGGGCCTTCTCCAAGGGACGCTTGACCGAAGCGAGTCCGGGCCAACCGGTCGATCTCCGGAAGGTCGGCCAGGGCTTCGGCAATCGATGTGCTGAACCCGATACCGCCGAACCCGACCTCGCTCACGACCAGGTCGGCGCGAAAGCTTTCGTCGATCACCTCTCGCACCGTGCCCCGGAAGGAGGCCGCCAGGATGGTGGCCAGGCTCACCAGCGCCAGACCGATCATGAGTGCTGCGGCGGTGGCAGCCGTACGGCGCGGCTTGCGCATGGAGTTCTCGCGAGCCAGCGATCCGGGCAACGCCAGGAGACGAGGGAACGGCGCTCCGATGATTCCGGCGATGGGTCGGGTGAAGACCGGGCTGATGACTGCGACGCCGATGAACACGACGGCGGCGCCGGCGCCGACCAGGGCGATCGGGCTGATCCACTCGAACGGCAACTCGACAAACAGCCCGATTACACCAAGCGCGATTCCAAAGGCGCTGATCGGGACGCCGGCTACAACCCGGGTTCGCATCGATCGGCGCGTCGTGGACTCGACGTCCCGCATGGCGGCCACCGGGGGGACGGACGCCGCCTTCCTCGCCGGCAGCAAAGCCGACACCAGGGTCACGATGACGCCTACCGCCAGTGCCACCAAAACGGTGCGTAGCCGGACCTCAAGGGCGGCTTCGGGCAGGTCGCCCCCAAAGAACTCATAGGCAACGGCCAGCACGTTGGCCAGGCCGATCCCGAAGAGCAACCCAAGCCCGGAAGAGACCACGCCGACGATGGCTGCCTCCGTGAGAACCATGCCGGTGACCTGGCGGCTCGTGGCTCCCAACGCACGGAACAAGGCCAGCTCACGGGTGCGCTGGGCGACGATGATACGAAACGTGTTCTGGATGATGAACGTGCCGACGAAGAGGGCAATCCCGGCAAATACCAGAAGGAAGGTGTTGAAGAATCCCAACCCTTCTTTGAGGGCTGCTGCCTGCTCCTCGGCAACGCTCTGCGCAGTGACTGCCTCGACTTGGTCTGGCAGCATCGGCTGGAGTCGTTCGACCAGGGTCTCGGGTGCCACCCCGGGCGTGGCTGCGATATCGATTGTGTCGAACGCGCGGCCCGAGTTGAAGACCCGCTGGGCGGTCGGAATGTCGAACAAGGCGAATCCGGCGCCTCCCAGATTGTCTGCTTCGCCGAATCCGGCCAGACCAACCAGTTTGAAGGACTCCGGAGGGCCGAAGATAACGATCTGCACGGTGTCACCGACCTCAAACCCGAGCCGTTCGGCCGTCTTGCGATCCAGTGCCACTTGTCCGTCCGCCGTCGGTCGTGCTCCCTCGCGTAGCGAAAAGGCCCCGGGACGATTGGTGTCCGCCCACGATGCTCCGAAGGTTGGCGGCCCGTTGGTACGGGCAATCTCTCCGTTCTGGTCGAGGAGCTGCACGAACCAGAAGAGCGCTCCGGTTGCCTCTTCAACCCCTTCTACCGCCCGGACGTCGTCGAGTACCGCAGCCGGGATCTTCTCGGGAAGGGAAAAACCGAAATCCGTTTCCGTCTCGATGATCGGCCGGATGGTGACGTCGATGCCTGCCGTTGTACCGGAGAAGAGATCGTCGAACACGCTGCCCAGGGTGTCTGTGAATACAAATGACCCGGCGACAAACCCGACCCCGATCGTGATCGCCAGGACGGTCAATGCCAGGCGGAGTTTGTGGCCCAGCAGGCCCTTAACGGTCGCCCGCCACACGGCTCAGGCCTCCAGAAGTTTGATGTGATCGAGAATGCGCTCCCGGGTCGGTTCGAGCATCTCGCCGACCACCACTCCGTCGGCCAGGAACACCACCCGGTCGGCATAACCGGCCGCCGCGGGGTCATGGGTCACCATCACGATGGTTTGTCCGAGTTGTTGCACTGCTTCTTTCATGAATCCCAACAACTCGGCGCCGGAGGTCGAATCGAGGTTGCCGGAGGGCTCGTCGGCGAAGATGATGTCGGGCCGGCTGGCCAGGGCTCGGGCGGCGGCCACCCGTTGTTGCTCTCCACCGGAGAGTTCGGTGGGCCGGTGTTGGAGCCGATCGCGGATTCCGATGGTGTCGATGATTTCATCCACCCAGGTCTGGTCCGGTTTCCGACCGGCAATTGCCATCGGGAGGGTGATGTTCTCCAGGGCATTGAGCGTCGGCACCAGGTTGTAGGCCTGGAAAACGAAGCCAACCTGGTCACGGCGGAGCCTGGTGAGCTCATCGTCATCGAGCGATCCAAGGTCGGTATCGCCTAGGTAGACGTGGCCGTCGGTCAACGAGTCGAGGCCGGCCAGGCAGTGCAGCAGCGTCGATTTGCCCGATCCGGAGGGGCCCATGATGGCTGTGAACTCTCGAGAGCCGAACTCGACGTCGATCCCGTTCAGGGCCCGAACCTGCGCGTCTCCTTCACCGTAGACCTTCACGGCACCTGCGGCGCGAGCGGCGATTTCCGTGCGCGTCATCTCATTCGTCCTTATCGAGTTTCCAGCTGATGCTGGCATGTCTGTGGCGTTATCGATGGCGGTCTTTTTTCGAGCGATGCGCGTCGCAGCCCGGACCTGGTGTCCGGGCTGCGACCCCTTGCCGTGTTGGGTGAGACGGTTCCATGGGGGAGGGTGGTTCGACCTTCCCTGGCAGATCGCTCCGGCTCATTCCATTTCGAACCAACCGCCGTCTCGGCCGCGTCAACGATATGCCGCTGGCCGGCACCATATTGTCATTCGTGAGATCGAAACTGCATCATCCGAAAGAGTGAGTTTCTTGACTGTTAGATCTCGATCGATCCGGGCTCAATGAGACCCGATTCATAAGCGAGCACGATCGCCTGAGAGCGATCGCGTACTTCGAGCTTGGCAAACACATGGGAGACGTGGGTTTTCACGGTTGCCTCGGAGATGAAGAGTTGCTCGGCGATCTCCGCATTCGCATATCCCTGCGCCACCAGGCGCAGCACGTCACGCTCGCGGCCGGTGAGCCCATCAAAACGGGCCGTGTCGACGCGACGGGGCCGCCGGGTCAGCTCTTCAATGAGGCGTTTGGTGATAGTTGGGGAAAGGACGGCGTCCCCCCGCGCAATGATGCGGACCGCCGCGGTCAGTTCTTCCGGGGGAGAGTCCTTGAGGAGGAACCCGCGGGCACCGGCCTGCAAGGCGTCGTAGACGTACTCCTCGAGGTCGAGGGTGGTCAGCATGAGTATGTTGGTGTCCGGCGCATCTGCGGAGGTGAGCAACCGCTCTGTGGCCTCGATGCCGTCCATGCGCGGCATGCGAATATCCATGAGCACCACATCCGGTTCGAGCTCGATGGTGAGATCGAACGCCTCTTCGCCCGTGCCGGCTTCACCGACGACGTCGATGTCGGCCTCCCCTTCCAGAATTCGCCTGAATCCGGTCCGAACGAGGACCTGATCGTCGACTATCAGCACACGAATGCTCACACGAGGCTCCGGGACGGTACCCACGGTGTTCGTAACACCGCATCCCGTGATGGTACCTGGAAGGGCTTGGCTATGGTGGTCCGAGTTGAACGGGAGGTGTCATTGAGCGGGCCAATCCCGGCGCTCACGGAAAAGCAGATGCGAGAAGTCGACCGCGTCATGGTCGAAGACCTGGGCATCGAACTGATGCAGATGATGGAGAACGCCGGGCGTAATCTGGCCGAACTGGCCATACGTCGATTCCAACCGGCCGAGGTTGTTGTGTTGGTCGGCCCGGGCGGTAACGGTGGGGGCGGCCTGGTGGCGGCCCGCCATCTGGCCAATCGTGGGGTCGAGGTGCACGTAGCGTTGTCGCGACCGGTTGACGCGTTCGAGGGAGTGCCCGCTCACCAACTGGCCATTATCCAGAAGTTGCGAATCCCGGTCATGCATGGGGCGGCGACCGGCGCGGATCTGATCATTGATGCATTGATCGGGTACAGCCTGCGCGGCGACCCGCGCGGTGACACTCGTGACCTGATCGACTGGGCCAACGAGTCGGGCTCGCCCGTGCTTTCCCTCGACACACCCAGCGGACTGAACGTCACCACCGGGGAGCCGGCGACGCCCTGCGTTCAGGCCACGGCCACGATGACGCTGGCCGTGCCCAAGGTCGGCCTGCTCGGCTCGCCCCAGGTGGGGGAGTTGTGGCTGGCCGACATCTCGGTTCCACCGTCGGTCTATGCGGCCTTTGGTCTTGAGGTGGGCAACCTCTTTGCCGGGGACACGATCATTCGGGTGTGATGCTTGATACCCGATTGAAACAACCGGTGCGTGCTGACTGCCGACAACCTGACGCTGATCCAATCGTCTTTCCTGACCCGCCGGATCACCGGACTGGACTCGACACGCATCAGCGCGGTATGTGAGGCGATTGGAGCCGCGATGGCGGCCTCACTCCGTCGGGCGGAGTCTCAACACCGGGATCGGGCGGTCGGTGCGAGCCTGGTAGGCGGCGTAGCCCCGGTGGGCCGCCACGATGCTCGGCCACCACTGTTGCCGTTCGTCTTCCTCCATCGGTGCAGCGATCACGTTCCACCGACGCCTCAGCACCTGCACGGCTGCTTGCGGATGTGCCTCGAGGTTGGCGTACCAGTGCGGATGGTATGGCCGCCCTCCCCAGGAGGCGATGACGATGAGGTCGTTCTCGTCCTTGAGATACAGCAACGGGACCGTGTGGAGGGCGCCGGTCTTTCTGCCCCGGGTGGTCAGCAGCAGCATGTCGTTGTCGACCAACCGCCGACCAATCCGGCCTCCGGTCAATCGGTACACCGCGGTGTGGATCGCAGAGAGGGTCCGGGCGGTTCGATCGTGCATGCCCGGAACCTAGTGCTGGTTACGCTGGTACGCTCCCGGCCAGGCGGTTGATGATCGCCCGGTGCAGCGTCGACTAACTCCCCCCGAAGTACGATTCGTGGAGACCGAGGAGCATCGAGATCTAGGAGACAACATGGCCGAGTACCTCCCCAGCACCCGCGACTGGGTCCGCGAGCAGGTGGAGCTGTACGAGCGTACCAACGGCGCCGAGGGGAACACGCTTCGGGATACCGGACTGCCGGTCATCATCGTGACGAACACGGGAAACAAGTCGGGCGCGATTCGCAAGACACCGCTGATGCGCGTGAAAGATGGGGACAACTACGTCATGGTCGGCTCGCAGGGGGGAGCGCCTCGGCACCCGGTATGGGTGCACAATCTGCGCGCAAATGCCGAGGTCGAGATCCGCGATCTCTCCGAGGTCCACCCGATGCGGGTCCGGGAAGTGGAGGATGGCGCCGAACGCTCGCGCCTGTGGGCGCTCGCCGTCGAGGCCTATCCGCCCTACCAGGACTACCAGCAGCGAACCAAGCGAAAGATCCCGGTGTTCGTCGCCGAACCCGTCTAGGACTCAGCTCGTCAAGAGGGCCCGTCCTGAATGCCGGGTCCCGCGCCAAACTACTTCCCGGGCCAAGCGCCGCCGTGATCTCACGCGGTGGCCCATTCCAGGCCCCCGGCCGAGGTCAAGCGCCGAAGCTGCCGGGTTTCTCCGTACCTGCGGGTGGATCGTCGACAAGGTCCGGGCGGTTCGATCGTGGATGCCCGGACCCTAGTGCTGGTCGCGCTGGTACGCTCCCGGGCCATGCGGTTGATGATCGCCCGGTGCAGCGTCGACTACGAAGGCCGCTTGACGGCTCACCTCCCGATGGCCATCCGGTTGATCATGGTGAAGGCCGATGGATGTGTCGCCGTTCACGCCGACGGCGGTGCCTACAAGCCGCTCAACTGGATGAACGCTCCCAACTACCTCGAGGAACGCGAAGGCGAGTGGGTCGTCACCAATCCTCGCGGCGAGCGACTGGTTATCACCATCGGCGAGGTCCTGCAGGACACGTCGCTCGAACTGGGAGCGGATCCGGGTCTCGAAAAGGACGGCGTTGAGGCCCACCTCCAGGTACTGCTGGCGGAGCGTCCGGGTGTGGTGGAGGAGGGTCTCACCCTCATCCGCCGCGAGTTCCCAACCGACATCGGCCCGGTTGACCTGCTGTGCCACGACGAGGCGGGAGGGACGGTCGCCATCGAGATCAAGCGTCGCGGCGAGATCGACGGGGTTGAGCAACTGGCCCGTTATCTGGAGCGGCTCAACCTGGACGCCCGGCTGGCTCCCGTGCGCGGGATCTTCGCCGCCCAGTCGATCAAGCCGCAGGCCAAAGTTCTGGCCGAGGCTCGCGGGATCGGCACAGTCGAGGTCGATTACGACCAGTTGCGGGGCATCGAATCCAACCACCTGCGTCTCTTCTGAGCGGCGGATGTTCCACGTCGTCCTGTACCGGCCGGAGATACCTCCCAACACGGGCAATGCGATGCGCTTGTGTGCCAACACCGGGACCGCGTTGCACCTCATCCATCCGCTCGGGTTTTCGTTGGACGAAGCCAGGTTGAAGCGGGCCGGGCTCGACTACCGGCACTGGGCCGACGTCCGCAACCACGACAGCCTGGATGATTTCGTGGCGACCACCGCCCCCGACCGGATCTGGGCGTTCTCCCAGCACGGGCAGAGCTCCTATACCGACGTGAAATACCGGCCCGGCGATGCCCTCCTCTTTGGACCAGAGTCGGGGGGCCTTCCCGAAGACGTGCTCGCCTGGGACAGAATCGACGATCTGGTTCGCATCCCCATGCTGGCCCGCTCCCGCAGTCTCAACCTGGCCAACGCCCTGGCCGTTGCCGTCTATGAAGCTTGGAAACAGATAGGGTTTCCGGGAGGTGTGTGACGCTCCGACAACCCCGATGCAGGTGAGCTATCGTCGCATGATGACCGAGATCCTCGTCACCCCGCTGGGATCCGATCTCTACCGGGTTGAAGTCAAGGAAGGCGACACACAGACGATCCACGATGTGACTGTCGCGTCGGAAGATCTCACCACACTGGGCCGGGGGCACGGTCCCCATGCTTTGCTCGAGGAGTCGTTCCGGTTCCTGCTGGAGCGTGAGCCGAAGGAGGCGATTCTGCCCCGGTTCGAATTATTGGTGATCGCTCGCTATTTCCCCGACTACCCGGCCGAGATAACCCGGCGCATGGCCGGCCGCTAGACCCGCCACCTTTTGCGTCGCTCTTGCGGGTATGGCCTGCACCTGTGACGCAAAAGGCATCTGAATTACCCGGCCAGCAGACGCAACGCGATCGCCTCGGCCAGGGCGGCCTTTTTGAACTCGCCCAGATCCACGCTCTCGTTGGGCGCATGAATCGCGGCGGCCGGGTCAACTACTCCGGTCAGCAGGATGCTCGCCTCCGGGTAGGTCTTGGAGAAGGCGGCTACAAACGGGATCGATCCGCCCACTCCGATGGACACTCCTTTCGTTCCCCACGCCTCCTGAAAGGCGGTCCGGAAGGCGTCGGCTGCCGATCCCTCGGCCTCCAACGCGAACGCTTCTACTTTCGCTCCTCTGGTCACCGTCACCCGGGCTCCCCACGGAGCGTTGTTCTCGAGATGCGAAGCCAGCGCCTCCATGGCCCGGTCGGGGTCATCTCCCGGAGCGATCCGCACACTGACGCGAGCCCGGGCGACCGGGATCAACTGGTTGATCGACTCGGCCACATTCGGGGCATCCAGACCGACGACCGACGCTGCCGGCCGGGTCCAGAGCCGGGACGTGAGGGTCCCTTCTCCCACGAGGTCGACCCCGTCGACCATCCCGGCCTGCCGGCCCAACTCCTCCTCGGTCAGGTCGAGCTGAGGAGCCTCGCCCGAGACAAGGCCGGGAATAGCGACGGTGCCTCGCTCGTCGTGGAGTGTCGCCAGGAGGCGGCTGAGGGCGGTGAGGGCGTCGGGAGCGGCGCCCCCGTACATCCCGCTGTGCACGGCCCGGTGAAGGGTGCGAACCTCAACGACACAATCCACCAACCCGCGCAGTGACGTGGTCAGAGCCGGCTGCCCCAGCCTCCAATTGCCCGAATCGGCTATCACGATCACATCGGCGGCGAGAAGGTCACGATATTCGCGGATAAAGTCGCCCAGGTGAGCCGAGCCGATCTCCTCTTCGCCCTCGACGATCACCTTGACTCCGACGGGAGATGAGCCCTGGTGCGCTCGAAAGGCCAGGGCATGCACGAGAACGTTCGCCTTGTCGTCGGCCGATCCACGCCCATATAGACGACCGTCGCGTTCGACCGGTTCATACGGTGCCAAGTTCCATTCGGCCTCGTCGCCGGGCGGCTGGACGTCGTGGTGGGCGTACAGCAGCACAGTTGGAGCTCCGGGTGGAGCCGGGTACTCGGCAAAGACGGCCGGATGGGCGCCCTCGATCTCGAGAAGCCGCACCTCAGGAAACCCGGCGTGGCGGTAGAGATCGGCGATCGTTTCGGCCGATTCCTTCACCCAGGCGGGGTCATAACCGGGGGCGCTGACCGAGGGGATACGGATGAGGCGCTCGAGGTCTGCCTTGGTGGAAGCGAAGAGCTCGTCGACGGCTGCGTGTAGATCCTGGTTTTGCATGTCAGGAGCGTATCAGGCCAGTGACCCGGCTACGGACGGACCAGAGCCGGTTACCTTCCGGGTGTGGCGACCAGGATCGGGATGCGAAGCTCGGCCTCGGTAAGGCCCCCGTGCTGGCCGACCATGAGGCCTTCGTTGCCGGGGTAGAGCAAGGCGAATCCGTTATTCGCCACCAGCGCCCCATCGGGCCTGCGGTGTTCGAATTCGGGGTGATAGGGGGGTGGGCCCCACCAGCCGTCCATGTCGGATCGTGATACCCAGGAGACCGGGAGTTCGGAAGCCAGCGCCCTTGCCTCATCCACAGCACCCGACACGTACACCACCCGGGAGTCGCCGTAGAACGTCATGTCGGGCAGATCGGGGAGACGGTAGTACTTCTCGGGGGTCACGTCGACGTGTCCATGATCGGCGGTACCGACGGCAACTGCGTGCGGGGGGAGACCGGCGGCGATCGCCTTCCAGATGTCGGCGGCGTCTCCGAGTGCATCCCGGTAGAGGTCGGATTCCTGTCCGGCGGCGTGAGCAGCTGCATCGACGTGCGGGACATAGACGGCCACCAGCTTTTTTGGCTGAGCCGCCCGCTCCAGCGCGATGCGGACCGATGCCGCATCATCCTCAGCGGGCACCATCGTTGCCCCCCGGTAGAGAAGTCGGTCAAGGGGGCTGTCGATGAAGGCGGCCGGTTCGACCACGATCGACTCGACACCGGCCGCCGACATGCGTTCCGCCAGGTTGGGAGTGGGCAGGAACTGTCGACAATCGATGTCAACGCTCTGACCCTCCGGGTCGAACCAGAAAATCGTGTTGACCACCCGCTCATTGAGGCGGAGAAGGTACGCAATCAGGCCGTGCTGGGAGGGGGGAAGTCCGGTCGCCAGCGTTGAGGTGTTGACCGTCGTCTGCGTAGAGAACGAAGCGTCGATCGCTCCGACCCGATCCCGGGCGAGTAGAGCGGCGGCCGGATGATCGAGCTGGTGGTTGCCGAGACCGTCGATCAGCACGAAGACGTAGCTGCGGGCAGGCGGGATCCGAGCCGCCAGGTCGACTCTCAGGCGAGGTGCGGCCGAGCTCCCGGTCAACCGGTGTTCCAGTTCTGCGATCAGATTGACCAGCCCACCGCCGTGGTAGTCGGGTGGACGCATGGGTACGACGCTATCAGGCTGGGAAGGAGTGCGCAGTACCCGGTACCTGCTGTTTCGAAACCGGGACCCGGGTCGGTTGTCGACTTCGCGCTGAAGGGGGGCTGTGTTACCGTGGCCCTGCGGAACAAATGTCCGTTTCTATGGATGGATTGCGATGAGCATCCCCGAACAAGTAGACCTCAGGGAAACGCGCACCGGTTGGCGCCTGGAAGCAGCCTGCAGCGGCCTTGACACAAACCTGTTTTTCCCCTCAACGGAGGACGATCAGGTCCAGTTGGCGTTCACCCGGCAAGTGTGCGCGAGTTGCCCGGTCCAACAAGCCTGCCTGGCCTACGCAATCGAAAGCCGTCAAACCGTTGGCATCTGGGGTGGTGCAACCACGAGAGAGCGACGTCGTCTGCGTCGGCGCTGGCTGGAGCACGCCCGCCGGGTCAGCTAGGCCGAGCGCCGCCTTTCTCCCCAGCACGCAGCACCCCGATCAACGCCGCCCCGGCGAAGCACAGTCCGGCGGCCGGCAGGTTCACGCCCGGCCACCATTCGCTCCAGATACCGCCGTAGGCGAGCATGCCCAACCCGGCGCAGACCGCCACCGTGCCAAGCACGGCCGCCCATGTCGGAAGGGGACGGGCATCTGGTCTGACGCTCAATCGCTCAAATCGGCCAAAGGGCACGGCCGCCGCGGCCAGGAAGACCGCATACACCGCCATCCAGAGCGGTCGGGTCAGCCACCAGATGGCTCCCGCCGGCTCGATCGACAACCCGACGCCTCCCAGCAGCAAGGCCAGTCCGAGAGCCAGGATCATCGCTGAGAGGTGCCACACGAAGAGCGTCATGATCATCCCGTTGACGAGCACTGTGGCCGCCCACGGCCGCGGCCCCCGGAGCCACCGGTTGGCCACCGGTTCGAGGGCTGCCAACAGCCCGGTTTGCAGGATGCCAAGAGCCAGCAATACCAAGGTGGGGGGAGCAGAGTTGGATGCCTCGGAACCCGGCACATCGACCATCGAGGCGGGGTACGGACCAAGGTTGACCAAGACCGCAACCGCGACGGCGCCCAGCGCCGCCCAGCTGAGGGCTCGCCTGGTCCCCGCAAGGCCCCCGTCCCGCCACAGGTAGCCCAGCTGGTGGACGGCTATCCAGATAAAGAGGTAATTGGCCCACCCGGCCTCCGGCAGGCTTCCGCTCAGAGCTGCCCAGTCCACCAAGGCCGCGGCTGCTGCCAGGGCCCAGAATGACCACAAGCCAAACCGGCGCCAGGCCGCCCGGGTGACGGGTACCAGCGCAACGGCCAGCACATATACGGCCAGGAACCACAGAGCGATGAGGGCGTTGACCGACCCGACCCGGATCAGATAGGGGTCCACTCCCAGCCATCCGGCCACTACTCCCAACCCCACCCAGAAGGCAACCAGCGGCAGGATCGGGATCACCAGCCGGCCCATCCGCGAACGCAACCAGGCCGAGTAGCCGGTGCCCGCCTGCGAGGCTGATTCCCATGAAACTGCGTTGGCATAGCCGCCGACGACGAAGAACACCGGCATTACCTGCAGTACCCAGGTGGCGACCTGGGTCCAGGGCGCAACCACCAGCAGATGTTGCACCTGTAATTCGCCGTCGACCATCTCCGGAGCCGCCATCAACCAGTGCCCGAAAACGACGGCCAGGATCGAAACCGCCCTGAGGAAATCGACGTAGCGGTTGCGCGAGGCGGGTGTCTTCTTGGCGACATCGAGGGCGCGGGTCCAGGTGCTCATAGCATGGACCGACCTGCTCTTCCCATCGCCCCGGCCACCCCCATGCCAATCGCCGGTAGGGCCAAAGCTACCCACGAGAGGTCTGGTGTCGTTGAGACGCCGACGAGAGCCACCCCGGCGAAGCCGGCGCAAGCCAGCACCGTCCCGGCGATAGGTCGTGTTTTCCCGGTGGAGGTGGGGTCGCGCCCGCCCGGGCGCTCAAACCGGCCGACCAGTGGAGCGAACAGCGCCATGAGAATCACCAGGACGGCGATCCACAGGGGTCGCGTCGCCCACCACGGTCCGGTGTCCGGCTCGAGTCGCATGCCGAAACCGTCCAACCAGGCCGCATCGGCAACGACCGGGACCACCATCACCGTGTAGTGCCACACGAAGAGGGTCATGATCATCCCGTTGACCAGGACCGTTGCGGTCCACGGCCCAACCTTGTCCAGCCACCGCCGCATCGGCCGTTCGGCGGCCAGCAAGATACCGAACTGCCCGATCCCCAGGGCGAGCATGGCGACGGTAGGGGGAGCGCTGTTGGAAACGTCGGCGCCCGGGACACCGATCATCGCCACCGGGTAGTCCAGTAAGAGCACGGCAACCAGGGCAACGCCCAGCCCTCCGATTGCGTACGGGGCCGATGAGCGGGCTCCGCCCAACCGGCCGTCCCGCCACAGGTAGCCCAACTGATGGACGGCCGGCCACACAAACGCGTAGTTGATCCAGCGCAGCCAGGTCACGCCGAAGCCAAATGCAGCGATGTCGACGACCACGGTCGCCAGGACCGGCGCCCAGAACGACCACACGCCGAATCGCAGCCACGCCTTGCGGGTCAACGGAACGAGGGCGACGACCGCCACGTATACGGCCAGGAACCACAGGGGGGAGAGGGCACCCAGGGAGGTGACCTCGACCAGCATCGGGCCCATCACCCCGGACCAGGTGGCGATGGCGAACCCGGCCCACAGGGCGAGGAGCGGGAGGGCAGGCAACACGAGTCGTCGCAGGCGGGCCACCAGCCAGTCTCCGTAGGGGGTGCCTCGCTTGGTGGCCGAATCCCAGGAAACGGCGTTGGCGAACCCGCCGACCGCAAAGAAGACCGGCATCACCTGGAAGAGCCAGGTCAGCCAGCGACCCAGTTCAGACCGGGTGAGCAGATGATCGCCGTGAAAGACCCCGTCGGCCGACACCCACGGAGTGATCACCAACCAGTGGCCGATGACCACCGCCAGGATGGAAACAGCCCGCAGGAAATCCACGTACCGATTGCGCTCGACCGGAGTCCGCTCGGCGACGGCGCGGGCCGATCCCAACAAACTGCGGGCGGGTACCGAAGCGGCCATGGGTCCTCTCTCTGATTCCTCCATAAATATCGCACCAAAACGGGCTTGACTGTATGGGGGAGTTCCCCGAGATTCGGAGGAGGTCTCTCGTTTCTCGTTCTTGGTTGCCCAACCTCCACATAGCCCTCTCCGCTCGTCGGAAGGGAGAACAAGACCGCCCAGCTATGAGGCCTCGGCGTGGTACGTGCGGACGCGAAACAATACGTTGGCGATCTTCGAGCCGGCCGGCGTCTTGACGAGGTGGAGGTAGTCCAGGTACTCGGGCGACAACACTCGCACGCTGGCGATGTTGGCCGAGATGTTGTCGATCATCACCTCGACGTCGGCGTCGGGTGTGTGGCCGCCGCCTTCTGCGGTCAGCTCCAGTGCGAGCCCTGGGGACCATACGCAGCCCGCCCTCTCCGGGCCCGGCCCTCCTCCTCCGGCGTCCGTTTGACTCTCTTCGCGTTCATAGTGCCCATCACACCTGGTTGAGCAGTCGGAGGAGCAGGCGAAACGATCGTCCCGGTTGAGCGATCTGATTGATCGTTCCCGTGCAGTACAGGCCCCGACCGGGAGCGTAGAACGCGAACGCGCCGGACAACCCTGAGTGACCGAGCAGTTCTGGCGCCGGACTGAACGGCGAGAGATAGCGGGGGAGTTGGAATCGCATGATCCCCACCCCATATTGGAGGGGAAAGAAGATCTTGTTCCAGAGATATAGCTCCGGCAGATAATCGACGGGGAAAAGCACACCGGTGAAGAATGCCTTCAGGAAGGTCATCGACTCCGAGGCTGTCGAAACGATGCCTCCGTCTGGTCCGAACGAGACCATCGCCATGGGCACCCGGAGGGCGCGGTCCTTGTAATAGAGGTGATGGGGTCGATCGTCGGCCGGGTCGGTGTAGAGGTAGGTGTCGGTCAGCGACAACGGATCAGTGATGAAGGCACGGAAGGCCTCATCGAGAGCCTGACCAGTGACCGTCTCGATAACCTTCCCGAGCAGCTGGTAGTTCGTGTCCGAGTAAAGGGCTTTGCCGGGCGTGCCCGGAGCGAACGGTGCCTTCATGCGCCGGGAGGCTTCGAGGACATCGTCGAGCGTCCACGTCTGGTCCCGGCCGGCCGTGATCTGCTTCTCGAGGCTCGACCCGCCCGGGCGCTTCTGCTGGAAGTAGTCGGGCAATCCGGATGTGTGGGACATCAAGTGGCGAATGGTGAGCAACCCGGAGTCGTCTGTCTTGTCGGTGCGGATCCCGGCCACAAGTTGGGGCCGGAGGTGGTCGACGAGCAGGTCGTCGAGACCGAGTTTCCCTTGTGAGCGCAGCGCCAGTAGCACCGCCGTGACATAGAGCTTGGTCGTACTGGCGATGAAGTACGGGTCGCCGACTGCCAGGTCGCCGGTGGCGCTTTCCCAGGCGAAGGACCCGTCTTCCGTTTCCAGGCGGACCGTACCCCCAAAGAGATTCCTACCCTCCATGAAGCGGTCGAACGTGGCTTGCAGGTTGGTCTCGGTGGCGCCGGCCGCCATGGAAATGCCCCCGTTTGGTGAGTGGCTCAGGCTACCAAGCCATGCCACGCCTCAGCCGGCTGGCCCCGAGTGGAGCGGGGTGTTCTACGTCGATCTTTCTTTCACGACGCTGGCGATATCCATCCGCCGGACGGCTCGCAAACCCGGCCACTGGGAGATCAGGGCAACGATGAGAATGGCCACGGCCGACCACACGAAGGTTGACGGCCGCACGTAGAGCTCGAAGCGGAACATGTCGCTCTGGAAGCTGGCCATTGCCGCCGCCGAGGTCAAGTATCCGGCCACCAGGCCGAGGGGGATTCCGATGGCGGCTACCAACAGGTTCTCGGTGGTGATGAGCCGCGAGATGGTCCGCCGCTTCGTGCCGACCGCCAGCAGGGTGGCCACCTCTCGCGACCGCTCGGCGATGTTGACGCTCATCGTGTTGAAGATCAGCGCGAACGCCATGGCGGCTCCGAACGCCAGCATGACTCCGATGAACACATAAAAGAGAGCCATGTAGTCCTGCATGATGTTGTAGATCGCTTTGGCGTCCTCGAAGGCCGCTACCTGTGGCAATTCGACGATGGCGTTGCGGATGTCTGAGCTGCTGGCTCCCTCTTCGTAGGTCAGCAATGCGGAGGTCGCCGGCAGGGGAATCCCGGCCAACTCCTCGGCATAGCTCTCCGAGATGTACACCATCGACCCCAGCGGCTCGTCGATGAAGTCGGTCACATGCGTGTCCAGCGTGAGGTTGACTCCGCCGACCGTCACCGAGACTGCGTCCCCGGCGGCGATGTTGAGCTGGTCGGCCACCCCAATGCCCGCCAGTACGCCATTGGTCGGAAGGGTGGTCGTGGTGTCCGTTCCGGTATAGAAGGTGTGCATCTCGGTATCCGCGTCGATGGCGACCAGCAAGGTCTCGTACCGTTCGCCTTTGGCCTCGATCGCAATGGGCAGCTCCAGGCTGGGTTCGACCCCGGCAACCCCGGCAATGTCCGCGAGGGCGGCCAGGTCGGCAGCACCGACCGGGGTGGTGAAGTAGACCCGGGCGTCTTCCTTCTGGATCTGAACGAACTGGCGGTCCATCAAGTGCTCGATGGTGTCAAGCATGCCCCACGACACGAGAACCAGCGTCAGCGACAGCACGACCCCGATGACGGTGTAGATAGTGCGGCGCGGGTTCCGCTCGATGCCGCGCAGGGTCATGCGCCATCGGATCGGCAACCGGCGCAGGGGCGGCAGCAGCCGCTCGGCGAGGCTGGCCCGTCCCTTACCGGTTGGGACAGATCCACGCATCGATTCGGCGGGTGATAACCGTGAGGCGGCCAGGGCAGGCGCGGCGGCCGCTACCAGCGTGGCCAGCAGCCCAAGAGCGATGGCCGCGAAGAGCGTCGATGGGTAGAACCGGATCACGGTGATCGGCACGGAGATGAAGGTGGTGTAGAGCCCGGTGATGACCCGGGCGAGTAACACGCCGGCGATCGCTCCCGGGATGGATCCGATCAGACCCGGCACTATCCCGTAGCCGAGGTAGTGACGTAGGACCTGGCGTTTGGTGAAACCGTTGGCCAGCAGAATGCCGATCTGCGGCCGCTGGGCGTGCACCAGCCGGGTGATCATCACATAGGCGGCCATGGCCGCCGCCGAGAGGAACAGGATCGGGAAGAACAGTCCCATCTCCTCAAATCCTGCGAGGTCCTCTTCGAGCGCTGCGTTGGACGGCTGCTCGGCGCGGGTAAACGTTTCGAGGGCTCCCAGCTCGTAGGCCCGGGTCGTCAACGACTCTGTGAGCGCCTCGTTTTCGTGACCGTCGTTGTAGTACACGACGGCTTCGTTGGGGTTGCCCTCCCCCGACAGCGCGGCTGCGGTGCTCTGGGGGGCGAAGACCACGCCGAAGTTGTCCGGAGTGGTGATGACTTCCTGCCGGCTGGCGGCCGGCCAGATGTACTCGGGTGAAGAAATGATCCCGGCTATCTCGACCCCCATCCATCCCGACGGCCCCTGGATCTCAAACGTGTCACCGGGAGTGATATCGAAATGAGCGGCGAGGTGCTCCTCCATCAAGACTGAATTGGGACCGGTCGGGTCGCTGCCCTCGAGCACCAGTACCTGGTTGACGATCGGCCCGCTCTCGGGGATTCCAACCACCCGACCGAGCAGCTTGGTATCGCCGAGGCGAAACGGAAGGTCCGCCACGGTACGGGTTGACACGGCCTCGACGCCCGGGAGGCCGGCGCTGTCTGTGGCGAACTGCACGACGTCGCCCCCGGCCAGGGTCAGGTTGGCGAACGAGAATTCGGTGGCGGTCTGGGCATAGGAAGCCTCGAGATTCTGGAACGAGTCGTAGCTTGCCCCGAACATCGTGATCCCCAGGAACACCGTGATGGTGATGGCGGCGAACTGGGCCTTCTGGCGGCCGAGGTCGCGCCGGAGCTTTGTGCGTAGAGTGCTCACCAGTACAACTCCTCCGCATCGACGGGAGCATCGTTGAGGGTGTCGGAGACGATCTCACCCGAATGGAGTCGCAGCACCCGGTCCGCCATCTCGCCGACCGATGCGTTGTGGGTCACCAGCAGCACCGTACGGCCCGTCTCCCGATTGAGACGGTGGAGCAGACCAAGTATGCGGCGCCCGGTCTCGAAATCCAGCTCTCCGGTCGGCTCGTCGCACAACAGGACCGGAGGCTCCTTGGCGAGCGCCCGGGCGATGGCCACCCGCTGCTGTTCGCCACCCGAGAGCTGGCTGGGGAAGTGGTCAATGCGGTCTCCGAGACCGACCAACTCGAGCACTTGTCCGGCCCGTTCCAAACCGTGGGATCCGGTCAGTTCGGCGATCAGCTCGACGTTCTCTCCGGCGGTGAGGGTCGGAATGAGGTTGAAGAACTGAAAGATGAACCCAACGTTGGTGCGGCGGTAGTCGATGCGGCCCCCGTCGTCGAGTGACCCGAGGTCGATACCGCCGACCCGCACCGAACCGGAGGTCGGCTCGTCGATCGATCCGATCAGGTTCAGCAACGTCGTCTTGCCCGACCCGCTTGGTCCGAGGATCACCACAAACTGTCCCGGCGAGACATCCAGACTCGCCCCGCGCAGGGCATGGACGGCGGTTGGTCCCTCTCCGTAGGTGCGGCTGAGATTCTCCAGCCGGATGCTGGCTCCGGTCGGATTGTTGTTCATTTGGTTCCTTTCGAGGATGCCGCCATCATCCCGAGCAGGGACGATTCGACGGCATCCAGATCGAGATCGGGATCGATGAGGCGATAGAGGACCAGTCCGTCGAGCAGGGCGGCCAGGACCACCGCGGCCCCCGCCGGGTCGAGATCGACCGGAAGTTCCTCACGGGACTGGGCGGCGATTACCAATTGTTCGAGCAACTGGCGGGCGCCACCCAGGATTCCTTCGATCCAGGCCCGCACGGAGTCATCGCGCAGGCCGCGCAACAGCGCTTCGACGGAGACGGTGACCCCCGGACCGTGGTCTTCGATGGCCCGCAGATAGTCGATGTACGCTCGCAGAGCTTCGGCGAAGGTCGGAGCCGTTCCCATCCGGGTCATGGGCCCCTCGAACTCCTCGGCGAACATCGTCGAGGCGGCCTCGATCAGCAGCGCGTCTTTGGTACCGAAGTAGTAGTGGATCAGTGCGTTGTTGATACCGGCTCGCTCGGCAATCCGACGGGTGGTGACCCCCGACCAACCGAGTTCGGCGATCAGCTCGCCGGCTGCGTCGAGGATCTTCCTACGGGTGGTGTCGTTTCGGATTCTGCCTTGGGCATCTGCTTTAACCACTTGGTTAAGGTTAACACTTCTCGCTCCTGTGCAAAATAGCGCCCTTGTGACGATGGGGAGCCGAGAGGATGCTGGGAACACCGGCGCGACAGAGGAGGAGTCCATGGGTTCTGGCCGCGGGATCCGACTGGCCGGATGGAAAGCGCGGGGGACGAAGACAGTACGTTGATGCGTATCGGGAATCTCAGGAACTCAGGGAAGCCCCGTCGAATCCCGGGAGATTCCCACCCGTTTCGGCACAACGCATGCCTTGGTGAGCGGGCCGGCCACTGCGCCGCCCCTCTTCTGCGCGCTGCAAACCGCCTCTGTCCCGAGGGTGGGATCTTGAAGTGGAGTCTTTCGACTCTACCGCAGGTACCGGAGTTGCAGCATATACTGCAATTACCGCAGATAAGGAATATGTAGGACACCCGATCGGAGGACGGCCGCATGGTGGACCGAGACGAGCGCCAGTTCACGGAGGAGATGGGAGCGCTGTTCGAACGGAGTGGCTCGCCCCGCATGGCAGGGAGGGTCTGGGGATACTTGTTGATAGTCAACGCCGAGCAGGTGTCGGCGGCGGATCTCGCGGAGGCGCTCAATGCCTCGCCCAGTTCCATCAGTGCCGCAACTCGGTTCCTCCTCGGGCTCGGCTTGCTCGACCGTACCCGCATGCCCGGCGAGCGGCGGGACTACTTCACCATCCACCATGGCGCCATTCTGAACCTGGTGAGATATCGGCTCGAGGCATTGACTCCCAAGAACATGGCGGCGAGAGCTCTCGAGATATTCGGCGAGAGGAATGTGGCCCGGCCGCACCTAGAGGAACTCAACGAGGTCTACACCTGGTTCGCTGATGAGTTCGCGGCGCTGGTGGACCGCTTCACGAGGGAGCGGCTCTCGGTGTCGCCAAGGGAGTGAGGACATCATGCTCATCGAGCTGAAAGATGTTGCCAAGCGCTACGGCGAAGGTCCGCTGGCGGTGACGGCCCTCGCAGACATAGACCTGCTGATCGACCAGGGGGAGTTCGTGGTTGTGCTGGGCCCGTCCGGCAGCGGCAAGACCACCCTCCTCAATGTGGTCGGCGCCCTTGACACTGCCAGCGAAGGATTGGTGAAGGTCGGCGGTGTCGAGATCACCACGGCCACCCGCCGGGATCTTTTCGGCTTTCGGGCCGGCACGGTCAGCTTCATCTTCCAGGCATTCAATCTGTTCCCCGGTCTCACCGTGCGCGAGAACGTGCAGTTCGGAGTCGACGCGGCCGGCTCAGCGGCGGATCCGGATGCGCTTCTGTCCAGTGTGGGTCTCGGCGACAAGGGGGACCGCTTTCCGCACGAGCTGTCGGGCGGAGAGCAGCAGCGAGTCGCCATCGCCCGGGCGCTGGCGACCGGGAACCCGATTCTGCTCTGCGACGAACCGACCGGGGAGCTCGACTTCCGAACCGGAGTGCAGATCCTCGAGTTGCTCAAGGAACAGGCTGGCAACGGCCGTGCAGTGCTGGTCGTTACCCACAACCGGGAGATCTCCCGCATGGCGGACCGGGTTGTTGAGCTGTCAAGCGGACGGATCATAGGCGACGGACCCCCGGTGGGTGGTACGTCGCCCGTTTCCGAATTGCATTGGTAGGGAGGATGTCGTGGGCACCTTTCCCTTGCTCATCCGCTGGTCGTGGCGCGATCTTCGGACTCATTGGATCAAAGTCGTGGCCATTGCCCTGGTTATTGCCATTGGCACCGGCGGCTACGCGGGTCTGGCGTCAACCACAAAGTGGCGGCAAGCCTCATACGACCTCAGCTATCGCCGGCTCGCCATGTATGACCTGCGCGTGGACCTCGCCACTTCCAGCGTCGTAGAAGAAGGCACCCTGGCGGACATCGCTGCTGGCCTGCCGGGCGCCGCGGCGATCGTCGCCATGGAGGAGCGTCTGATCGTCCCTACTCAGGTCGATGTCTCCACACCGACGGGGAGCGTTCTGGTGAGAGGGGAGATCACGGGATCGGACTTCTCCGGCGGCGGGCCCGCGGTCAACTCGTACGTGTCGTTCACCGGACGGCTCCTCACGGAGGAGGACGACGGGCACCCTGTCGTTATGGTCGAACGGAGCTTCGCCAAGTTCTACGAAATGGAAGACACCGGCACCCTGGCGGTGAGCGGCAGCCGGGAACTGGAATTCGTCGGTCAGGCAAGTACACCGGAGTATTTCACGGTGGCGCCCGAGGGCGAGACGTCTATGACGGAAGCGACCTTCGCGGCGCTGTTCACAACGCTGGAGACCGCCCAGCAACTGGCCGAGGAGCCGGGTCGGGTCAACAACCTGGTGCTCACCCTCACCGATGAGGCCGACCGCGCCGGGGTGGCAGTTCAGCTGAACGATTCTCTGGCGTCCCTCCCGGTCGGAACAACCGTTTCGACCCGGGATGACAACCTCTCCTACACGTCGCTCACCACCGACATCGACCAAGACCAGGCGTTGTTCAACGCTCTGGCGATCCTTCTCCTGGCCGGCGCAGTCGGTGCCGCGTTCAATCTGATCCACCGGTTGACCGAACAGCAGCGACGCGAGGTGGGCATCGGCATGGCCCTGGGAGTGCGACCCCGGGTGCTGGCCGTTCGGCCTCTCTTGGTGAGCGCCGAGATCGCCGTGCTCGGGGTGGCATTCGGGGTCGGAGTTGGCCTGCTCATTGCCAACGCCATGGCCGCAGTCTTCACCGACATGATTCCGCTGCCGGTGTGGGTAACCGACTTCCAGATCGTGGTGTTCGCCCGGGTGGCTGCCATTGGTCTGGCAATTCCGTTCCTCGCCTCCGTCATTCCCGTCTGGCGGGCAGTACGGGTTACCCCTATCCAGGCTATCAAGCCGGATCTGACCGGCCGCGGCACCATTGTGGGACTGCACCGCCGGACGGTGCGCAACACCTTTGCGGTGATGCCATTGCGCAACCTGCGGCGAACCCCCCGACGCACCCTGCTGACCGTACTCAGCCTCGGTGCCGCGTTGACGGTACTCGTTGGGTTCCTGGGGATCATGGACTCGGCATACGGGGCCATCGACACGGCCGAACAGCAAGCGACCGGTGCCTTCCCGGAACGGATTGTCGTCAAACTCGACACGTTCCACCTCACTGAGTCTCCGGGGGTCGTCGCCATCGGTCGTGCGGAGAGCGTGGCAAGTGCTGAACCCACTCTGCGCCTGGCTGGATCGATTCACTCCGCCGCAGGCGAGATCGACGTATTCGTCGAACTCGCCGACCTAACCAACGGCATGTGGCGCCCGACCCTCACCGCCGGTACTTGGAGTGACGAACCCGGGGTGCTCTTGGCGGAGAAGGCCGCCGCCGACCTCGGAGTGACCGTCGGCGACACCGTCACATTGCGGCACCCCCGCCGGGGAGGGCTGGACTCCTACACGTTCGTTGAGAGTGAGCTGCCCGTGCTGGCCACCCATCCCCATCCGGTGCGGGGTGTCGTATACATGGACCTCGGACACGCTGATATCTTCAATCTTCGCGGGGTCACCAACGCCGTCAACCTGCTACCCCAAGCGGGAGCCACAACCAGCGACGTGCAGCGCGAGCTTTTTGCGCTTGAGCAGGTGGCGTCGGTACAGTCCGTCACGGCCGTAACCGAGGCGGTGCGAGGTGCATTCGATCAGATCCTCGGCATCGTCCAGGTCATGGTGGTAGCGGTCTTGCTGTTGGCGTTGCTGATCGCCTTCAACGCGGCGGCCATCAACCTCGACGCCCGGGCCCGGGAACACGCCACCATGTTTGCCTTCGGTGTGAAGGTGAGGACGGCGCTCCGGATCGCCGTGACCGAGAGTCTCTTGATAGGAATCATGGCCACGATCCTGGGCGTTGCCGGTGGCTTGGTGATGGTGTGGTGGATGACCCAAGACCTCCTGGCCGAGACCTTGCCCGACTTCGGTCTCAACGTGGTGCTGCGAGCCGAGACCGTGGCGTTGGTAGCAGTGATGGGCGTGTTGGCGGTGGCGGTAGCGCCGCTGTTCACGGCGCGGCGCATGCGGCGTATGGATGTTCCCGGAACCCTGAGGTTGGTGGAGTGACGACCACCCGAGGTGGGTCGATCCTCAAACTCTCGAGACAACCACCGGGATCCCGTTGAGGACGGCGTTACCGGAGAGGGTATCGAGCGACCGGCCGGAAGTGAGCAGGTTGGAGTTGACCCCGGGCCTCCGGGCGGCGACGCCAAGTTGCGTCCCGGGTACGTCGTGGCCCCATCCGTGGGGCAGGCTGACCACCCCCGGCATGATGTCGTCGGTGACGACGACCCGGACGGTCACCGCCCCCGTGCTGTTCGCCACCTTTGCTTCTTCACCGTCCCCGACGTCGGCGGCTTGGGCATCGTCGGGGTGCATCTGCAGCGTGCACCGTTCCTTCCCCTTGACCAGCACCTCCAGATTGTGCATCCACGAGTTGTTCGACCGGAGGTGCCGCCGGCCGACCAACAACAGCCCGTTGACAGGGGCGTGGTCGAGGGTGGTCGCCAACCGGGCGGCTTCTTCCATGATCGGAGCAGGGGCCAGTTCGATCTTGCCCGAAGCGGTGGTCAATAGTTCGGGAAGGCGCGGCTGGAGGGGTCCCAGATCGATGCCGTGGGGGTGCTCGATCAGCTTGGCCACAGAAAGCCCGTCCGGGTCTTCTCCAAACCGGTCACCGTAGGGACCAGTCCGCAGGAGAAAGTCGAGGATGCGGACCGGCCCCCGATACTGGTTCAGGTGGCCGAGTATCTCCTCCGGATCACGTCCCGAGATCGGCGAGTCGGGATCATTGATTGCCTGGTTGACGGTGCTGGCGATGCCCCAGGCGTCGGCCAGGGCCGGGTCGGCCTCGGCACCCGGGCCGGAGGCGATCAGGGCCAGCCGGGTCAGGATCTCCCACTCTTCCATTTCGCCGGTGCGGTCCAGGGTCGGGGGCGAAAAGTTGGCGATGTTGCGCACCGAAAGCGTGGAGAATGTGAAGTCGTAGTGGCTCCGGGAGAGAGGAGAGGGGGGCGGCAGGATGACGTCGGCGTGGCGGGTGGTCTCGTTGATGTAGCAATCGACGCTGACCATGAAGTCCAGAGAGGCGAGGGCCCGGTCGAGGTGGGCCCCGTCCGGGGTCGATAGCACCGGGTTGCCTGCCACGGTCACCAGGGCTCGCACTCTGCCGTCTCCCGGTGTCTCGATCTCGTCGGCCAGGGTGGCAACCGGTAGCTCGCCCCGTACTTCTGGGAATCCCTTCACCCGGCTGGTCCAGCGCCCGGTCCGGAAGGGGCGACCGGGGCGGGGCGGACGGGCGTGAGCCGCCAGCGGGAACATCGCCCCTCCGGGCGCATCGAGCCCTCCGATCAGCAGGTTGATGACATCGACCAGCCACGAAGCGACCGTCCCGAACTCGACGGTGTGGGTGCCGATCCTCCCGTACACGACCCCGGTCGGGGCGGCGGCCAACTCGCGAGCGATCCGGCGGATGGTTTCGGCCGGAACGCCGCACCGGCCGGCCACCGCTTCGGGGGAAAAGCGGACGGCCAGGGAGGCCACTTCTGCGATCCCGTTGGTCAGATCGGACAGACGACCGGGGGAAGCGAGATCCTCCTCAAACAGGACCGCCACAATGGCGAAGAGCAGCAGGGCGTCGGTGCCGGGCCGGATGAACAAATGCTCGTCGGCCACCCGGGCGGTGCGGCTGCGGCGGGGGTCGACGACCACCAGTTTCCCGCCCCGCTCCTGCAAGGCCTTGATCCGGCCCGGCCAGTCGGGGGCCGTGGCCAGGCTGCCGTTTGATACCAGGGGATTGGCGCCCAGCATCAGCAGGTAGCCGGTCCGGTCGATGTCGGGGACCGGGATCGAATCCGGGTGCCCGAACATCAGACCACTGGAAACATGCTTGGGCATCTGGTCGACGGTGGTGGCCGAGAAGATGTTCTTGGTCCCGATCGCTTTGAGCAAAGGCTTGAGGTAGAGCGGTCCGGCCATGGTGTGCGAGTTGGGGTTGCCCAGATAGGCGGCCACCGCATCTCCGCCCTGCTGTTCGATAACGGGACGGAGCCCTGCCTCAACCATCCGGAAGGCCTCTTCCCAGGAAACCTGCTCCCTGCGGTCACCCCGGCGGATCACGGGGGCCCGCAACCGGTCGGGGTCGTCGTGCAGTTGTCGCAGGGTGGAGCCTTTTGGACAGATGAAACCCCCGCTGAACACATCCTCCCGGTCGCCCCGGATCCTGGTGACGGCTCCGTCCCGGACGGTGACCTCCAACCCGCAGGTAGCTTCGCAGAGGGGACAGGTCCGGAAGGTGGTGGTGGTGGTCTGGCTCATCGTTGGTTCGAGCGTACCGGAGGTGAGGCGGCGGCGCCCTGGATGGGACGCTATACCAATAAAGCCAGGATCGTGTCGCCTTCTGCAATGGTGCGGTACGGATCTCCGTCCCCGGCGGTCATTACGACCAACCGCCGGTTGGGCTTGACCACGAAGAGCGGGACGGCTTCGAGATTGATCGCTCGGAAGTCGGCCACGGTGAACTCGGGCGTGATCGAGGTGTTGCGGATCGTCGCTCCGCCCCGCACCAACTTCGACAGCCGCTCGTAGCTGGCTTCGCTGTCGAAGAGGAGCCGGCCGGCCAGGTGGGTGGTGGCGCTGCTGTCGATCCCGGCCGGGACCCGCCCGGGGGCCAGCTGATAGGTCTGGGCCCGTCCGAAGATCCCGGCAAACCGGGTAGCCGCCAGCGTGTTGACATCGTCGTTGGGAGTCAAGGACAACACCCGGCCGATTCCCGAGAGATCCAGTTCCAGATCCACGTCCTCGATGAGCACATTCCCGTAGTGGGTTTCCAGTCCGTCCATGCGGGCCCGGTATTCGTCCCGGCGGTTGGTGGTCGCCAGCAGCACCGGAAAGTCCTGTTCCACCAGGGCCGCTCCGATGACCCGTTCGAGCCGTCCGGCTCCGATGATCAGCACACCCTCCTGGCGGCGCTTGGCCAGTCCGAGCGCCCGAGCGACGGGCGCCATGCCGAGTCCGTAGATCACCACGGTGCCGACAATCACCGCAAAGACCAGCGGAGTGAGTTGTTCCGCTCCGGCCAGGCCTTCGGCCTCCAACTCGAGGGCGAACACCGAGGCGATGGAGGCCGCCACGATCCCGCGTGGCGCAACGGTGCCGATGAGGACCCGGTGGCGCCATGAGAGGGTGGTCCCGAGCGTCGATACCATCGCAGCGAGCGGGCGACCGACGAGGACCAGGGCGGCCAAGATCCCCACCGCCCCCGCCCCGATCAGGCCCAGCTGGTCACTGCCGATGCGGGCGCTGAGGACGATGAAGAGAACCCCGATCAAGAGGACTCGAATCGTCTCCGAGAAGTGGAGGATCTGTTCGGTGCTCACCCGCCGGTGGTTGGCCAGGACCATGCCGAGGGTGGGGGTGGCCAGCAGACCGGCTTCGGCGACCAGGCTGTTGGCAGTGACGAACCCGATCAGGGCGGTGCCGACCCCGACCAGGGAGAGCAGTTGCTCGGGGACCCAATGGCGGCGGAGGGCGACGATCAGGCCGTAGCCGAGGATCAGGCCGACGGCTACGCCGACCAGCAGGAACAATCCGACCTGACCGGCTACGGACGCGGCCGATGTACCGGCCCCGATCAAGAGCACGTCAAAAGTGACGACCGCCAGCAGCACCCCGATGGGGTCGACCAGGATGCTCTCCCATTTGAGGATGGGGCCGACCGGCCGGTCGGGACGTACGTGGGAAAGCAACGGTCCGATCACGGTGGGTCCGGAGACCACCAGGATGGCGCCCAGCAGGAGAGCCAGACCGGGCGAAAGATCGGTGAAGAGCAGCGCCGCCACGTAACTCACCGCCCAGGTGACCAGCACGCCGACGGTAACCAGGAGCCAGATGACCCGGGCGTGCCCCTTGATCTCGCGCAGGCGCAAGCTGAGCCCGCCTTCGAACAGGATCACCCCGACCGCCAGCGAAACGAGCGGCAGGAGCAGATCGCCGAGCAGTTCGTCCGGGTTGAGGATGCCCAGCACCGGGCCGGCCAGAAACCCGGTCAGCAAATACAGGAGGATGGACGGGATGCCGCTGCGAACCGCCAGCCAGTTGAGTCCGATGGCCAGAATCACAATCCCGGTGAACAAAACGCTGGGATCAGACAGGACTCCGGAACTCGAAGACACGGCGAGGATGGGTACGGGCACCGGTCAGAGCACTGTCGTGTCGCCGGGGAGGGGGAACCAGCGGAGGTGCTCGAAGTCGGCGGTGAGTTCGAGATCGGGTCGATCGGAATCCACTCCATGCGCGGCCGAATCGAGGATCTTCTCCGCTTCCTCCAGGTAGTCGGCCAGGCGCGCTTCGGGCTCGTGCCGGCGATGGGAGGTGTGGGTCATGTGACCGGTCTCATAGGAGATGTTGTGGAGGCTCATCGGCGCTTCGGCCGGTTGGTCCTGGTGGCGCCACAGACCGGCGGCCGGGTCGAAGCGGTACTGGGGGAGCAGCTTCCAGCCTTGATCGGCGATCAGGTGGACGGCCGCCAGCATGTAATCGAACACGGTTTCCGAAATGAAGTAATTGAAGTTGACCCGTACCCAACCGGGTTTGATGCCCTCGCAGCCGCGCGCCACCTCCCGGGCAAACTCGTGGGAGGTGTCCAGGTCGATGCCAAGCAGGCGGTGACCGTACGGACCGGCGCAGGAACAACCCCCGCGCGATTGAATGCCGAACAGGTCGTTGAGCAGGGCAACCACGTAGTTGTGGTGCAGATGCCGCTCCCCGAACTTGACGACGAAAGATACGATCGACAGCCGTTCGGCCTCGTGGTTGCCAAGCACATCCAGGTTGGGATCGGCGCCCCACGACGCGATGGCTCGCCGGATGAAGCTCTCCTCGCGCCGGCGGATGGCATCGACCCCGACCGCTTGCTTCAGCTGAAACACCAGTCCGGCCCGGATCGACTCGATGATGGCCGGGGTGCCCCCCTCCTCGCGGACTTCGATGTCGTCGAGGTACCGGTGCTCGGTAGGGTTCACGTAGGCGACCGTTCCGCCGCCCGGTACCGCCGGGACTCGATTGTGGAATAGGTCTTTGCGGGCCACCAGCAGCCCGGGGGTACCGGGCCCCCCGATGATCTTGTGCGGGGACAGGAAGATGGCGTCCTTGTAGGCCAACTGGCCGTCTGGCTCTTCGTCGGTAGGACCCATGTCGATGTCCACGTAGGGGGCCGCCGCGGCGAAATCCCAGAACGACAGCGCCCCGTGCCGGTGGAGCATGACCGATACGGCGCGGACGTCGGTGATGATGCCGGTGACGTTGGAGGCAGCCGAGAAGCTACCGATCTTGAGCGACCGGTCGGCATGGAACTCGAGTTGACGCTCGAGGTCGGTGAGATCGACGTGGCCGTCTTCGTCCTCGGCGATGACCACGACGTCGGCGATCGACTCCCGCCACGGCAACTCGTTGGAATGGTGTTCATAGGGTCCGATGAAGACTACCGGTCGCTCATCGAAAGGAATGAACCCGGTCAGGTTGTAGTCATCGTCGAGGTTGGCCGGGATGCGCACCCCCAGCACCCCGATCAGCCGGTCGATCGCCCCGGTCGTCCCCGAACCGCAAAAGATCACGGCATGATCGTGGGTAGCGCCGACCGCCGCCCGGATGATGTTCCTGGCCTCTTGGCGGAACCGCGAGGTTTGCAGCCCGGTCCCCGAGCTCTCCGTGTGCGTGTTGGCATAAAGGGGCAGCACGGACTCGCGAATGAAATCCTCGATGAAGTCCAAGGACCTTCCCGAGGCGGTGTAGTCCGCGTAGGTCACTCGACGGGGCCCGAAAGGGCCCGCCACCACGTCGTCGTTGCCGATGACGGCGGATCTGATGGCCTCGATGAGGTCGGAACGGTCGTCCATCCAGTCATGGTAGATGGGCCACGGCCGGGACGGCCCCATTGTCCTAACCCGGGCGTTGTGGCAGCCTGGCTTCAACCCGTCTGGAAAGGCCATCTGTGCCCGCCGTTGATATCGCCGGTTTCGTCACCGATTTGAAAGCCCACGCTGTTGAGCACGGGTTCCACATCCACGGCGAACGCCATTTCGTCGAGACGTACTCGCTGGGTCAAACCTGGGAAGTCGAGCTGCATCCCGAGGAGGCCTGCGGCGGTCCGCTCGATCTCCACCTGACCCTCGAGATCGACCCGCGGGTCTTGCTGTCGTTTGAAGACGAGATCGTTGAACGGGACGGCGAGGTGGCCGACCTGACCGAGGCGTATCTGCTGCCGATCTATTTCAACTGGGCACTGCCGCCGCTCAGCCATCCCCCGGACCTGCTCATACTGGCCACCGAACTGGCCGGAGTAGGCGGAGCGGATCTCCCCCTCGAGGTCTCGGCCATCGATTCGTTTGCTTCGGTGACCGATGCTCCCCGCCGCAGTCTGACGATCGTGGCCGGAGTGCAGGTGCCTCTGGCGGAGGCGTTCATGGGCGGCCAGGTACCATGCGAGGTGATGGATCGCTGCCACCAGGTGAGCGAGTTCATCCTCGAAAAGGCCCCCGACTGGCTCGACGCTTCAGACTGATCCCGACTGATCCCGAACTTGCGTGAGAAACCTGCGCATCGCGCCGGTTTCTCACGCCGGAACGGGTTTAGATGGGCAGTCCCAGCCCCCGGCTGATCACCAGGCGCTGGATTTCGGAGGTCCCTTCGCCGATCTCCAGCATCTTGGCGTCGCGATAGTGCCGGGAAACCGGCGTCTCGTCGAGGAATCCCGCTCCGCCGAAGATCTGGACGGCTTCCCGGGTGGCCGTCACGGCCGCCTCGGTGGCGCAGACCTTGGCGACGGCGGCGGCCTGCTTGAACGGCTGGTCCCTATCCTTCAGCCAGGCAGCCCGGTAGGTGAGTAGGCGGGCCGCGTTGACGGCAATCTCCATGTCTGCGCACTTGAAAGCGATGGCCTGGTTGCCGCCGATCGGTCGGCCGAACGTGGCTCGCTCGGTGGCATAGGCAACGCTGTGGTCGAGGCACGCCTGGGCGACCCCGACGGCCAGGGCGGCGATGGCAATGCGGCCATCATCGAGGATGGATAGGAACTGACGGAAACCTTGCCCGCGTTCACCCAATACGTTCTCGACCGGCACCCGGCAGTCCTCGAACACCAACCCGTGCGTGTCCGAGGCATGCCACCCCATCTTCCGGTAGGCCGGTTCGACGGTGAATCCCGGGGCTCCCGCCGGGACGATGAGGGCGCTGATCTCATCCGGTCCGGTCCTGGCGGTCACCGTGACGAGGGAGGTGATGGGGGTTCCGGAGTTCGTTATGAAGGCCTTGGTGCCGTTGATGACCCAGGAGTCCCCGTCGAGCTCGGCCTTGGTGCGGGTGGCTCCGGCGTCGGAGCCGGCCTCCGCTTCGGTGAGTCCGAATCCGGCCAGGGCCCGCCCGGCGGCGAGATCCGGCAGCCAACGCTCCTTTTGTTTACCGGTGCCGAACTGGTAGATCGGGCCGGCCCCCAGACCGACGCCGGCCTCCAGCGTTATCGCCACCGATTGGTCAACGCGGGCCAGCTCTTCGATGGCGATGCAGAGGGTTGTGAAGTCGGACCCGGATCCGCCGTATTCCTCCGGGAACGGCAAGCCGAACAGGCCCAGGTCGCCCATCTTGCCGACGGCCTCAAGCGGGAAGGTGCGGGTGCGGTCCCACTCCTCGACATGAGGGGTGATTTCGGCTTGGGCAAACTCCCTGACGACCTTGCGAAAGGCTTCGTGTTCCGGCAGCGGTTCGAAGTCCACAGCATCTCCTCGGGTGCTGATCTGAGGCTAGTTGTGTGGTGGACTCCGATGGTCGTGGCGCTGCCCCGGCCACGGACGGCGGCGGAAGCAGTGGCGGGCCGACCGGAATGGCTAAGGTGAGCGATGCCGCTGGCTGCCTCGGCAGCCGCCGGGGATTGCGGACCCAGGGAGAGGTGGTCGCCCATGCGCAAAGGTATCTGGCGTTTGGTCATAGTGATGGCTCTGGTGCTGACCGTGGCGGCGCCCGTCCCGGCTTCGGCCGCTACCGATTACTTCACCGATGACAACGGCAACATCCACGAGGCCAACATCAACACGATTGCCGAGTTGGGGATTACCCTTGGGTGCGGGGTAGGTATCTATTGCCCGGCCGCCCCCGTCACCCGGGCGCAGATGGCGTCGTTTCTGGCGCGGGCCGCAAACCTGCCGGCGGTATTTGTCGACTACTTCGGTGACGACAACGGCAACGTCCACGAGGCCAACATCAACAAGATCGCCGCGGTCGGGGTGACCAAGGGGTGCGGTGTCGGCATCTATTGCCCGGCTCAGAATGTCACCCGGGAGCAGATGGCGTCGTTCATCGCCCGGTTGCTGGGCTTGGGGGCGGGTCCCGATCGCTTCACCGACGACACCGGCAGCGTCCACGAGGCCGACATCAACAAGATCGCCGCGGCGGGGATCACGATC
>JAOTUY010000117.1 GCA_029863625.1 Acidimicrobiia bacterium
GGCTCGCATCAGACACCGCGACCCTCTCCCAGGAGTGTCAAACACCCTGTCACCCGAATGCCGAACCGGTTGCAAGGCCTACCGCACAAGACTCTTCGGCCGCCGCGACAATCCGGTCCGATCGTGAGGGCTCGCGGCAGTTGGAGGGTTCCAGACAGGGTCCGTGACAGGGTTGCGGGCATCCTGATGACAGGGTCAAGGCCCACAATGCGAGCAAATGGACACCCTCGACCGTCTCCTCAGCGTCCAAGACCTCGCCGACTACCTCGGCGTCCCCGTCGCCACCATCTACGGATGGCGCCACCGCGGCCACGGCCCACCCGGGTTCCGTGTCGGCCGCCACCTCCGCTTCCGCACCAGCGACGTCACCCACTGGATCGCCCAACGCATCAACGGAAGCCAAACCGAACAGATCCGTGTCAGAGCCGACGGGTAGCGTTGCCCTCGAGGACACACGGCGCCCGATCAACCACGGGGAGGTGCGCATGGCAGGGTGGATCATCAAGACCGACAGCGGCCGTTGGAAGGCACGGCTGTCGATCCCGGGCGCCGGTACCCGCAACAAGACCTTCGACCGCAAGATCGACGCCGAGAAATGGCTCCGCAACGAACAAGCCCGCCTCGACCGCTCCGAATGGACCGACCCCCGTCTCGCCCGCACCACCTTCGCCGACTGGGCGATCCCGTGGCTCGACACCCGCCGCCACCTCAAACCCAAGACCCTCGCCGGCTACGAATCACTCCTCACCGTCCACCTCCTCCTCCGGTTCGGTCAGCTCCCCCTCGCCGCCATCGACCCCCTCATGATCGAGACCTGGGTCGTCGAACTCACCGACCGCGGACTCTCCGCCAGCCGCACCCGACAAGCGCATCAGCTCCTGTCGATGATCCTCAAGGCGGCGGTGCGAGCCCGGCGTTTGGCGTCCAATCCGGCCGACGGAACACCGCTACCGCGGGCAACTCGCCGAACAACGCGGTTTCTCACCTCCGACCAGGTGGACGAACTCGCCGACCTCGTCCCTCGCCGGTATCGCGGACTGATTTACGTTCTGGCGTACGGAGGCCTTCGCTGGGCGGAAGCAGTCGGCCTCAAGCTGGAGTATGTGCACCTGCTTCGGCGCAGGATCGTGGTCAGCGAGACCCTCTCCGAGGTCAAGGGTCGGCTGCACCCGGTGCCTCCGAAGACCTGGGAGTCTCGCACCATCGCAATCCCACCCTTCGTCGCCGACGTCCTGGGCGAGCACATCGGGCGATTCACAGGCGACACCCAGGACGGTCTGCTGTTCGTGACAGACAACGAGACGCCGCTACGCTCGTCCAACTTCCGACGCTGGGTATGGAGCCCTGCCGTCGCCAAGCTCGGCGAGGAAGGGCTGCGCATTCACGACCTCCGACACACTTGTGCCTCGCTGCTCATCGCCGCCGGCGCCCACCCTGGACACGTACGGGAGCACCTCGGGCACTCATCGATTCGTGTCACCATGGATGTCTACGGACACCTCTACGAAGACACCAAGGACGAGATCGCCGACCGGTTGGAGCGGCAGCGCTCACGGTGAGAACGGCGATGGCTGACCCGTGGCGCGCCCTCTCCGCGCCCTGTGACCCAAATGGCAGCCGTGCGCGGTGGGGTAAGAGACAACGAAACCCCTGGTCAAGGGGCTGTCGCGTGAATCGTTGGGGTTCTCGCGTTCGGGCGTGGTTTCGGCGATGATGCGCGGATGCCGAATGTGCGTCGTGTGGAACGGGATCAGCTGTGGCTGATGCCGCCGTCGTTGTCGGATTGGCTGCCTGGGGATCATCTGGCCTGGTTCATCGTCGATGTGGTGGCCGCTTTGGATCTGTCGGGCTTCTATCGGTCGTTGCGGGCCGATGGTCGGGGCGGCGCCTTCTATGACCAGGAGGTGATGCTCGGAGTGCTGTTGTATGCCTACTGCGTGGGTGAGCGTTCCAGCCGCCGGATCGAACGGCGACTGGTCGATGATGTGGCGTTCCGGGTGGTGGCTGCCAATCAGCAGCCGGACCATGCCACCTTGGCCCGGTTCCGTCGCAACCATCAAGGGGCGATCGCCGACGTGTTTGCACAGGTGCTGGGCTTGTGTATCGCCGAGGGGCTGGTTGAGGCGGGGCTGGTGGCGATCGATGGCACCAAGATCGAAGCTGACGTGTCGACAGGGTCGTCGGTGACTCGACGACAGATCGTCACAGAGATCCTGGAAGACGCCGAAGCGGTTGACGCGGCCGAGGATCTCGAATACGGAGACCGGCGAGGCGACGAGCTACCCGAGCGGTGGGCGGATCGGCGTGACCGGCGGGCCCGCCTGCGGGAAGCTCTGCGGCAGCTCGACGCAGACGGCCCGTCCGACCGAGAGTCGTATCGGGCGGCCCGCGATGCCAAAGAGGCCGAGTTGGGTCACAAGCTCCCCGGCCGGCGGGCCGACCCGAACTCGAAATGGGCCAGTCCGGCTCGGACCCGCAAGATCAATGTCACCGATCCTGACTGTCGGGTCATCAAAGACGGCCGCCGATATGTCCAGGGATACAACGCTCAGGCTGCCGTCACCACCGACCAGATCGTGGTCGCGGCCGAGGTGACGACTGCGGCACGGGACTCGGTCGTGTTCGCTCGGATGGTCGATGCCACCGACAACAACCTTGCCGCAACCGGCGGCGAACCGGTCGCAATCTATGTTGCCGATACCGGCTACTGGAGCATCGACAACGCCACCTTGGACATCGACGCCGATGTGCTGATCACCCCGATGCCGATGACCGGCGGCATCACCGACCCTCGCGATCCACGCATCGCCCGACGTCGGGAGGTCATCGAACGTCTCGACCGAGGCGAGATCCACGTCAAGACAGCTGCCACCGAACTGGAGGTGTCCACCACCACCGTCCGCAAGCTGCTCACTCATCATCGATCCGGCCGTCCCGACCCAGTCCAGGTCCGCCAGGCCATGGTCGAACAGCTCGCCACCGAGGCGGGCGCCGCCGCCTACGCCAAACGCAAGACCACCGTTGAAACCGTGTTCGGGAACGTCAAAGCCAACCTCGGGTTCCGACGGTTCTCACGCCGAGGCCTCACCGCCGTCTCAAGTGAATGGCGCCTCGTCTGCACCGTCCACAACCTGCTCAAGATCCACCGGCACCGACTCGCCACCTGAAACACCGAACCGACCAACCCACAGCGAACCACACGCGTCAGCCGCGCCAGCCATCCGTGCGACAGCCCCCGTACCAGAGGATTATTCGCTCTAGCGGTGCAAACCCAGGCGACGCCGAAAAGCCCAGGAACGGACTGTCAATCCGTTGGTTGAGAGTTCGAGTCTCTCCCCCGGAGCCAACAAAACGCCTGGTCAGCGAGCGTTTCGGCTTCTGGCTTGGGTCAACGACCTCGCCCAGGACGCGCTTAGGACGCGATTTGATCGCGGAATGGATCGCGGAATGGACGTCGAGACGCTCCATGATCTCGTCCATATCACCCTCGAACAGATGCGTGTAGGTGTTCAGTGTGACGGTCGTGCTGCGGTGGCCCAGCTGCTGTTGGATTGCTTTCACATCGGCACTCGCGGCTCTCATCAGCGACGCACACATGTGACGCAGGTCGTGCGGTGTGACATCGGCAAGATCCTCGCCAGCGCGTTCCCGCGCCCAATCCCATATCGTCTTCCTCATGTTCGGGTACCGATGAGGCCCACCTCTGGGGGAGGTGAAGACCAGTGAAGCTGGCGCCTCGTCGACGCTCTCTGGATGCTGTCCAAGCAACTCAGCAACGAAAGTGGGTAGGTGCACGATCCTCGACTGATCATACGAGGGAGGCTGTTCCGGGGGTGAGATCTCCGATTCGGGTGTCCCAGATGATGTCGGCGAGGGTGAAGGCGGTTGCCGCTTGCTGAGCGATGGGGCGTCCGATGGGCAGTCGATGACTGTCTGCGAGTTTCACGAGGACCAGCGCACCTTGTGCCGATGGCCCAAGGGACATCGTGGCATCGGCGTCGTGTTGGTCGGCTGGTCTCCAGGTTGAGCCGTTGTAGGCGATCGGCTGATCGATGGTCGTGGTCATCGAGAAGTGGGTGATGGGTCGCAGCCACCGCCCGGCACGGGACGCGTCGGCTCCCGAGACGATCGCGTGTTCGAGTATGCGCAGTCGGAGATCCCCATCAAGGCCCGCGATCACCGCACGGTTGATGTCACCCA
>JAOTUY010000118.1 GCA_029863625.1 Acidimicrobiia bacterium
ACCGTGTCGGAAGGTGAGGCCTTGCCGACCGCTGCGGGCGCCCGTCCTATCCCAACCAGCGTGGTGGCGATGGCGATGGCGATGATCCCGGCCGCCACCTCGGCTATGCGCCAGCCCCCGGCCGAAGCGATAAATCCTCCCAGGGTGGGGCCGATGGCCTGGCCGAACAACAGTCCGGCCGCGAAGATCGAGACGGACGTGCCTCGACGCGCCACCGACACCGAGGTCGAGAAGTACGTCATGCCGGTCGTATTGGTGAGCGCCGAGCCGACTCCGAGGAGCAAGCTCCCTCCGTAGGCGACTCCGGGACCGGGTGCCGCGGCCAGCAGGAAACTGCCCATACCGACGACCAGCGCCGAGTTCGCCATCAAATGGCTGGGCCGAATGCGATCGGCCAGCCTTCCTGCCGGAATATCGATGAGGAGTCTTCCGGCGGCGAAGATGGTCGTGAGCACGCCAAGGTCGGCGATCGACATTCCCAGGTCCTCGCCCAGCTTCGGCAGCAACGGGACCCGGAAAAAGGCCGTCATGGTGATGACGACCATTACCAGTCCCATCGTGATCACGCCCCGACTCAGCAGCGAATCACGCCCAGATTGTTCGTTGACCCGACTGCGCATCGGCGAGAGCGTACCCGGCGATGCGCGTTGCTGACTTGCCGGCAGGCGGTCTCTGCGGTCGATTGTCGTTTAGGCTGGCGGCCGGCAGTCGGCGAAAGGATCGCTCCGTGAGCTCCGTTACCAGCGAGCATCGAATCGGTTGGGTTGGGACCGGCCGGATGGGTTATGCGCTCGTCGAGCGCTTCTTGGCCGCCGGGTGCGACGTGTCCGTGCAGAACCGCACCCGTGCCAAGGCTGAGCCGCTGGGTAAGGACGGCGCCACCATCGTTGACTCACCAGCCGAGCTGGCCGATCGGGACATCGTTTTCACCATGGTGGCCGGATCGGCGGATCTGATCGAGGTGGTCACCGGTGCCAACGGCATCCTGTCACGGGAGGGCATTGCTCCCCAGATCATCGTCGACTCCTCCACGGTTTCGTCAGCGGCGGGCGAAGAGGTGCGGGCGGCGGCTGCGGCTGTAGGAACGTCAGTGGTGGCGGCACCGGTAAGCGGTAATCCGAGCGTGGTGCGGTCGGGCAAGCTCACTTCTGTGGCTTCCGGTCCTCGAGAGGCGTTTGACACCGCCCGGCCCTACCTCGAGCTGTATGGAGCCAGCGTGACCTACGTCGGTGACGGCGAGGTGGCTCGTCTGGTCAAGATCTGCCACAACCTGCTCCTCGGTGTCGTGACCCAGTCACTCGCCGAGATCATCGTGCTGGCCGAGAAGGCCGGCGTTCCGAGAGCCGATTTCATGCACTTCATCAATCAGAGTGTGATGGGTTCAATATTCAGTCGCTACAAGACACCGGCCATCGTCAATCTGGATTGGACCCCTACCTTTACCGGCCACCTTCTGCGCAAGGACTTCGAGTTAGGCCTCGAAGCCGCCCGGAAGCTGGATGTTCCTCTGCCGGTGGCGGCGCTGGTGCATCAGATCGTGGTCGAGTTCATCGGCAACGGATTGGGGGAGGGAGACTTCATGCGTCTTCTTGAACTGGAGGCGCGGGGCGCCGGGTTGGACCTGGAACCAGAGAATCAAGATGTATCCGACGGACTGGAACCCAGCGACTAATCCAGTGAAGCGACGCGGCCGCTAGGACGGCTGGCGGACCCACAGCATCTGGGTCTTGACTCCTGCATCGACCACCAGGTTGAAAACCGGACAACGTCGCTCGGTTTCCTCAACGACCTCGGCGAGGCGCTCTTCGGACTCGTCGGTGGTAACGGTGGCCTGGACCCGGATCGTCTGGAAGTGCGGCCGAACACCTTCAACGCCCATCCGGCCGCGGATGTCGAGGGTGTACTCCCCCTCGAACTCGATGCCTTCATAGGAGAAGTCGAGATCGGCGGCAGTGCGGTTGAAGGTGACAGCCTCGCATCCACACAGCGCTCCGAGCACCGTTTGCAGCGGGGAAGCGCCTTCGCCTGTTCCGCCGTGGGCGATCGGCTCGTCGGTGGCGATAGAGGGGTACTCACCGAAATCGATGTCCGTCTTCATGGTGCCGGCCGTGCGGGCAGACAACTTCTTGCGCCGGATAATCGGCTCACTGAGATCCTCGGCGGAAACTATCTCGCTTGCGATGAGCGTCCTCCTTGCTCTGTCCCCCCGAAATCGCTCGGTTGCCCGATGCCGCATCGATAGCGTTGGGCGGGCACGATGCTACTAGTTTCAGTGACTGCTCAACCGGAAGGGGTAAACCGACATGGTGAAGGCGATTGCGGCAGCAGACCTCCCCCGACTGCGATCAACCAGGGATACTCGCGATCGCATCGATCTCGTAACGGAAGAGACATTCGGCCTCACCGACCTCAAGGCCGATCGCATCACCTACCACCCAGGGGATACCGCCGCCGCCCACTACCACCTCGACTGCCGGCACTTCTTCTTCGTGCTCGACGGTCGCGGGACCTTGCACACCGGCGAAGAGAGCATCGCGCTGGCTCCCGGCGATGTAGCTCTGATCGAGGAGAACGAGGTTCACTGGTTCGAAAACTCCTACGACGAAGACTTCACGTTCATAGAGCTGTGGGTCCCGGCCCCCGTGGACACCGTGTGGGTGGTCCCCGACGACATATGAACGTGGGAGCCCTCCGCGTGAGTTCACGCGTAAACGAATAGAGGCCACAGGCTGGATATCTCCGAGCTAGTCATCGCCTTTGTCGCCGTCGCCGCCGGCGCTTTCGTCAAAGGGGTCACCGGATCCGGGCTGCCGCTCATCGGGATCCCCTTCATGGCTTCGTTCCTGGGTGTGGAGCATGCCGTGGTTGTCATGCTGATTCCGACGGCAGTGGCGAACGCCTGGATGGTGTGGGCCAATCGAGAAGCAGCATCAGAGGCCCGCCACCTGTGGCCCATGTACTTGCTGGGAGTCGTGGGAACCGCCTCCGGCACCTGGATTCTCGTTTCTTTCGACGACCGCTGGCTGTCGCTAGCCCTTGCCGCCATGATCGTGCTCTACGCCACAGTCTTCTTTGCCAAGCCTGACCTGCAGTTCACGCGGAAGTTCACCGACCGGGCGAACGCCCCTCTCGGTCTCGCCGCTGGTGTGTTGCAAGGGTCGACCGGTCTTTCCGGTCCGATCGTGGCTACCTACTTCCACGGCTTCAGGATGGCCCGAACCACTTATCTGTTCACCGTCACAGCCATGTACGGACTGTTCGGCGCGACCCAGATCGTGGCCCTCATCGGATTCGGATCGTTCACCCTCGAACGCTTCTGGCAGGGAATGGCGACCCTCATCCCGCTGGCGCTGGCGTTGCCGCCCGGCCTGCGACTCTCCGCCAGGATCTCGCATACGGCCTTCGAGCGCAGCGTGCTCTTCTTGTTGTTAGTGGTTTCCATCCGGCTGGTGTGGAACTCGTTCGCCGGATGACCGCTACCTTGATGCCGGTGCACAGCCCGATGATCCTGGCCCTCGTCTGATGAGCAGGCGCCCTCCCCTCTTCTCATTCAAGGTGTGGCCACGCGACATCGCTTGGTCGGAGCTGCAAGATATTTGGATCGCCGCCGACCAGGGCGACGCCTACGACGGAGCCTGGCTGTTCGACCACTTCTACCCTCCGCGACCCGGCCAACGCGGCGCGCTGTTCGAGGCATGGACGCTGCTGGCAGCGCTGGGGGCCGTGACCAGCCGTCTCCGGCTCGGGGTGATGGTGTCGTCCAACACGTTCCGACATCCCTCGCTGCTGGCCAAGATGGCAGTTACGGTGGATCACGTCTCCAATGGGCGACTCGACATAGGGCTGGGCGCCGGTTGGCACGCCGAGGAGCACGAGGCGTTTGGGATCGATTTGCCGCCGGCCTCAGAACGCTGGCAGCGATTGGACGAGACCTGCGCCATCGTGGATGGGCTCCTGACGCAGGACGTCTTCTCCTTCGAGGGAACGCATCACCGCCTCGAGGCAGCCGAGGCAGGCCTCAAGCCCGTCCAGCAACCCCGACCGCCGCTTGTCATCGGCGGTGTGGGGCCGAAGCGGACGCTCCCTCTGGTGGCGAAATGGGCCGACCATTGGAACTACTTCGAGAAACCGATGACCCCCGAGAGCTTTGGGTCGGCCCGTGCCCGGTTGGTCGAG
>JAOTUY010000012.1 GCA_029863625.1 Acidimicrobiia bacterium
TATCCCATGGCGAAGGCGAAGTTTGAGCGGACGAAGCCGCATGTGAATGTTGGGACGATGGGTCATATTGATCATGGGAAGACGACGTTGACGGCGGCGATTACGAAGGTTTTGCATGATGCGAATGCTTCGGTGGCGTTTACGTCGTTTGATGAGATTGATAAGGCGCCGGAGGAGCGTGAGCGGGGGATCACGATTCAGATTGCTCATGTTGAGTATGAGACGGATGCTCGTCATTACGCGCATGTGGATATGCCGGGGCATGCGGATTACATCAAGAACATGATTACGGGTGCGGCGCAGATTGATGGGGCGATTTTGGTGGTGTCGGCGGCGGATGGTCCGATGCCGCAGACGCGGGAGCATGTGTTGTTGGCTCGTCAGGTTGGGGTGCCGTATATCGTGGTGTATTTGAATAAGACCGATCAGGTTGATGATCCTGAGTTGTTGGATTTGGTTGAGTTGGAGGTTCGGGATTTGTTGACGGAGTATGAGTTCCCGGGGGATGACATTCCGGTGGTGCGGGGTTCGGCGTTGGCGGCGTTGTCGGGTGATGATCCGGTGGCGGTTGCGTCGATTATGGAGTTGATGACGGCGGTTGATGAGTATGTGCCGACGCCGGAGCGTCCGTTGGATCGTCCGTTTCAGATGCCGATTGAGGATGTGTTTTCGATTACGGGTCGGGGGACGGTGGTTACGGGTCGGGTGGAGCAGGGGGTTGTCAAGGTTGGTGAAGAGGTTGAGATTGTGGGGATTCGTCCGACTCGTAAGACGGTGGCTACTGGGGTTGAGATGTTCCGCAAGTTGTTGGATGAGGGTCGGGCGGGGGACAATGTTGGGGTGTTGTTGCGGGGGGTTGGGAAGGATGATGTTGAGCGTGGTCAGGTGTTGGCGAAGCCTGGTTCGATTACTCCCCATACTGATTTTGAGGCGCAGGTGTATGTGTTGACTCGGGAGGAGGGTGGTCGTCATAACCCGTTTTTCCCGGGGTATCGCCCGCAGTTTTATTTCCGGACGACGGATGTGACGGGTTCGGTGACGTTACCGGAGGGTACTGAGATGGTGATGCCGGGTGATAACACGTCGTTGACGGTTGAGTTGATTACCACCATCGCGATGGATGAGGGTCAGAAGTTCGCGATTCGTGAGGGTGGCCGGACGGTTGGAGCCGGAACCGTCACCAAAATATTGAAATAGGTCCCGCCGCCGGGCGGGACGTGCTGCGTACTGCGAACAACGTATTGCGTAGTCGGGATACGAAGTACGAAGTAGATACGTGAGCGAGCAAAGCGAGCGAACAAGATGGCAGACCAAGGACAGAAAATCCGCATCAGGCTCAAGGCCTACGACCACGAAGTGGTCGACGAGTCGGCGCGGAAGATCGCCGAGACGGTTGTGCGCACACAAGCGAAGATCAAGGGCCCTGTGCCACTTCCGACGGAGATCCACCGCTATTGCGTGATACGTTCGCCGCATGTCGACAAAGATTCCCGCGAGCACTTCGAGATTCGTATTCACAAGCGACTGATCGACATACTCGAGCCGACCCCCAAGACGGTTGACTCGCTCATGCGTCTCGATCTTCCGGCCGGGGTAGAAGTGGAGATCAAGCTGTGAAGGCGATTCTCGGCGAGAAGCTCGGCATGACTCAGGTATTCGATAAAGACGCCAGGGCCATCCCGGTGACGGTCATCAAGGCCGGTCCATGCTTCGTAACACAGATCAAACGAGCTGAGGTGGATGGCTACTCGGCGATCCAGATCTCCTTCAGGGAGTTGCCGGCTCGCAAGGTAAACAAGCCGATGGCCGGCCACTATGCGGCAGCCGGCGTCGCTCCGAGCCGCCACCTGGTAGAGATCCGGGTCGACAATCCGGACGAATACAAGGTCGGTCAAGAGATCAACGTTGCCGACGTTCTCGTCAAAGGTGGGAAGGCTGATGTTGCCGGTATCTCCAAGGGGAAGGGATTCCAGGGCGTCATGAAGCGCCACAACTTCTCCGGACAAGGAGCCAGCCATGGCGTCCACAAGGTGCACCGGGCACCCGGCTCGATTGGCGCTTGCGCGACCCCGGCGCGGGTCTTCAAAGGCAAGAAGATGCCGGGCCGGATGGGCGGAGAACGGGTCACCACCCTCAACGTGGAGATCGTCGATGTCGACGCCGAACGTGGGATCTTGATGCTGGGGGGATCCGTCCCCGGGCCGTCGGGTTCGGTTGTATTGGTGCGAGAGGCGGTGAAGGCCAATGTCTGAAGCACCGCAAGCCGCCCTGTTCGCCAGCGACGGCACACCCAAAGGCGAGGTCAAGCTGGATCCGGCCGTCTTCGGGGTGGAGCCGAACATTCCGGTCATGCATCAGGTCATAACCGCTCAGCTGGCAGCTGCCCGCTCCGGGACGGCCAGCACCAAGACCCGGAGTGAGGTTCGGGGTGGAGGCCGTAAACCGTGGCGCCAGAAAGGCCTGGGCCGGGCGCGGCAGGGTTCGATTCGTTCTCCCCAGTGGGTGGGCGGCGGCGTTGTGTTCGGACCACATCCGCGTGACTACGGTCAAAGGACCCCGAAGAAGATGAAGAAGCTTGCTCTGCGTGGTGCGCTCTCTGCAAGAGCGGCAGAAAACAGCATCAAGGTCGTGGAGACACTCGATTGGACCGAGCCCAAGACGAAGACCGCTCAGGCGTTGCTCGAAGCTATCGGTGCCAGCCGCAAAGCGTTGATCGTGCTCGGACCCACGAACCGCGTTGCCGAGCGCTCGTTCCGCAATCTTCCGCAAGTAGCCATCACTCGCTCGGGGCAGCTCTCTGCGTACGACGTGCTCTGGGCAGACACAGTTTTGTTCACAACCGACACCCTCGGTTCGGTAGCCGCGGGCTCGTACGACGTATCGGACAAGGACTTCGTGATGGAATCGGCTGCCGACGCACCCGATTCCGTGGCCAGTTCCCAGTCGCCAGTTTCCGGTTCTGACGACGACTTTGAAGAGGAAGGGGAGAAGTCATGAAGGACCCACGTGACGTCATCCTGGCTCCGGTCGTTTCGGAGAAGTCCTATGACCTCATCGAGGACTTGAACACCTATACGTTCGTCGTAGATCGGCGAGCCAACAAGACGGAGATCCGACAGGCCGTCTCGCGGGTCTTCGATGTGGACGTCTTGAATGTGAACACGATGAACCGCAAGGGCAAGCAAAAGCGAACCGGATGGGTCGTCGGCAGACGCAGCGACACCAAGCGGGCCTTCGTCACCCTGGCTCCCGGTAACACGATCGACATATTTGGTGTATGAGATGGATATGCAGGTAGTAAAGCGCAATGGTCTGAGAGGTACTTCGTACTGCGTACTGCGTACTTCGAGGTACGAGGTACGAGGTACGGGATACGAAGTACACAGCCGAGCGCAGCGAAGCGAGCGAGGCTGATCATGGCTGTAAGGAAACTCAAACCGACGTCGCCCGGCCGGCGGTTTCAGACTGTCTCCGATTACTCGGAAATCACGAAGAAGAAGCCCGAGAAGAGTTTGATCGATAAGAAGAGCTCTTCGGGTGGCCGCAATGTGCACGGTCGTATTACGTCCCGGCATCGGGGCGGTGGCCACAAGCAACGCTATCGAATCGTCGATTTCCGGCGTATCAAGGATGGTATTCCCGCCAAAGTGGCTGCGATTGAATACGACCCAAATCGGAATGCGCGTCTCGCCCTTCTGCACTACGCCGACGGCGAAAAGGCCTACATCCTGGCTCCGCTCGGAATCAAGCCGGGAGCCATTCTGGAGTCCGGTTCCGGTGCTGAAATTCGACCAGGCAACGCTCTTCCCCTGCGGAACATCCCGGCCGGCACGACGGTCCACGCCATCGAGATGCGCCCGGGTGGTGGTGCCAAGATGGCTCGTTCGGCCGGAGCCGCTGTGCAACTCATGGGTAAAGAAGGAAACAAGGCATTGCTTCGCTTGCCCTCCGGGGAGATGCGCAACGTTGAGCTCGACTGCCGGGCAACGGTAGGCGAGGTGGGCAATCCAGAGTCCGAATTGGTAACAACTGGGAAGGCGGGACGCTCCCGGTGGAAGGGCGTGCGTCCTCAGACCAGGGGCGTGGCGATGAACCCTGTTGACCATCCGCTCGGCGGAGGAGAGGGCAAATCGTCCGGTGGTCGTCACCCGGTTAGCCCTTGGGGAAAACCGGAAGGCAGGACCAGAAAAAAGAACAAGGCCAGCGACAAAGATATTGTGCGCCGGCGATCGAAGAAGGGTCGGAGGTAGCCGATGGCTCGGAGTTTGAAAAAGGGACCCTTCATCGACGATCATCTCATCAAGAAGGTCGATGCACTCAACAGTAAGGGCGAGAAGCGGGTCATCAAGACCTGGAGTAGACGGTCAACGGTTATTCCCGAGATGGTCGGGCATACGATCGCAGTGCACGACGGCCGCAAGCACGTCCCCGTGTACATCACAGAATCAATGGTCGGTCACAAGCTCGGTGAGTTTGCCCCGACGAGGACCTTCCGCGGACACGCGGGAGCAAGAGATAAGGCAGCGAGGCGAGGATGAAGGTTCGCGCGCACGCAAAACACATTCGACAGTCGCCGTACAAGGTTCGGCGGGTGCTCGACCTGGTGCGGGGTCTCCCCGTCGAGGAAGCACGCCACGTGCTGGCCTTCACCGATCGCCGGGCTGCAGATCCCGTTCGCAAGGTACTGAATTCGGCCGTGGCCAACGCTGAGCACAATTATGCGCTCGACTCCGACGAGTTGGTCGTGGCCGAGGCGTATGCCGATGAGGGTCCCACCCTCAAGCGATGGCGGCCCCGGGCTCGGGGCCGGGCGACCCGGATTCGTAAACGAACCAGCCACATCACCATTGTGGTATCCGAGGAGAGTGAGGCGTAATGGGCCAGAAAGTAAACCCTTACGTGTTCCGCCTCGGGGTGGTCACGGACTGGAAGTCACGTTGGTACAGCGACAAGGAATACACGGAGCTCGTCAATGAGGATTGGCAGATCCGCGACTATCTGCAGGGTGAGCTGACTCGCGGTGCTGTGTCCCGAATTGAGATCGAGCGGACCAGGGACAAGGTGGTTGTCGAGATTCACACCGCCCGGCCGGGGGTTGTTATCGGCCGCAAAGGGTCCGAGGCGGACCGGTTACGGGCTGGTTTGGAGAAACTCAGCGGTCGGCACGTCAAGCTCAATATCATCGAGGTGCGCGACCCCGAGACCGATGCCCAACTGCTAGCCCGAGGGATCGCCGATCAGCTCGAAAACCGTGTCTCGTTCCGTCGAGCCATGAAACGGGCAGTAGCCACGGCTATGAAGGCTGGAGCGTTGGGCGTTCGGGTCGAGTCCAATGGCCGCCTGGGCGGTTCCGACATGGGTCGTCGCGAGTGGTACCGCGAAGGTCGGGTTCCGTTGCACACGATTAGGGCCGACATTGATTTCGGAACGGCCACCGCCCGAACCACTGTGGGTGCTATCGGCATCAAAGTGTGGGTCTACAAGGGTGATCTGGTCACGTCCCTGACGGCGACCCGCGAGAAGGTCGCCGCAGAGGCCGCTCTGGCGTCCGGTGGTCCCGGCCGTGTAGCGCCGGCTAGATCCAGGGCCGAGCAGGCCGCGGGTATCGGCCGTGGTTCAAAGGTCATTGAAGCCGGCGGCGGTAAGCGACTCATCGAAGCAGGCGGGGGCAAGCGGGACGGTAGGCGGTTGATCGAGGCCGGCGGCGGCAAGCGAATCGCCCCCGACCAGGCGAAGAGCGACTACAAGGATGAGGTCGAAACCGTTGAGATCGACGAACAAGCCGGACCCGATGCTGATGTGAAAGACGTCGATGAGATCGTCGATGTAGTGGCGCCCGATTCGGCTCCAACCGAAGCTGTGGTTGAGCAGTTGGTCCCTGAGGTTATCGAGAAGGCGGTTGACGATGGTGCGACAGAAGTCGCCGTTGCGGCGCTTGATTTCGAACCTGATTCGGGTCCTACCGAAGCGGTGGTCGAGTCGCCGGACCTCGAGGTTATCGCGCCGGCAGTTGATGCTGCCGCAACCGAGGCTGCCGGCGAAGCGGCGGCTGAGGACGGTCGCTCTGAGCTTCCGGATGGCAAAGATGGTGACGCCTGATGTTGATGCCTAAGCGGACCAAGTATCGGAAGATGCACCGCGGCCGCCGCCGTGGCAACGCTAAGGGCGGCACCAGGGTCTCGTTCGGCGAGTACGGGATCAAGGCACTCGAGGAAGCCTGGATCACGGCCCGTCAGATCGAGTCCGCCCGTGTGGCCATCACCAGGACCGTCAAGCGGGGTGGGAAGGTTTGGATAACCATATTCCCCGACAAACCGGTCACCCAGAAGCCGGCCGAGACCCGGATGGGGTCCGGCAAAGGGAACCCGGAGTTCTGGGTGGCGGTGGTCAAACCAGGTCGGGTGCTCTTCGAGCTGTCCGGGGTACCTGAAGACCTGGCCCGCGAGGCTATGCGTCGCGCCGGTCACAAGCTGCCAATCAAGACCAAGTTCGTGATGCGGGAGGACACGTGAAAGCCATCGACCTGCGTGAGCTCACGACGCAAGAACTGCAGGAGCGATTTGAGGAATCCAAAGAGGAACTCTTCAACTTGCGTTTCCAGCTCGCCACGAACCAGTTGGACAACACTGCCCGCCTCACGGAGGTACGCAGAGACATAGCCCGGCTCGCCACGGTCATCCGGGAGCAAGAACTCGAGGCTTGGGCTGCGCAACAGCAGACCACGGCAAAGGAAGGTATGTGATGGTCGAGGAGCGTGCCACACGCAAGACGAGAGTCGGCGTGGTGGTTTCCGACGCCCGTGACAAGACGATCACCGTCGAGATCACGCAGTCGATTCGTCACCCGCGATACGACAAAGTCGTACGAAGCAGGAAGCAATTCCACGTCCATGACGAAGCCAACGATGCCAAGCTCGGCGACACCGTTCGGATCGTTGAAACGCGGCCGCTTTCCAAGACGAAGCGCTGGCGAGTCGCTGAAGTTGTGGAGCGTGCTCGATGATTCAGCAGGAGTCGCGGCTCAAGGTCGCCGACAACAGTGGCGCCCGTGAACTGCTGTGTATCCGCGTGTTGGGTGGTTCTCGCCGACGCTACGCCGGTTTGGGCGATATCATCGTCGGCACAGTAAAGGACGCCATCCCCGGCGGCACCGTCAAGCGCGGTGAAGTCGTGAAGGCTGTCGTGGTGAGGACTTCCAAAGAGTACCGGCGCCAGGACGGCACTTACATCCGATTCGATGACAACGCTTGCGTGATCATCGACCAGAATCAACAGCCGCGCGGCACTCGCATCTTTGGTCCGGTGGCTCGAGAACTGCGAGACAAGAAGTTCATGAGGATTGTCTCGCTTGCCCCGGAGGTCATCTGATGCGGTTGCGCGAAGGCGACAAAGTCAAGGTCATCACCGGCAAGGATGCCGGGAAAGAGTCGCGCGTGGTGCGGGTCATGCCGAAGACGGGCAAGTTGATCGTCGAAGGTGTGAACACCGCCAAGAAGCACCAGGCCCCTCGTGGCCAGACCATGCAGGGCGGGATCATCGACAAGGACATGCCGATCAACTCGTCCAACGTGATGATTATCTGCTCAGACTGTGGTCCCACCCGGGTTGGCCACCGCGTTGACGCCGATGGCGTCAAGCACCGCACGTGCGTGAAGTGCGGAGGTGACCTGTGATCCCTCGTCTCAAGGAGAGGTATAACACCGAAGTGGCTCCCGCGCTCAAGGAGGGGCTGAGCCTCGACAATGCAATGCAAATACCCCGCCTGGACAAAATCGTGGTGAACATGGGGATTGGCGAGGGGATCTCCGAGCCGAAACAGATCGAAGCGGCCATGGAAGAGCTGGCCATCATCACCGGTCAGAAACCACGCCTGAATCGATCCAGGAAGTCGATCGCCAATTTCAAACTGCGGCAGGGCAACCCCGTCGGTGTGTCGGTGACGATGAGGGGTGACCGCATGTGGGAGTTTTTCGATCGCCTCGTGGCGGTAGCGATACCCCGCGTCCGTGACTTCCGCGGTCTCAATCCGAAATCGTTCGACGGTCGTGGCAACTACAGCTTCGGTGTTACCGAACAGTTGATTTTCCCGGAGATCGATTACGACAAGGTCACCGCGGTGCGGGGGATGGACATCACCATCTGCACGACGGCCGACTCCGACGAGCAGGCCAAGGCGTTGCTCGAGGCGTTCGGGTTTCCGTTCCGCAGAACTGAAACCAGGGCTTGAAACGAGGGTTGGTATGGCAAAGAAGAGTCTGATTGCGAAGTCAAAACGGAAGCCCAAGTTCCAGGTACGCGCCTATAACCGCTGCAAGCGCTGCGGTCGGCCGCGTGCCTACATTAGGAAGTTCGGCATGTGCCGCATCTGCGTGAGGGAGCTGGCGTCTCGTGGTGAGCTTCCCGGGGTCAGAAAGGCGTCCTGGTAATGAACACTGATCCCATCGCGGACATGTTGACGAGAATTCGCAACGGCAACCAGGCCGTCAAGCACACCGTCTCGATGCCTTCATCCAAGGTCAAAGCAGAGGTCGCCAAGATCCTTGCCGCAGAAGGTTTCATCGAGGGTTTCGAGGTCAAGCCAAAAGGCCCCGCCAACGAGCTGACGGTCAAGATGAAGTACGCACCTGGACGGACCCGGGTCATCCAGGGTATCCGCCGGGTGTCGTCGCCGGGTCACCGCGTATACCGCGGGGCTTCGGACCTACCGCGCTCTCAGGGCGGACTCGGCGTCATTGTCGTGTCTACGTCACAGGGCCTGTTGCCCGACCGGGAAGCCCGGCGGCGCCGCCTTGGTGGCGAGATCATCTGCGAGGTGTGGTGACATGAGCCGAATTGGCAAGAGTCCAGTTCCGATCGCGTCCGGTGTCGACGTCAAAGTGGCCGGGCAGGGCGTAACAGTCAAAGGCCCCAAGGGCACCCTCGAGCGCACTTTCCACGAGCGAGTAACGGTCGTGGTTGAAGACGGTGAAGCTCGAGTGCAGCCCAACGACGAGGACCGCCAGACTCGTGCTCTGCACGGCTTGTCACGAGCCCTGCTGGCCAATATGGTCGAAGGCGTTTCACAGGGCTTCAGCAAGGAACTGAGCATTGTCGGCGTCGGCTATCGGGCGACGCTGAAAGGTGAGAAGGACCTCGAGCTTCTGGTTGGATTCAGCCATCCGATCGACATTGCAGCGCCCGACGGAATCACATTCGAAGTTCCCGATCAGACTCGCATCATCGTGAGCGGCATCGACAAAGAGCTGGTCGGTCAGGTCGCAGCAAATATCAGAAAAGTTCGCCCACCCGAGCCATACAAGGGTAAAGGGATTCGATATGTGGACGAACACGTACGGCGTAAGGCAGGAAAGGCAGGGGTGGCCAGATGAAGGGGTCACGCACACAAGCCCGGCGTCGCAGGCACGCCCGGGTTCGCAAGAAGCTGTACGGAACTCAGGCTCGTCCCCGTTTGGCGGTGTTCCGCAGCAACCGGTACATCTCTGCCCAGATTATCGACGACGACGCCGGCCGCACCTTGGCTGCCGCTTCATCACAGGAAGCGGCAATGCGCAGCAAGACCTTGTCGGTCGCTACGGCAACGGAGGTTGGAAAGCTGCTCGGTGAAAGAGCTGCGGCGGCGGGAGTCTCTGAAGTGGTATTCGATAGGGGCGGATACCCGTTCCACGGCCGGGTCAAGGCGCTGGCGGAGTCGGCCCGCGAATCCGGTCTGAAGTTTTAGGAGTTGACGATGGCCGAGATGCAACAACTGGATGAGCGAGTCGTTCAGATCAACCGGGTCGCCAAGGTCGTCAAAGGTGGCCGGAGGTTCTCGTTCACCGCGTTGGTGGTCGTCGGTGACGGTCGTGGCAACGTAGGGATCGGATATGGCAAAGCCAAAGAGGTGCCGGCCGCGATCCAAAAAGGAATGGAAGCAGCCCGCAAGGCGATGGCGCCCGTTCCGATGGCCGGGACCACACTGATCCACGAGGTGATCGGAATACACGGGGCTTCGCGGGTGATGATGAAGCCCGCCGCTCCCGGCACCGGGGTCATTGCCGGCGGGGCGGTCCGGCAGATTCTTGAAGCTGCCGGGGTTCGCGATGCTCTGGCCAAGTCGCTCGGATCGCCCACCCACCTCAATGTGGCCAGGGCAACGATGCAGGGATTGATGGCCCAACGGCGTCCCGAGGATGTGGCCAGGCTGCGGGGCAAGCGCCCCGAGGAGGTGACTCCGCCCGGCTTGTTGGCGGCCTACCGCTCCACGGAGTTGTTGCGCACCCAGGTCGGCGAAGAGGGATGAGAATGGTTGAGAAAATCATCGACGTGACGCTCGTCAAGAGCACGATCGGGGAGAAACCGAAAACACGGGCGACGGTTCGCAGCCTTGGTTTGCGCCGCATGCATCAAACCGTCGAGCACCGGGACACGCCCGACGTGCGGGGCATGCTCGCCCGCGTGGCACATCTGGTGAGGGTGGAGAAGAAGAAGTAGTCAGTCATCAGTAGTCAGTCATCCAAACTGATGACTTACTGAGGGCTGAGAACTGATGACTGAAAACTGAGGAACCATGGCTGACCAAGACAAGACAAACAAACTCCAGCTTCACCATCTCAAACCCGCCCCCGGGTCGAAGAAGACCAAGATTCGGGTGGGGCGGGGAGAAGGCGGCAGGCGCGGCAAGACTGCGGGGCGTGGGACCAAGGGGTTGAATGCTCGCAGCAAGCTTCGGCCCGGGTTCGAAGGCGGTCAAACGCCACTGGCGCGGCGTCTCCCCAAACTGCGCGGATTCACCAATCCGAACAAAGAGTACTTCGCCGTCGTGAATGTTGATCGACTGAATGAATTCAGGGCGAAGTCAACCGTCACACCTGATGCCCTCCGAGACCGTGGCTTGGTCAAGAAGCGGGGTCGTGTCAAAGTGCTGGCTGACGGTGACATCAGCAAACCGCTCACGGTGCAAGCGCATGCATTCAGCAAGGAGGCTGTCGCCAAGATCGTGGCGGCCGGTGGGACCACCGAGGTCATTACATAGGAGTCATCAGTAAACAGTCGTCAGTCATCAGTAATGTAAGGGGCCGTGTGCCAACGACTGAGGACTGAGAACTGAGAACTGAGAACTGACAACCGAGGACTGAGAACTCTCCATGCTTTCCATTTACCGCTACATGTTCAAGATCCCGGACCTTCGCCGGAAGATCCTGTTCACGCTGGCTATGTTCGCCGTTTATCGTCTCGGCACCGCCATCCCGGTTCCCGGTGTCGACTTGAACCAGGTGCAAGAACTGGCGGCGCAGCAGCAATCAGCCGGAATCGTCGGTCTGCTCAACTTGTTTTCGGGCGGTGCACTCGAACGGTTTTCGGTTTTCAGTCTCGGCATAATGCCGTACATCACTTCGAGCATCATCATGCAGTTGCTGGCCGTGGTCATTCCTCGACTCCAGCGTTTGCAGGACGAGGGCGAATCGGGCCGTAAGGTCATTACCCAGTGGACCCGCTACCTGACGGTGGTGCTGGCCCTTCTGCAGTCGACGGGTATCACGTACCTGTTCAGCCGGGGTTCGCTCACCGGCGGGATTCTTCTCATTGCTCCGGAGGACTACACCACGCCCCGGGTAGCGCTCATCGTTCTGACGATGACCGCAGGTACCGCTTTCATCATGTGGATCGGCGAGCTCATCACACAGCGCGGCGTCGGGAATGGTATGTCGCTGGTCATATTCGTTTCGATCGTGAGCCAGTTACCATCGAGTTTCGCCCTGATTTACGCTGGCACGATCACCGCCGGGCGGCCGGGTGGCGTGCTCATCTTCATCGTTTTCATCTTGATGTTCCTGGCGATGATCGCCGGCATCATCTACGTGGAACAAGGGCAGAGACGGATCCCGATCCAGTTCGCCAAGCGAGTCCGCGGGCGGCGGGTCATGGGTGGGCAGAGCACCTACATCCCGCTGAAAGTGAACACGGCCGGTGTGATCCCGGTGATCTTTGCGACCAGCATGATGTATTTCCCGGTTCTGATCACAACCGCTATTCCGGATGACGGTGGCTTCATGAGCAGCGTTCGCAACTGGGTAAACATCAACATTGGCAACAGTCAGGGTGTCAGCACGTTTTACATCTTCCTTCTGTTCGGCTTGATCATCTTCTTCACGTACTTCTATACCGCCATCCAGTTCGACCCGGTTCGCCAGGCGGAGATGATTCAGCGTCAGGGAGGTTTCGTGCCCGGTGTGCGTCCCGGTAGCCAAACGGCCCGGCATCTCGAGCACATCCTCAACCGCATTACGCTGCCAGGCTCGTTGTTTCTGGGGTTGGTGGCCATCTTGCCCTCCATCGCCGGCGCCATCTGGAACGTCAGCGTCGGTTTTGGCGGGGTGTCAATTCTCATCGTGGTCGGCGTAGCGCTCGAAACCATGAAGCAGATAGAGAGCCAGCTGACCATGCGCAACTACGAAGGATTCTTGACGTGAGCTCCACTCAGGTCAAGAACGTACTTCGTACTTTGTACTTCGTAGCGGGTACCAGGTACGAGGTACGAGGTACGTAGTACGTGTCGAGCGGAGCGAGACACCTCTGATGAGACTCATCTTTCTTGGACCACCGGGGGCAGGCAAAGGTACCCAGGCATCCCGTGTTGCGACCATCCTGGACGTTCCCCATATCTCCACCGGCGCAATGCTCCGTGATCACATTGCCGACGGCACGGACCTCGGCCGGCAGGCGGCAGAGCGGATGGAAGCCGGTGACCTCGTTCCCGACGACCTGGTCATTGCCATGCTCACGGACCGCATCGCCGGTGAAGATGCCGTCCCAGGCTTCATCCTCGACGGGTTTCCTCGCAACCTCGCCCAGGCTCGTGCCCTGCGTGCTTCGCCGGGAGGCGTGGTCGACCGGGTTGTGCTGCTCATCGTGGATGAAAGTGAGATCGTTCGACGGATTAGTGGCCGGCGATGTTGTTCCCGCGGCCATACGTTCCACCTCGATGACCAACCTCCTGCTAGGCCCGGCGTGTGTGACGTGGATGGCGATCCGCTCGAACAGCGTCCGGATGATTCCGAGGAGGTCGTCCGGAACCGCCTGGCGGTCTACGGTCGGGAAACCGAACCATTGATCGGTTACTACGAAGAACTTGGTCTCATCGTCGAGATCAAAGCGTCGGGGCCGATCCCGCACATCACCAAGCAGATCCTCGAGGCCGTGCGCGCGTGATCACCATCAAGAGTCGAAAAGAGTTCGAGAAGATGGCTGTGGCCGGCCAAACAGTCGCTGTGGTCCTCGAAACGGTGAAACGGGCAGCAGGCCCCGGCGTATCGTTGAAGGAACTCGATGCGATTGCGGCCGAGGTGATTCGCTCGAGGGGATGTACGCCTTCTTTCCTCGGCTATCACGGTTACCCCGCCAGCATCTGCACCTCTCCGAATAGTGTGATCGTGCACGGTATCCCCTCCGATTATCGGCTGATAGAGGGTGACGTTCTGTCCGTCGATGCCGGCGCCATCTTTGAAGGATTCCATGGCGATGCCGCGATCACCTTCTCAGTTGGGGAAGTCCCGCCTGAGGTGAAACTGCTCATCGACACAACCGAGCGGGCCCTCACGGCCGGTATTGCGCAGGTGAAATCGGGGGCTCGTCTCGGCGATATTGGCTATGCCGTCGAGACCGAAGCGCACCGGCACGGCTTTGGCGTTGTGCGGGAGTACGTCGGGCACGGGATCGGCAGACAGATGCACGAAGATCCACAGGTGCCCAACTACGGCAAGCCTGGAATGGGGACAAAGATCAGGAAAGGGATGGCCATCTGTATCGAACCGATGTTCAATCTCGGTGGACACGAAACGGCCGTCGAACCAGACGGCTGGACGGTCGTAACGGCCGATGGGAGCCTGTCGGCCCATTTCGAGCATACGATCGCGGTTACCGACCGAGGACCTAAGATTACGACACTCCTGGCGGCTGCTGAAGACGATTTGGCCGTAACGCCCGCAAGTGGCTAATCTTCTGTACTCGGTCCGCTTGGGCCGGTTTCAGGGTGCCCGTGTATAAGAGGGTTTGCGCGATCGGAACCACGGGAACCGTCATCGAATTCTGCCCGGAACGGTTCTGGGCGAGTCGGATGACGGCCCGGAGGGCCCTCAAAACAGGGTATTCAGACAGTCGGCCAAGGGTGAGTGGAGAAGGTCATGAAGGTCCGTCCTTCGACTAAAAAGATGTGTGAGAAGTGCCGGATCATCCGGCGGCATGGTCGCGTTTGGGTGATCTGCTCGAATCCGCGGCACAAGCAGCGTCAGGGGTAATTGGATGGCTCGTATTGCAGGTGTGGATCTTCCCCGGGAGAAAAGACTCGAAATTGCCCTTACCTATATTTTTGGGATAGGACTGACCCGGTCCCACCAGGTCTGCGACAACCTCGAGATTGAGCGCGGGACGAAAGTACGCGACCTTACCGACGACGAGGTGGTTCGCATCCGCCGGTTCCTCGAGCAGAACTTCCAGGTTGAAGGTGACCTGCGTCGGGACGTCGCTCAGAACATCAAGCGCAAGGTTGAGATCGGTTCCTATCAGGGTGTGCGTCATCGCCGCGGGCTTCCCGTGCGAGGTCAGCGCACCCACACCAATGCCCGGACCCGCAAGGGTCGCCGGATGGCTATCGCCGGCAAGAAAAAGGTCACGAAGTAGGGGTTGAAGTTGGCAGAACAGCAACAAAAGCGGGTCCGTCGCCGCGAACGCAAGAACATTGGTCACGGGCAGGCGCACATCACCGCCAGCTTCAACAACACCATCATCAATATCACCGATGTTGGAGGGAATACCATCGTCTGGACCTCCGGCGGGTCTGTCGGTTTCAAGGGTTCCCGCAAGTCCACTCCTTACGCCGCCCAGGTGGCAGCTGAGGAGGCCGCCCGGCGGGCCGGAGAGCACGGTGTCCGCAAGCTCGACGTGATTGTCTCTGGCAACGGAGGTGGCCGCGAGACTGCGGTTCGTACGCTCCAGAACATGGGTATGGAGATTTCAGTGATCAGGGACATCACCCCAATCCCACATAACGGAGTTCGCCTGAAGAAGCGCCGGAGGGGTTGAGGATGGCACGCTATACGGGACCAACACACAAGCAGTGCCGCCGGGCGCGTCAGCCACTCTGCCAGTCGAAGAAATGTGCTTTCGACAAGCGGCCTTATCCACCGGGTGAACACGGCCGCGGCAGGGTTCGAGAGAGCGACTACCTCATCCAGCTTCGCGAGAAGCAGAAGCTGCGTGCCATGTATGGGGTTCTCGAGCGGCAATTCCGCCGGTACTACAAGCAGGCGGCCCAGCAGGTGGGGATCACCGGCGACAATCTCCTGCGTATTCTCGAGAGTCGTCTCGACAATGTCGTTTACCGCTCCGGTCTTGCTCAAACTCGACCGCAGGCTCGCCAACTGGTCAACCACGGCCATTTTCAGGTCAATGGCCGCAAAGTCGATATTCCGTCGTATCAGGTTCGGGGCGGTGATGTGGTTACGCTCAAGGAGCGCAGCCGCGATCTGATCATTGTGCAGCATTCCATAGACACACTCGATCACGCCCTGCCGGAATGGCTCGACGTCAACGCCGATGATCGCAAGATCGCCGTGCTTGAGTTGCCGAACCGAGCTCAGATCGACACCCCGGTTCAAGAACAGCTCATCGTTGAGCTTTACTCGAAGTAGCTCCCACAAAAGAAGAAGGGGAAACCCAGAGTGTTGATCGTCCAACGCCCACAGATTGAAGAACAGCCCGTCTCCGAGCATCGCTCGCGGTTCATCGTTGAGCCGCTCGAGCCCGGGTTCGGCTATACCCTCGGCAATACGCTGCGCCGCACGTTATTGGCCCGGATCCCCGGTGCCGCCATCACGTCGTTGCAGATCGAAGGTATCCAGCACGAATTCACGACGATCCCGGGTGTGGTCGAAGATGTCGTCGACATCATCCTCAACATCAAGCAAGTAGTCGTCAGAACTGAAGAACACGAGCCCCAGACGCTGTATCTGTCTGCCAAAGGGCCACGAGAAGTCAAAGCCGGTGACATCAAGACACCCGCCGGTGTTGAGGTGGTTAACCCCGATCTGCATATCGCCACGTTGTCGTCCGGCGGCCAAATCGAAGTCGAGCTCACGGCCGAACGGGGCGTTGGTTACCGCACTGCCGAAAAGAACAAGGCCGGGGATGTGATCGGGGTCCTTCCGATCGACTCAATCTTCTCACCGGTGCGGAAGGTCGCTTATCGGGTGGAAAGCACCCAGGTGGGTCAGATGACCAACTTCGACCGCCTGGTCCTTGACGTCGACACAAACGGTGCTCTGGATCCAGCTGAGGCGGTCTCCTCAGCCGGAAAGACCCTTCGCGAACTCCTCGGTCTGTTTGCCGACATGGGTGAGGGAGTGGGCCTGGAATTGGGAGACGTGGCCGTCGCCGAGTCTTCCTCTCCTGATCTGGATCTTCCCATCGAAGCGCTCGACTTGTCCGAGCGTCCGCGCAACTGTCTGCGTCGTGCGCAGATCAAGACGGTTGGCGAATTGGTTGTGAAGAGTCCAGACGACCTGCTGAACATCACCAACTTCGGCCAGAAGAGCCTCGAGGAAGTCACGGCCAAGCTCGACGAGCTCGGCCTCAGTCTCCATGCCGTGCAGGACGAGGAGATCGAGTAATGCCCCGTCCTCGCAAAGGCGCCCGGCTGGGCGGTGGTCCGTCTCAGGAGAAATCCATGATGGCGAACCTGGCCGGCTCGCTGTTCTGGGAAGAGAAACTGACGACCACCGTTACGCGCGCCAAATCGGTAAGGCCTCTCGCCGAGAAGCTGATCACCAGGGCTCGCAAGGGTGACCTGCACTCACGCCGCGAGGTGCTGAAACTGATCGAGGATACCGAGATCGTCACGAAGCTCTTCGATGACATCGCTCCCCGCTACGCCGAACGCCCGGGCGGCTATACCCGCATCGTGCGAATAGGTCCCCGAAGAGGCGACAGCGCGGAAATGGCAATTATTGAACTCGTCTGACGACGAGTTCGTACTTGGTACTTCGTATCTCGTACTTCATACCTGGCGATATCGGCGTCCTCCCCAGGCGTGAGCCGGGGGAGGTGGCCGAGCGAAGCGAGGCCGGAGGGGGCATTCCATGACTGACCCCCGCCCCGCTCAACTCCGAGCCCTGTTGCTCACCCACCAACCTGTCGGCTATCGCGAAGCGGGGCATCTCGAGGCCATGCTGGCCCTGCTGGACTCTCCGGGCGATTCGCTCTCGCGGCTCCATTTCGATCCGGGACACTTCACGGCCAGCGGGTTCGTTGTCTCGCCCGACCGGCTGTCTGTCTTGCTGGTGCACCACATCAAGCTCGGGAAGTGGTTGCAGTCGGGCGGGCATGTCGAGCCGGGTGATTCCAATCTCGAGACTGCTGCCCGTCGGGAGGTGATGGAGGAAACCGGCCTCGAAGACATGGATTTGATGGGTCTTCTGGATCTCGACGTCCACCGCTTTCCGGAACGAGGTGGCGGTCCTGCCCACGACCATCTGGATGTGCGATTCGGGTTTCTTGCCCACTCCGAGGAGGCGGCCGTCGGCGATGGAACGTCGGATGTGAATTGGTTTCCGTTGGCAGAGGTGGCCGCATGGGACGATCGCCCCAGCCTGAGCCGGCCGGCCAAGAAGTTGTTGGTTATCGGCTGTTAGTTCCTCGCTCTTTCTTGCGTTCTCCCCAGGCGTGAGCCGGGGAAGGTGGCCGAGCCCAGCGAGGTCGGAGGGGGCAATACCGACTGCCGACTACTGACTACTGACCTTGCTACCCTCCTCAGCGGAGGAACGCGATGCTTTTCAACCAGATGTTTCGGGCGGCCCGGCTCGACAGGAAGCTTTACACCGAGCTCTTCTTCGACAGCTACGCCACGGGCAACGCGGTCGTGGTGGTTGCGCTGGTCTACGCGGTCATCTATTTGGGTTTCATGGTGGCCGGGGTTCGATTCGACTTGATCGGGTTTCTTTGGTTTCTGTTTGGAGGACTGGTTGGTTGGTTGATCGCAGCCGGTGCCCTTTGGCTGGCCAGCACAAAGGTCTTTTCGGGGCGAGGCCAAGGCGCGACCGCTGTTCGGCTGTCTGGCTTTGCCCACACTCCGTTGATCTTCATTGCGTTTGCCTTTGTCTCACCTGTCGGTTTGGCCCAGGGATTGGCCTTCCTGGCCCTGGTGTGGTTCGGTCTGGGCCTGGCGTTGGCAGCTCGAGCCATGTTCGATCTTGACACTCGCCAGTCCGCTCTTTCCGCTCTCATCGCCATTGCGATCTGGGTAGTTGTCCAGGTGGCAACCTCATTCGGCACGGACGTCCTCAGCTACATCTTCTAATTCGATGCCGACCTACCGGCTCGATCTCGGTTACGACGGTTCCGGATTCCACGGCTATGCGGTGCAGGCCGGCCTGCGCACCGTGCAAGCGGTATTGGAGGAAGCCCTCTTCAAGATCACCGGTCCGGTCCAGACGACGGTGGCGGGAAGGACCGATGCCGGGGTCCACGCCCGTGGGCAGGTGGTGAGCTTTGCTTGTGAAAGAGAACTGGACGAGGATCGAACTGCCCGCTCTCTCAACAAGATGGTTCGGGAGGAGATTGTTATTCGGGGATGTCGGATGGTCCCTGATGAGTTCAACGCACGGTTCTCGGCTCGCTCGCGAACCTACCGGTACCGGGTGGCGAATGTCCCGCTGCTGGATCCGCTCATCCGCCATACGGTTTGGCATGTGCGCGACCCGCTCGACCTCAGCCGGATGAACATGGCAGCCGGGCACTTCATAGGCCTGCACGATTTCGCGTCGTTTTGTCGCAAAGCAGAAGGACGTTCAACAGAGCGCAGCGTGCTGAGTCTGGATTGGGCGCGGGACCCCGCCGACGGCCATCTGGTGTTCGAGATCACCGCGTCGTCGTTCTGCCGCCACATGGTTCGATCGCTGGTAGCCGTCTGTGTAGACGCTGGACGTGAGAAGCTCGAACCCGAAGCTGTTCCCGACATTATCGCCGTTCGCGACCGCAGCGCGGCCTGCGGGGCCGCCCCACCGCAAGGTTTGACCCTGTGGGAGATTAGCTATGAGTAATTCGAGGTTTCAGGGACCAGATCCCCGGCCGGACCTCGTCCTGTTTGATGCCGGGGGGACGCTGGTGCTGATCGACCCCGACCGGTTCAATGCTTTCGTGACCGGATGGAATCTTTCGGCGGTGGATCCCGACCGCCTGACCGAGGCTCATTTCCAGGCCATGTCCGATTACGCGTACCGGCTTGAGGCCGGCGAGCATCTCGAGTTCCGATGGTGGATCGAACGATTCTTCGATTTGGCCGGTCTGGTCCTCCCGGCGGACATCCTCAGCGCATTCGGTGGCGGCAGAGGCATGTGGAACTTCCCGATTCCCGGGGCGCGGGAGGTTGTGAAAGACCTCCGGGCACGCGGGTACCGGGTGGCGGTGATCTCCAACTCGGACGGGACCGTGGCCGAAGCTCTGGACCGAGCCGGGTTTGGCGGCCTGTTCGAGTTAGTTATCGACTCGGTCGATGTGGGCATTTCGAAACCGGATCCGGCCATCTTTGAAGTTGCCCTGGAAGCGCTGGACGTGGCCCCCGGAAAGGCCTGGTATGTGGGCGACTCCCACTTCCATGACGTGGGCGGGGCTCGCGCCGCCGGATTGGCGGCGTCGGTCCTTATCGATCCTCTTGGCCTGGGGCCGGCGGGGCAGCTATCGGTGAAGAGGATCGCGCAGCTGAGAGATCTGCTTCCGTAGACATATTTCGTTGACTCTTTGTTGTTGGGAACGGGCTCCCTCCGGCTCGACTCTGCCGAGTCGGGCCACCTCTCCCTTCAGTGCACTTCGTTCGCTCGAGGGGGGGAATTCTGTGGGAATTGCCCATTAGGCCGGTCCTCGCCTACCATATGGCGGCTCCGGCATCCCGGGGTTCTCTTCTCGCGAGGTTCAGATGAGGCTGCAAAAGACGTATTCGCCCAAAGCGGATGATGTAAAACGGGAGTGGTTCGTCGTTGACGCCGCCAACCTCCCGCTCGGTCGGTTGGCCTCTGAGGTTGCCCAGATCCTTCGGGGCAAGCACAAGCCGATCGTTGCGTCTCACGTCGACACCGGTGACTATGTGGTCGTGATCAACGCCGAGAAGGTTGCCGTTACGTCCGACAAGAGCCAGAGCAAGATCTACTACCGGCACTCCGGCTACCCGGGGGGCCTCAGAGCAGAGAGCTTTGAGTCGCTGCGTGAACGTCGGCCCGAAGCGATCATCGAACGGGCGGTGCGCGGCATGCTTCCCAAGAATCGTTTGGGCCGCCAGATGCTCCGCAAGCTCAAGGTGCACGCCGGATCTGAGCACCCCCATCGGGCGCAATCGCCCCAGCCCCTCGAATTTGATATCCGAAAGGTGGATTCTTAATGCCAGCTCCGCTCGTTCAGGCAACCGGACGCCGCAAAGAGTCGGTAGCCCGTGTCCGTCTGTACGACGGAACCGGAAGTGTTGTCCTCAATGGCAAGGCGCTCGAGGTGTACTTCCCGGCTATGGCGCAACGGCTCCGGGCACTCGAACCGCTCCGAGTTGCTTCCCTCGAGGGTCGCTACGACGTTCATGCCACCCTCCACGGCGGCGGCACCACCGGCCAGTCGGACGCACTCCGGCTAGGGATAGCCAGAGCGCTGATAGCAATCGATCCTGAGCTTCGCCCATTGCTCAAGCGCTCCGGATTCTTGCGACGGGACGCAAGGAAGGTCGAACGCAAGAAGTACGGCCTTCGCAAGGCCCGTCGGGCGCCTCAGTACACCAAGCGCTGAGCCATGCTTCCGGCAGAAGGCCGCAGGCTCTTTGGAACTGATGGAATACGGGGTCGCGCCAACGTCGAATTGACCGCCGACCTGGCCCTCGCCATCGGCCGCGCAGCAGGTGAGTTCCTTCCGGGAGGCCAGGTGCTCGTCGGCCGGGACACCCGCCGATCCGGCGAGATGCTGTCGAGCGCCCTTCAGGCTGGGTTTCACTCGGTGGGTGTCGACATGATCGATGTGGGGGTGCTTCCCTCCGGCGGTATCGCCTACCTCACCGGAGATACCAGGTCATCGATGGGCGTCGTGGTCTCGGCTTCCCACAACCCCGCCGCCGACAACGGCATCAAACTGCTCGGCCGGAGCGGCTCGAAGCTCTCCGACGACACCGAAGACCGAATCGAGCAACGGATCCGGCGCGGAGCTCCGTGGAAAGTCGCCCGGGACGAAGGCATCGGTACTACGTTCAGGATGGCAGAAGCCGAGGAACGCTATCTGGCGCATCTTCGGGAGTCGATGCCGTACACCCTCCGGGGCATCTCTATTGTGCTGGACTGTGCTAACGGGGCTGCCTTTCGCACTGCGCCGGAGTTGTTCCGTCGGCTGAAGGCCGATGTCGAGGTTTTCGCCGCCGAACCGGACGGAACCAACATCAACGCCGGGTGTGGTGCGACGCATCCCCGCTATCTCTCCGAGCACGCCAAGGGGCGTCTCGGCTTTGCCTTTGACGGGGACGCCGATCGCTTGATAGCCGTGGATGAAGACGGCGCCATTGCCAACGGTGACGTCGTAATGGCGGTCATCGCCCGCCATATGAAAGAAGCGGGCCGTCTGAAAAACAATGTCGTGGTGTCAACGGTGATGGCCAACCTGGGTTTTCGCCGAGCGATGGAACGACTCGGCATCGACGTCGTCGAGACACAGGTCGGGGACCGATACGTACTCGAGGCCATGCAGGAGCACAAGGCGGTGCTCGGCGGCGAGCAGTCCGGGCATATCATCCTTGCTGATCGAGCCGGCACCGGCGACGGACTGCTGACTGCGGTCCGCTTGCTCGAGGTGATGGCATCGAGCGGCAAGGAACTCCGTGAATTGCGGAAGGAAACCATCACTGAATATCCGCAGGTGTTGCGCAACGTCCACGTTGCCGATAAGCACAAGCTTGCGGGTGCCGACCTTCTCTGGGCGGCGGTGCGTGAGGCTGAAGCACGCCTGCGAGACGATGGGCGGATTCTGGTGAGAGCGTCCGGAACCGAATCGCTGGTGCGGGTGATGGTGGAGGCGTCCTCCGGTACCGAGGCCGCCCAAATCGCGGACGAACTGGTTGAGATAAGTCGGGGCGAACTCGGTCCGCCGGGCGAGGATTGATCGGCAGGTGATCGGACCGGCTATGTCGCGCGTTGCCGGCGGCCCTTTTTCCCAGACTGGTGACCAGGGACGCTAGTCTCAGACGGACAAAGTGACCGGGAACGGACACCAAATCGAAGCGCCCGGCCCTCATCAGACATTTTTCCCGGTGAGGGTGACGAGGAAGAGGGAGTATCGAGTTTCGGCGGATGCCCTCTCGGCGACCACAGTCGTGACGGTGTGGAGCAAATTCCGGGGGTGACCCCGGCACAGAGGCCACACCGACGTGGGCGGGTTCCGTACGTCGGGAACCGCAGTTCTTCCCGGTCTCCTCAAGAAGCATAAGGAGACTGCCATGTGCGGCATAGTTGGCTACGTTGGTCCGCGCCAAGCCCAGGAAGTGCTCATCTCGTCGCTGCGGCGACTCGAATACCGCGGATACGACTCGGCGGGGATTGCGATCACCGACAACGGTCGCATCGAAGTGCGGAAATCGGCAGGGAAGCTCCAGCGTCTCGATGACCTGCTCGAAGCTCGACCCGTCGCCGGAACCACAGGGATTGGGCATACCCGCTGGGCCACCCACGGCGTGCCGAACGATGTCAACGCTCATCCGCACGTAGACGCGTCGGGCGAGTTCGTGCTCGTCCACAACGGGATCATCGAGAACTTCCTACCGCTCAAGGAGGAGTTGCTTGAAGAGGGTCATGAATTCCAATCGGACACGGACACCGAGGTGCTCGTCCATCTCGTTGCCGACGAATACGAGGGCGACCTCATCGAGGCGGTCCGCCGGGCGATCGGACGAGCCAGGGGCGCCTACGCGTTGGTCGTCATGACCTCGCGGGAGCCCGGCCGCATCGTGGCCGCCCGGATGGTCAGCCCACTGGTAGTCGGTTTCGGCGATGGGGAGACGTTCCTGGCCTCGGACATCCCGGCGATTCTCCCCTACACGCGCAGCGTTCTGGTGGTCAGCGACGGAGAGATGGTCGATATCACCGCGGATGGAGCGACCGTGCAGACCATCGGGGGTGAGATCGTCGATCGCGCACCCATGGAGGTGACCTGGGACGCCGGTCGGGCCGAGAAGGACGGCTACCCCCACTTCATGTTGAAGGAGATCTACGAGCAGCCGGGCGTGATCGAAGAGACCTTACGGGGACGATTGCAGCCCGACGGTAGCGTGGTTCTGGAGGGAGTGGATCTACCCGACGGATTCGCAGCCGGGCTCGAGAAGATATGGATCACGGCCTGCGGGACGGCCTATCACGCGGGTCTGGTGGGTCGCGACGTCTTGGAGAAGACACTGCGGATCCCCGTCGAGATCGACTATGCGCACGAGCTGCGATATCGCGATCCGCTGATCCGTCCCGGGACACTGACGATCGCCATCAGTCAGTCCGGTGAGACGGCCGATACCCTGGCGGCCGGCCGTCTGGCTAGCCGGCTCGGTTCGCGACTGTTGGCGCTCACCAACGTGGTTGGTAGCACGCTCAGCCGGGACGCCACCGACGTTCTCTACACCAGGGCGGGTCCCGAGATCGCCGTGGCATCCACCAAGGCCTATACGGCGATGCTGATCGGTGCCTACCTGCTGGCGTTGCAGTTCGGGCTGGAACGCAGGACCGTGGGCTCACCGCGGGCAGCTGAGCTCGCCGGCGAGTTGCGGGCGCTTCCCGAGAAGGCCACCCGGGCGCTGGGTATGGATGCCGACATCGCCAAAATCGCCGGCCGGATTGTTGGAGTCGACGACATTTACTTCATTGGCAGGGGTCTCGACTATGCGGTAGCCACCGAGGGCTCTCTGAAGCTGAAAGAGATCTCCTACATGCACTCAGAGGCGATGCCTGCCGGCGAGCTCAAGCATGGCACCCTCGCATTGATCACGGAGGGAACTCCGGTGGTGGTGGTGCTCACTCAGTCGCATCTCTACGACAAGACGATCTCGGGGCTGCAGGAGGTAAAAGCGCGCGGTGCCAAAGTGGTGGCCGTCGCCTACGAGGACGACGCTGAGGTCGCCAAGTACGCAGACCACGTGCTGCGGATTCCCCGCACCGCCGACTTCCTCAGTCCGGTCCTGTCGATTATTCCGCTCCAGCTTCTCGCCTATCACGTGGCCAAAGAGCTGGGACACGATATCGATATGCCCCGCAACTTGGCGAAGAGCGTGACAGTGGAGTAGCTGTCAGCTCTCCGCTTCCCGCATTCCGATCTACGGATGGCGGAAAGCGGATCGCGGAAAGCAGCGAAACCGGTAGGTTGAGCAGATGCGGATTATTGGGTTGGGAGTCGACCTGGCCGAGATCGATCGTGTTCAGGCTTTGCTCGATAAGTACGAACGCTTTCCCGAGCGCGTGTTCACCGTGCACGAACGAGCCTATGCGTCTCGATTCGCACATCCGGCCCGCCGCTACGCCGCCCGGTTTGCCGGCAAAGAAGCGGTGATGAAAAGCATGGGGACCGGTTGGCGCCGGATCCGGTGGCGGGACATCGAGATCACGGGCGGCGGCACCCCCCGGGTCAACCTCTTCGGGACCGCACAAGCCAGGGCGGAACACCTCGGTGTCACCGAGGTGCTGGTCACCATCACCCATACCGACGTGACGGCAATGGTGTTCGCCATTGCCGTGGGCGAGCACTGAGGCCCCCCGCCGTCCGCTGTCGGAGTCCGCCGTTCGCATCCTGGTACTTGCGGCCAGCTGATGACGGATGTTGTTGTGGAACTGACGGATGTGTGCAACGACATGCGACTGCAGCAGAAACGTGACCAGGCGACACTCGATTCGCGACCGCCCAGCGTGGTCGTCGGGAAATCGGACGGACGCCACAATGCCGGTTAACTCTCGGTTCGGAGCTAGAGATCCCCTTTGCGTGGCGTGTGATCTGTGCGGGTCGTCGATCTTTCCCTGGTCGGAGCGGCATCCGCGTCCGCCGGATTCCCCGGCGAGGTGGCGGTCAGTGGACTGCAAAAAGGTTCCACTCGCCCGGAACCCCTTTGAGATGGAACGATCCCAAGGGTTCATGGCGGATCGACGATCCAACCGTCAGGTCCTTCACGGTGCTGGAAACTGCGATCCCGCCCTCTGGTGCGTGATCCATCACCCGTGAGGCGATCTGCACACCGATACCTGCGATGTCGGTGCCGTTGAGCGTGATCTCGCCGGTGTGGAGGCCGGAACGCATTTCAATCCCGAGGGTTCCGACCTGATCGAGGATCTCTTCGCCGTCGTGACTGCTGCCGCCGGGCTGTCGAAGATCGCCAGGTACCCATCACCCGTGGTGTGGATGGTGGTGCCGCCGAAACGTTCGACCTGGGTTGAACAGATCCGATTCGCATCTCCGAGGAGGTCGAGCCATCGCTGATCCCCGAAGGTGGACGAGGCAGAAGGCTCGTCCCAGTAGTTATCGATGTTCGTGCCCCACTGGGTCACGAAAACAAGGTCAACCGGCCCCTCTCCGAACACCTGATATCCGATTGCGCCGTTGGGCGACTGGGCGTACTTCGTCTCTGGCTGCACTTCTAGACACGTTCCCCGGCATTGTGTCGCCCGTTTTTGCGAGTCAACTCTGGGGCCCAACCATATCTCAGCAGTGGCTAGAGACTCACAAGGAAGAGTGGCTCATCGTGTCAGCCGCGATCGCTGCGCTCGTGGTTCCGATGCCGCCGGGCGTTCGTGATGACCGTCGTTCTGTGCGGCTGCTCCGATTGTCCTGCCAGATAACGGTAGTTCCACGCTCGGTCCGGGTCTCGCGCCCATTTGCTTCCGGGCAAGGGACGGTCCGGGGTGGCGGGGGCGAGGCGAATCGCAACCCGCCACACTGGCCCCTAGGCCGCCATCATCGCCCGGAACATATCTTTGAACCGTTCGGAACTAGCCTCGGCGTCGACCAGTGGTTCGACCGCCACCTCCATGTACGGCACAAACGGATGCTCCATGAGCATCTGGTCCAGCTCATCGGGCGAAGCCAGGTTGACAATCATGCAGCCGCCCAAACACGCGACGTAGTTCCACACCTGGTCAACCGCGCCAGCCGCCTTCCATTTCTTGACATAAGTCAGGTACGCATCGGTGAGTTCGACCGCAAGGTCGGGCGGCACCTGATGGGTAACCCTCCCATAGACAAGGAACGACACACCATCCTCCTCTCCACGTCCCTCCACACCCAATCGTATGACCAGGAATCCACCGGGTATAGGGGGTCGGCGGTGGCGTTGGCGATGCTACGCACTTGCCGGGAGGGTGGACTCAGAGACCACCGGGCCTGGCGTTAACAGGACCGGCGACGGTCTCCCACCCGACCGGTGAGTGCCGTTCCTAGGGTCCGCCGGCGAGTCATTCGAAAGACAACCCACAGGGTGTCAGCCGGTTCGCGAGCCAAGCCGAACCCCAGGACTGACCAACCGTAGACTCAAACCGAGGGTGACAGCCATCCACCACGATCAGCGCACCCCCATCCTTCCTGCCGGATATGGGCGCGGGTAGTCGTTCAATCGAGAATCCGGCGGCGCGCGATATGCGCTGGCTGTCAGTGGAGCATGAAGGTGAGACTTGTGTCTGGAGGCCAGTGCATCATCGGTTGGGATCGAGCCATGGCTCCATGATCACAACAGCGGTCTCACCGGACCGGAGGGCCGCCTCGGCGTCCAGGTTCGTGTCCAGTTCGCGCCACCGGGCCCACAGTCGCGACCGTTCCTCTCCCTCGGCAGCCCGCCCCCTGACCGGGCGTCGGCCGTCAGCGAGATCGACGCTGGCGTCGGGATGCGCTTGGAGGTTGAGCCACCACGCAGGCTCGGCGTCAGCCCAGCCGTTCATGGCCATGGTGACCAGGTTCGGACCATCCTCGAAGTAGCCGAGGATCACGCTCCGCTCCTGGCCGGTGCGACGCCCGGTGGTTGTCAGATGCATCATGCCCCAGCGGTTGGCCTTCGCACGCCTCAATCCGACTCGGCCACCGGTAACGCGGTACAAGCCGCGGTGCATGAACCAGAAGAGGCGAATGAACCACCGCGGAGGAAGCTTCGCTTGTTGCTCACGTTCATCTGACATTGAGCGTCCCTCCATGATGCTGCTCGATCAAGTCTAGTTGTGACAACCGGGGCCCCCAGGGTGGTCGGCCCGCCCAGATCAACTATTGCCGAGCAATAACGCGCGTTTCACGGAGCGACTGTTACTTTCGGGTAGGTCAGTCCGATGGAGATCGACGACCACCTCTCACCGCACCCGATGTCGGCCACCCGTGCCCGGCCGGTACGCATGTCCGCGCCGAACTGCTCCCACGGGACGCCACCGCCTTGCCTGTACGCCTCCAGCAGGGCGTGCAGTTGGATACCGGCGGCGGTAACCACTCGGATGAACGGCGCCAGTTAGCTCAAGTTGTCGCGGCCGGTCAGAACCTCGGCGTGTCCCTCCGGGAGGGTGTAGCGCCGCTCCTCGGCAGGCAACCCTGGATCATCGATCACCAGGATTCCCGTGAGCGCCTGCTGTTCGAGCCACTCGCACGCATTCCGGGGGTGGGTAGAGGAGGCTTCTGCCAACTCGTCATTCGTTACCGAGTCGCTTCTGATGAGCGCGTCGCAGTCGCCGTGTGCTCCCATGTATATGGACCACACGTCGAAAGCCCCGAGCACTGACTCAAACAGCCGCCCGGCGAACTCATTCGCCGAATTCGAGGCAGCAGCATTAGCGGACAATGGAACCTCCGCTCTGCTCACAGAAACGAAGAGCCTACCTCCACACCGCCAAGTGCGTCCCCTGAAGCCCCCAAATGGGCCACCGGCCCCGCAAAGATCGCTCACGATGGGCGCGAACCGGCCGCCCCGAACGAAGAACGAGAAACGAGAAACCTTCGGCAAGTAGCATTCCAGCCGTGATCTTCCCATGAAACCTGTCATCACCCCTGAGGAGTCGGCGCGGCTCGACCAAACCGCCAACGATCCGGTCGAGACTCTCATGGAGCGGGCCGGACTGGCGGTGGCCCTAGCCGCCGTGGCCATGGGGGCTTCGTACGGGTCGCGGGTAGTGGTGCTGGCCGGTCCCGGCAACAACGGCGGTGATGGGTACGTCGCCGCTCAATATCTCATGCAGCGGGGCGTGGCAGTCGTGGTGCACGCGCTGGCACCCCCCAAATCGCCAGCCGCCGCCAGGGCCCACCGTTCGGCAGTCGAGGCCGGGGTGCGCGTGCGAGATCTGGAGGACCCGGTTGGGGCAGATCTGGTGATCGATGCCCTGTTTGGTGCTGGCTTCCGGGGTGACTTGCCTGGGGCCGTGGCCGCCTGGACTGCCACGGAGGCTCCAGTGCTGGCGGTTGACATCCCCAGCGGACTGGACGCAGCCACCGGGGAGGCGCCCGGCCCGGCCTTCAGTGCTGATTGCACCGTCACCTTCCATGCACGAAAAGTAGGGCACCTCGTCGGCCGGGGACCCGATCTCTGCGGACGGATCCAGGTAGCCGACATCGGGCTGGAAGGAGGGCATGGCGAGTTCCTCCTATGCGAAGAAGATGACGCACCCCGTCCGGTCCGCGCCCGTCATGCCCACAAGTGGTCGAGTGGGTCGGTGGTCGTGGTTGGCGGCTCTGCCGGTTTGACCGGGGCCGCGCACCTGGCGGCCCGCAGTGCGCTGCGAGGGGGCGCCGGTGCGGTCACCATTGCCTGTCCGGCGGCACTCCAGCCCATCTACGCGGGGATGGCTGCAGAAATCATGACCGTCGGGATCGGTTCCGGGGCCTCGTTTGCCCCGGGTGATGTTCTCGCCGTCCTCCAGTCCGCTTCCCGTTATGACGTCATGGCCCTCGGGCCGGGCTTGGGAACCGGGCAAGAGGGCTTCGTGGCGGGCCTCATGGAAAGTTGGGAGGGCCCGCTGATCATCGATGCCGACGGCATCAACGCCATCGACAGTGCTGCCGCCCTGGCCAAACGATCCTTCCCGACGCTGATCACACCGCATGCCGGTGAATTCCGCCGGCTCGCAGACGTGGAAGCGACCTTTCGGAGCGCACGTGAGCTGGCCTCAACCACCGGCGCCGTTGTGCTCTTGAAGGGCTCGCCAACGTTCGTCGCCGGTGAGCAGCTGTGGGCGGTCATCAGCGGGGGCGTCGAGCTGGCCACCATCGGCACCGGAGACGTGCTGACGGGTCTCGTTGCGGCCTTATGGGCTCGGGGACTGGATCCCGAGACAGCCGCCCGGTCCGCTGCCTACTGGCACGGACGAGCCGGGGCAGCGGCTGTTGCCGGTGGCACGCTGACTGCGGACATACTCGCCACCGAGATCAGGAGATTCGCATGGTGAGACCATCATGGGTCGAGATCGACCTGGGTGCGATCGCGCACAATGTTCGACTGCTGGCCGGCATTGCTGCTCCCGCTCGGCTGTGTGCGGTGGTAAAAGCCGACGCTTACGGGCATGGGGACGTCCCGGTCGCCGAGGCCGCATTGGAAGCAGGAGCTCCCATGCTGGCGGTGGCCTTGGTAGAGGAAGCGATCCGTTTGCGGGAGGCGGGGATCGATGCCCCGGTTCTCTTACTCTCCGAGCCGCCCGAGCAGTCGGCGGAGGAGGTGGTCAAATGGGATCTCATCCCGACCGTCTACACCGCCGGTTTCGTCCGAGCCCTGAGTGAAGCCACCCAAAGACCTTTACGCATCCACCTCAAGGTGGACACCGGTATGCATCGGGTCGGGGCAACCATTGCCGACGCCAAGGATCTGGTTGCCACCATCGTGGCCGACAAGCTGCTCGACCTCGAAGGGGTCTGGACTCACTTCGCAGTAGCCGAAGAGGACGGGGTATTCACCAGACACCAGTTGGAGACGTTCAACGGTTTCGTGGAGACGCTCCGCAGGGTCGGCGTCGAAGTGCCGGTCCGGCACGCAGCCAACACGGCAGCAACCTTGCTCTATCCCGAAGCCCGGCTCGATCTCGTGCGAGTCGGGATCGGCATCTACGGGCAGCGGCCTGCTCCGGGCATGGTCCCGGACCTAGATCTCCGGCCCGCCATGCGGGTCGTTTCTCACGTCTCGATGGTGCGACGGCATCCGGCCGGGACCAGGCCATCGTACGGACGTCGCAAGGCCCTTCCTGGGGATGCGACCGTCGCCACGGTGCCGGTCGGGTATGCAGATGGTTTGCCACGGGCGCTCGGGGCCCATGGGGGCGACGTTCTGATCAGAGGGAGGCGTCATCCCCTGGCAGGAACGGTAACCATGGACCAGGTCATGGTCGATGTTGGTGACGACCCGGTGGAGGTCGGCGACGAGGTAGTTCTGCTCGGTTCGCAAGGCATCGAGGAGGTAACCGCAGATCAGTGGGCCGAACATCTCGACACGATCTCCTACGAGGTCGTGTGTCAGATCGGGCCCCGGCTGCCGCGGCGGTATGTGCCATGACTGCCATGACCATCACGTCCGTCCCCGGAGTTGAGGTCGGGCATTGGACTGATCTGACCGCGATGACCGGATGTACCGTCGTGGTGTTTCCGGAACCGAATGTGGCCGCCGTCGAGATTCGCGGGGCGGCTCCTGGCACTCGAGAAACCGCTCTCCTCGAGCCCGGCATGCGAGTGGAGACGATCCAGGCAATCCTCTTGACAGGGGGGAGTGCCTTCGGGTTGGCTGCAGCCGACGGCGTGATAGCCGAACTCGAGGCCGCCGGTCGGGGTCACCATACCCCGGTGGGACCGGTGCCCATCGTGCCCACCGCCGTAATATTCGACCTGTTTTTGGGCGATCCCACCGTCCGGCCCGGACCGGCGCAGGGCGCGGCCGCTTTTCGATCAGCGTCCGGAGATCCGGTTGAGATGGGCAGCATCGGGGCCGGCACCGGGGCCAGTGTGGCCGGTTGGCGCGGCGTTGACGCCATCACCAAGGGGGGTCTGGGTTCGGCATGCACGGCGGTGGATGATGCTCTGGTGGGTGCCCTCACCGTCGTCAATGCAGTCGGGGATGTCTTCACGCTCGAAGGTGCGCCCCTGACGGGAGGACCGCTCATTCCCGGACCGCCGGCCATGCTCCCAGATCCGGCCACCAATACGACTCTGGTGGTGATAGCTACCAACGCCCGGTTCGGGCGCAACGACCTGTTACGGGTGGCCGTGCGAGCCCAGGATGCCCTGGCCGTCTGCCTCCGACCCGGTCACACTCGATATGATGGCGATGCCGCCTTTGTAGTCTCCTGTGGCGACGTGGAATCTTCGGCCGATCTCGTCGGCGAAGCCGCCTTCGTCGCCACTGGTCGTGCGATAGAGGCAGCGTTGCAGGCGGCCGCGACGCCGGGCTCCGGATAATCGAATGTCAGACATAGATACAGCTGAGGAACTCATGCTTCTGGCCGAGCAGGCCGCTACCTGCACTGCGTGCGGGCTGGCTGAGACTCGCACCAATGTCGTCTTCGGTGATGGCAGCGTCCGGGCACAAGTGATGTTCGTCGGCGAAGGGCCCGGCCGGAACGAAGACCTCCAGGGTCTGCCTTTCGTCGGAGCCGCCGGCCAGCTTCTCAACCGACTGCTGTCCGAGATCGGGCTCCAGCGGTCCGATACCTACATCACCAACGTTGTGAAATGTCGTCCGCCCGGCAATCGTGATCCACGACCGGATGAGATCACCGCCTGCAAGGACTTTTTATCCGGCCAGATTCGTCTGATAGACCCGGTGGTGGTCGTGACGCTCGGCAACTTTGCGACCAAACTGCTTCTCAGAGAAGAGCGAGGCATCACCCGGTTGCGGGGACGGGCTTATCCGTGGTGGAATCGCACCGTGATCCCCACCTTCCACCCGGCGGCCGCGCTGCGCGGCAGCGCCTCGGTGTTGGCCTCCATGCAGGAAGACTTCGCCCTGGTGAAGGCGACGCTGGATGGCCGCGTCGAGCCTCCTTCCGAATCAGAAGCCGAGCATCCGGCAGTGCAATTAGGGCTATTCGGATGACCGTCGAACTCCATTCGGGAAGTGAGGTAGAGACACGGGCGATCGGACGGCGTCTGGCGAGTTTTCTCGGGCCCGGCGACGTCGTGTTGCTGGCAGGCGAATTGGGGGCAGGAAAGACAGCCTTCGCAGGCGGTCTGGCGGAAGGCCTGGGTATTGAGGAGCCGGTGATCAGCCCCACCTTCGTGCTGGTTCGACGGTATGCGGGTGGGTTCACGCCACTCACGCACGCCGATGTGTATCGGTTGAGCTCGCTCAACGAACTCGACGATCTTGACCTCTTCGAGGGTTCTCGCGATGGAATTTTGATCGTCGAGTGGGGGAATTCGGTTGCCTCCGCCATGCCGAACGATCATCTGCGCGTTGAAATCGACGTGACCGGACCCAGCGATCGGCTGCTGCGTCTTGTGCCGCACGGTGTGTGGACGACCAGGTCTCTGAAGGAGATCGTCGAATGAGGTTGCTTGCCATCGAGACGGCGACTCCGGCGTCTTCGGTTGCGTTGGGGATCGGGAGGGACGTCGTTGCCTCAGCCGATCGTGTAGACCGGCGGGGTCACGGGGCTTTCATCGTGTCGGCGCTCGACTTCTGTTTTGACCAGGTGGGTTGGCGCCCCCACGAGCTGGACGCGATCGTGATCGATGTCGGGCCCGGCCTGTACACGGGCATTCGGGTTGGTCTGGCCACGGCGCAGGGACTGGCGGCTGCGCTCGGGGTTCCCCTCGTTCCGCTCAGTTCGCTGGACGTCATCGCGCTGCGGGCCGCAACCCACCGGCGCCACGTTTGGTCGGTGGTCGACGTCCGACGAAACGAATTGGCGGTCGCGTCCTACCAGCCGGTCCCGGGGGGTGTGGTCAAAGATGGACCCCCGCAGTTGGTCACTGTTGAACGGTTCCGGGCCGTGCTGCAGTCCGATCCTGAAGATGCTCTTGTGGTCGGTGACGGGGCATCGCTGCCGGAGGGCTTCTTTCACGGCCTGCACCGGGTCAAGAGCGGGCGGCCCCAGTTTCCGGCTGCCGAGGCCATGCTCGAACTGGCGGTTGGACGAGTCGAGAGGGAGGAGTTCCCTCATGCGGACGAAGTGCGACCGCTTTATCTTCGTGAGCCCGACGTCACCATCAGCTGGAAGAACTACCGGGAGGAGGGTCCGTGGGCGGAACCGTCACCGGCGTGATCGACATCAGGCCGATGCTGCTCTCCGATCTTCCCGGAGTTCATCGCCTGGAATGTGCGACCTTTCCGCAACCATGGTCGGAGGGGGTCTTTCGTGATGAGCTGGGTCAAAGCGGCCGCTCCTACTTCGTGGCTGTCGCCGACTCCGGTGAGGTGGCCGGGTATGCAGGCTTGCTGCAAGTAGCAGACGAAGCTCACGTTACGACTATCGCTGTGACCTCAGAGGCGCGGGGACGCAAACTCGGGACCCGGCTGATGGTTTGCCTCATTGATGCCGCACTCGACGGTGAAGCGAAGCATCTCACGCTCGAGGTGCGATCATCCAACCGGTCGGCACAGGAGCTTTATCGAAGGTTCGGGATGGCGCCGGTGGGAGTGCGGAAGAGCTATTACGGCGACGAGGACGCGCTCATCATGTGGGTTCATGAGATCGATCAAGCACAATTCGGTGCCCGGCTCGAGAAGATCAGAAGCAGCCTCCGATGAGTCTCGAACCGACGGTTCTTGCTTTCGAGACCAGCTGTGACGAGACCGCAGTGGCTGTGGTGCGTGGGACCCGCCCGCTCTCCAACGTCCTGTCGTCGCAGGTCGACCTGCATTCCCGTTTCGGGGGCGTTGTACCAGAGGTGGCCGCCCGGGCCCACGTTGAATCGATTCGTTCGCTGACCCACCGGGCCCTCAGCGAAGCGGGCGTTCATCCCGACGATCTCGACGGCGTCGCCGCCACGCAGGGACCGGGTCTGGTTGGGGCCCTTCTGGTGGGCTTCTCGTTCGGCAAGGCGACGGCCTGGGCGAGGCAACTGCCCTTTGTGGGAGTGGACCACATGGAAGGTCATCTCTTTGCTCCGCGGCTCGAATTCGATGAGTTCGCGCCTCCCGCCGTGGTGCTGCTGGCCTCCGGGGGACATAGCCAGATCGTGCACGTGCGAGATTGGGGCGATTATGAAGTACTGGGGCGCACCATCGATGATGCCTCCGGTGAGGCGTTCGACAAGCTGGCCCGGTTCATGGGTCTGGGATATCCAGGTGGGCCGGCCATCGACAAAGCCTCAACGAAAGGAGATCCGGCCGCGATCCACTTTCCCCGGGCTCTGCCGGAGGATCGCTACAACCTGTCGTTCTCAGGGTTGAAGACGTCTGTCGTGACCTTCATCAAAAAGGCGGCGAGTAGCAACGAACTTCCGCCCCTGGCCGACGTTGCCGCTTCGGTTCAAGAAGCGATCGTTGATGCTCTGGTTACGAAGACCTTCAATGCCGTCGATGACACTGGAGTCAAGATGGTAGGCGGCGGCGGGGGGGTCCTTGCCAACCGCCGGTTGCGGGTCCGTATGCAAGAAGAGGCCGACCGGCGGGGGGTTCGGCTCCTTCTGCCTTCTTCGTTGCTCTGCACAGATAATGCCGCCATGATCGGCGCAGCCGGATCGCACTGGTTGTCCCAAGGGACCTACACCGCCTGGGACGGGCAGGTAGATCCGTCGATGTCGCTCGACACCCGATGAACGGAGGCGGTATTCGGGTCGGCCGGATCTTCGGCATACCCATCGTCGTTGACACGTCTTGGCTGGTGATTTTCTTTTTGATCGTGTTCTCCTTCTGGGTAGATCTGGTCAATGCTCGAGCGCTGGGATTGGTGGCTCCGATTGGTGATGTGGCGCAATGGTCGGTGGCTTTGCTCGGGGCCGTGCTCTTCTTCGGCAGTGTGTTGATTCACGAATTGAGCCACTCCGTCGTAGCGGTTCGGCGGGGCACGCGGGTACGGCGGATCCGGCTGTTCATATTCGGTGGGGTGTCCGAGATCGAGACGGAAGCGGCCAACCCTCAGGACGAATTCGCGATCACCATCGCCGGCCCGGCTTCGTCCGTTGTCCTGGGAGGGGTGTTTCTGGGCGTCGCGGCGCTGGTAGGAGATGGGACTGTGTTCGATCGATTGTCCAGCGGGTTGGGTGTGCTCAACCTCCTCCTCGGAGGCTTCAACCTCCTCCCGGGTCTTCCACTCGACGGCGGCCGGGTACTGCGCTCGATCGTGTGGCGGACCACCGGTGACTACCGGCGAGCCACTCAGATCGCCGGCAATGGTGGCCGGATCGTCGCCGGTTTGATGATCGCAGTAGGAGTGCTGAGCGTCTTCTTCCGAGGGACCTTCAGACAGGTGTGGTGGATCGTGCTTGGATGGTTCCTGTTCCAGGCGGCGGGCGCCGCCCTTGCACAGTTGACTGTCAAGGAAGGGCTCAGCGGGGTGGTGGCCGCTCAAGTGATGACGCGCACCCCGATCGCCGTCGATGGCGATCTCACCCTGCAGCGGGTGTTCGACGACCACTTCATGGCGAACAATGTCTCGGAGTTTCCGGTGCTCCAGGAGGGCCGAGTTCGGGGAATGATCTCACTCGAGCAGCTCGGTGATGTTCCCCGCAACAAATGGAATGAGGTTCGTGTCTCTGACGCGATGCAGGTGCTTCAACCTGAAGACGCGGTCGGCGCCGGTACGCCCGCCGAGGAGATTCTGACCAAACTGAGTGGCACCGGTCAGCGAGTCGTGGTCGTCGAGGATGGCAGGCTGGTTGGCGTTGTCACGGCGAGTGACATCACCCGGTGGATAGAGCGGCAGTCTTCTCCCTGAGCTGCTTCGCAACTAGGGTGGTAACGCAGCGCAGGAGGGGTCGTGTTTGACGTAGGTGCGTACTTCCTAGGTCTGGCAGCAGTCGCCGGCTTGTTGACGCTGGTATGGATCGTGAGCCTGATCCGCAAGGACGCGAGCATCATCGACCCGTTCTGGAGCCTTGCCTTCATCACCCTCGGCGCGACCTATCGATTCGCCAGCGACACCGACTATGGAGCTCGGCCCGCGGTGGTGCTCGGTCTGCTCTTTATCTGGGGAGTCCGGCTGTCCGCCTACCTGTTCTGGCGAAATGCCGGGAGGGGAGAGGACTACCGGTACCAAGCCATGCGAGAGCGGCAGGGACCCCGTTTCGGCATCAAGAGCTTGTACACCGTGTTCTGGCTGCAAGCGATTCTGGCATGGGTTGTCTCGTTGCCTCTGCTGGCCGCCGTGGATGGCACCAACGCACTGGGGGCGTTCGATTACGTAGGGATGGCTTTCTGGGTGATCGGCATCTTCTTCGAAGCGGCGGGTGATTACCAACTGGCTCGGTTCAAAGCGGATTCAGCCAACCAGGGCAAGGTCATGGATCGAGGCGTTTGGCGTTACACCCGCCATCCCAACTACTTCGGTGATTTCATGATCTGGTGGGGCTTCTTCCTCTTCGCGCTGGGAGCGGGCGGGTGGTGGTCGGTGGTTGGGCCGTTGCTGATGAGTGTTCTCTTGATGCGAGTCTCGGGTGCTGCCCTCTTGGAAAAGAAGCTTGGCAAAACTCGGGAGGGATACGAGGAGTACGTGCGCACCACCAACGGCTTCTTCCCGGGACCAAAAAGGGCCTGACGGCCGTCCTTCTTTTTGCGTATAAGGTATCCCGGTCGGCCGAATACCAAGTACGCAATGCGAGGTACGTCGCTCGCAGGGCGACCTTCGGGTCGCCAAATACCCGTTTTCGACCATCCTTGATCCGATAATCGGGCCCACATGTTGCGATTGATGACGGTCCTCAACGGGATGCCCCACTTCTCGGAACCATCGATTCTCGATCTCGAGGACCAGGTGAGGGGCGCGGACTGGTTCTGGCTGGACGTCGACTCAGTCGATTATGAGCCCGTCGAGGAAATCGGACGTTTGTTCGCATTGAACCGGATCGGTCTTGACGACGTACACGCCGTGACCGAGTTCCCCAAAGCCGATAACTACGACGATCACGTCTTTTTCTCGTCCCACAGCCCAGCTATCGCCGACGATCGAGTGACGACGGCCGAGCTCGACGGGTTTCTTTCGGATGGCTATCTCATCACGTTCCACAGAACACCAATTCCGGGAGTCGAGTGGACGTATGAACGACTCCTTCAAGCGGACGCCTTCTCGGCGCTGCGCCCGGATATGTTGCTGGCAGGAATCCTCGAAGCCGCCATCCGCCGATCGCTGCAACTGGTGGATGGCCTGGAAACGCAGATAGGCGATCTCGAGTCGCGGTCGGTGGTGGGCGATCCCAGTGTTGTTGGGCTTGTGCAAGCGTTCCGCCGGGATGCGATCATCTTGCGCCGGGTGCTCGCCCCGGAGCGCGACATGGTGCGCAGCTTGATGCACGAAGGTATGCCCGGTGTCGACGAGCGGACCAGGCGGAGACTCGACAGCGTGTACGACGATTGTTACCGGGTGGTCGAGTCGCTCGACATGGCCCGTGCCCTATTGGCATCGGTCCTCGAGACGTACAGGGGCGCCGTGGCCGAGCGCACCAACGAGGTGATGAAAGTGCTGACGGTGTTCACGGTCATCATTCTGCCGCTTTCGCTGCTGGCCGGGATCTACGGCATGAACTTCTCCAACATGCCGGAGCTTCAGTGGCCGTGGGCCTACTTCGCTTTGTTGGCCGTCATGTTGACGGTTGTCCTGGGACTGTGGGTGTACTTCTCCAAGCGAGGATTCATCGGTGGTCCTCGTCTGCCGAGGGTCGATCGGGTCGTTGGGCGGGGACTCGCCGGGCTGTTTCATCTGACCACCACGCCGGTGCGAGAGGTTGTCCAGTGGTTGGTCGATGACCCGGACCGGAAGAAGCCTTGAGTTGGCAGTTCGTGAGTTCGTAGTTCGCGTTTCCCCCAGGTAGGCCGGCGAGGTCGGAAAGGTGGGAGGAGGGCTCGTTCTCACCAACTACAGAGCCGACTGCTGGAAGCTCACGTGCTCCAAACCCGCGAAACTCGCGTTAGCACTCTGTTCAGGAGAGTGCTAGAGTTTGGCACTCAGAGCCATGGAGTGCTAAACCAAGTGAAGGAGGGCTCCGCTATGAAACTGAAGCCGTTGGGCGATCGGGTGGTCGTCAAGGCCAACGACGATCAAGATGCCCGCACTGCGTCCGGCCTCGTTATTCCCGATACGGCCAAAGAGAAGCCGCAATTGGGGGAGGTACTGGCCGTCGGGCCCGGTGAGGTCAACGACCAGGGTGAGCGTACCCCTATGGACGTCAAGGAAGGCGACACGGTCGTCTACTCGAAGTACGGGGGCACCGAGATCAAATTCGAGGGCCAGGAGTATCTGATCCTCTCGTCTCGCGACCTGCTCGCGATCATCGCTTAAGAACCAGGAGGATTATCAATGGCTACAAAGGATTTGCGCTTCGATGAGGATGCCCGTCGGGCTCTCGAAGCCGGAGTAAACAAACTGGCCGATGTGGTGAAGGTTACGCTCGGCCCCAAAGGCCGTAACGTCGTGCTGGAAAAGAAGTGGGGCGCCCCCACGATCACCAACGACGGTGTGACCATCGCCAAGGAGATTGAGCTGGAGGACGCGTACGAGAACATGGGTGCCCAGCTGGCCAAGGAAGTCGCCACCAAGACCAACGATGTTGCCGGTGATGGAACAACCACCGCCACGGTGCTGGCGCAGGCGATGGTCAAGGAAGGTCTCCGTAATGTGGCGGCGGGTGCCAACCCGATGGAACTGAAGCGGGGTATGGAACAAGCGGTCGGCAAGATCGTTGAGTTCATCGGGGAATTCAGCCGTGAGATCACATCTCGGGACGAGATCGCCCATGTGGCTGCCATCTCGGCCGCCGACAACACGATTGGCGAGAAGATCGCCGAAGCGATGGACAAGGTCGGCAAGGACGGCGTGATCACCGTCGAAGAAGGTCAGACGTTCGGCATCGAACTCGAATTCACCGAAGGGATGCAGTTCGACAAGGGCTTCACTTCCCCGTACTTCATCACCGATCCTGATCGCCAGGAGGCGGTGCTCGAGGATGTCTACGTCCTGGTCGCCAACCAGAAGATCACGTCGGTCAACGACATGTTGCCGGTGCTCGAGAAGGTCATGCAGACCGGCAAGCCGGTCATGATCCTCTCCGAGGACGTCGAAGGGGAAGCTCTGGCGACGCTGGTTGTCAACAAGATTCGCGGGACATTCTCTTCGGTCGCCGTCAAGGCTCCCGGATTTGGTGAGCGCCGCAAGGCCATGTTGCAGGACATCGCCATCCTGACGGGCGCCACCGTCATCTCCGAAGAGGTCGGACTGAAGCTCGAGAACGTTTCGCTCGATATGCTCGGCAAGGCTCGCAAGATCGTCGTCACCAAAGACGACACGACCATCGTCGAAGGCGGCGGGTCCGAATCTGACGTCAAGGGCCGGATAAAGCAGATCCAGCGGGAGATCGAAAACTCGGACTCCGACTGGGATCGCGAGAAGCTGCAGGAGAGGCTGGCCAAGCTGGCCGGCGGGGTCGCCGTTATCAAGGTCGGCGCAGCCACCGAAGTGGAGCTCAAGGAGAAGAAGCACCGCATCGAGGATGCGCTGAGCGCCACTCGGGCGGCCGTTGAAGAGGGGATCGTGCCGGGAGGCGGCGTGGCGCTGCTCCGTGCTCAGGACGCCCTCGACAAGGTGCGCGGCGGCACCGACGACGAGAAGACGGGACGTTCCATCGTGCGTAAAGCGCTCGAGGAACCGCTCCGCCAGATCGCCGTCAACGCCGGCTTTGAGGGCGGCGTGGTCGCCGACCACGTCCGCAACGACGGCGGGACCATGGGCTTCAACGCCCAGACCGGGGTCTTCGAGGACCTCATGGTGGCCGGGATCATCGATCCCGCCAAAGTGACCCGCTCGGCAGTGCAGAATGCCGCCTCGATCGCCGGTCTGTTGCTCACCACTGAAGCACTGATCGTTGAACAGAAGGAAGACGCTCCGGCCATGCCGGGTGGCGGCGGACCTGGAATGGACTTCTAGGAAAAGCTACGGTCGAAACGAGAATGGGGCCCGGCGGGGCCCCATTCTCTGTACTTGGTACTTCCTTTTCCTATTTCTCCACGGCTCCCTCGACAAACCCGACCAGGCCCCGGTAAAGATCGAAGTTCTTTCGGTACTCGTGTTCGAGCAGCCCCCACACAGAGTGATCCAGCCACTTTCCCCGCACTTTGATCTCTTGACGCAGGACTCCCTCCCGGAAGAAACCAAGCTTCTCAGCCACACGCTCACTTGCCCGGTTGCCGACCGCGATCCTGAGAATCACCCGGTGCATCTTGAGCTCCTCGAAGGCGATTTGAAGAGCCCGGGCGGCGACCTCGGTTGCCACCCCCCGGGTGGTTTCATCGGTGCGGACCCAGTAGCCGATTTCGCCGGTCTTGAACGAGCGGGAAACGAACCAGACCGAAATGTTGCCGATGTGGCGGTCCGGGTCGTCCAAACGGCGAATGGCCCAGTCGTAGGCGCGTTCCTCACGCCAGGATTTGATGCTATCGCGGATGTAGTTGGTGGCGTCACCCTTTGCATAGTCGAGGTGGGCCCACGGCAGCCACTCGTTGAGTTCCGTCTGCGATGCTTGGACGGCTTCCGTCATGTCATCCGCGTCACGGCGCCGGAAGGGGCGCATCATGAAGCGGTGCGAGAATCGTGGCGCAGTCGACAGGTCATCCATGTCCGCTCAGACTATCGGCGTCGTACCATGTTCGGGTGAAAGAAATCTGGGAGCGCCTTTCAGGGATTCAGCACCAGCCTCCGCCGCCGGGTGAGATACCCCAGGCGGCCGTCCTGGTTCCTCTCTACGAGGGCGACGACGGGGTCAACCGACTGATCCTCACCAAACGGCCGATGACCATGCCCACCCACGCAGGGCATCTCGCGTTCCCCGGTGGCCGGCCGGATGACGGGGACGGCGGACCGGTGGGTACAGCACTGCGTGAAGCGGAGGAGGAAGTCGGTATTGATCCCGCCTGGGTAACCGTCCTGGGTTTCCTGCCTGCCATCCACACGGTCGAATACTCGCTGATGGTGGTACCGGTGGTTGGTTGGATCGAGGGCGTGCCGGAGTTGCAGCCCTCCCCGCGAGAAGTCGACAAGGTACTCGAGCCGGCGGTCGAGATTTTCACAGATGTGAACAGATGGAGATTCGAGACGTGGCGGGAACACAAGGTCTGGTTCTTCGACCTCGAAGGCGAAGTCCTGTGGGGCGCCACCGCCCACATGGTCCGACAGTTGGTCGGCCTGGAACCACCGGTAACCAGGATGCCGCCCGGCGATCTCATCGATCCGTAGACGTCGTCCCGGCGCGGCGAGGGGATCGAAGCCCAGACGGAGGGGTGGGGACCCGGATCCGGGTCCCCACCTTATGAGCCCCTCTTCGGGAGCTACTTCTTTTTCGGCTTGGCGGCCGTCTTTGGCTTTGCTGCGGTCTTGGCAGCCGGCTTCTTTGGTGCTGGCTTCTTTACTGGCACGTCGCCTTCTTTCCGTTTTCCCGGTTTCATCCGGTACACAATGCCCCGGCCGGTCGGCCGGACCCACGGATTCTATGATGCCGCTCGACGATATATGCAGCATTCTTGATCGATATCTTGCCAGGTCCGGGAGCTCGGTTTCCGTCGAAACGCATCCTTCTCCAAGGTCCTTCGACACCAAGCCCGGCGGGCGCGTCTGTGTCAACCGTAAGACCTTTTCCCAGGTCGCAATGGCCGGGTCGGATCTATGCGGACGCTTTCCGGATCAGTTCCCATGCCTTCCGAACGTGCCGCTCCTCGGTATGGGTTTGGCCGATCGACATCCTGATCGTGAGCTTGGCGTCGAGTTTGGTATGGTTGAGATAGATCTCGCCCGATTGATTGACCTGCTCCAGGATGCGCTGATTGACGTCGTCCCCGCCGCTGTGACGGAAACAAACGAGATTGACGGGAGCGGGAGCGGCCAGTTCAAAGTCGTCGTCGGCATCTACCCAGGAGGCGAAAAGCTTCGTCAACCGGAGGTGTTCGCGCACAAATGCCTGCAAACCCCCGACGCCGTAGTGGCGGATCACAAACCACAGCTTCAGGGCGCGAAAACGGCGTCCGAGCGGGATCTGCCAATCCCGGTAATCGATCACGGCCCCGGAGGCCGAAGCTTCGTTGCGCAGGTACTCGGGCAGCACGCTGAGGGCGCCTATCAAGGGAGTCCGGTCGGCGACGAAGAAGGCCGTGCAGTCAAAGTTGGTCAGCATCCATTTGTGTGGATTGAACACGTAGCTGTCTGCCAGTTCGACCCCGTCGTGGATCCAGCGCATCTCCGGGAGCAAGGCTGCGGTCCCGGCCAGGGCCGCGTCGACGTGCAGCCATATCCCGTGCCGCCGGCAGATCTCACCTATCTCACGTACCGGATCGATGGCGGTCGATGAGGTGGAGCCGACGGTGGCGCACACAAAGAAGGGCCTGCGACCTGCAGCAAGATCCTTCTCGATGGCTTTCTCAAGCGCGACAGGTCGCATGGCGAAGGCCGCATCTACCTCGATCGAACGAAGGTTGTCGATGCCGATTCCGGCAATGCGGATCCCTTTCTCAACTGACGAGTGTGCCTGCGTTGAGGTGTAGGCGATGAGGCCGCCCGCAGTCCCGGTGCGGTTGGCGGTGCCCAGCGTGGCAGCTTCGCGGGCAGCGATGACGGCGGTGAGGGTGGCGCTGGAGGCTGAGTCCTGAATGACCCCGCCTCCCGCTCCGGATGAAAGGAACGCCGGGGGTAGATCCAGCATTTCCACCAGCCAGTCCATCACATGAGTCTCGAGCTCCGTGCAGGCGGGGCTGGTAATCCACAGCATGCCCTGCACACCGAGACCGGAGGACACCAGATCCCCAAGTATGGCCGGTCCCGAAGCGTTGGCGTTGAAGAACGCGTGGAACCCGGGGGACTGCCAGTGCGTGATACCGGGCATGACAATCCGGTCGAGGTCGGCTATCACGTCATCGAATTCCTCGCCTGTGGTCGGCGGGTGTTCGGGCAGCATGGCGCGAATGTCACCCGGTTTCACCGTGGAGAGAACCGGATACCCCTCGATTCGCTCCATGTAGTCGGCGATCCAGTCGATGACTTCTCGGCCGCGCTTTCGGAACTCACTAGGAGTCATGTGTGGTATGGCCACGCCTGTTCCTCTCCTACACCAAGAACCCGCGGAACTATACGGGACGGCCCGGCCCTTGCTGCCGTAGCAACCCGATGATCAGACCCTCGGTGAGCGCATCCCACGAAGCTTCGATGACGTTCTCGTGGACCCCGATCGTGCCCCACGTTTCATCTTCGTCGGATGTTTCGAGTAGCACTCGCACCATCGCTCCCGTCCCATGCGAGGAATCCAGCACGCGCACCCGGTAGTCGGTCAGCCGGAGCCGATCGATGCCCGGATATGCATTTCTCAGGGCAGCCCGCAGCGCCTGATCCAAGGCGTGGACCGGCCCGACCCCTTCGCCGGTGGTGACGACCCGCTCGCCGTCGACCACGACTTTCACGGTGGCCTCGGCGACGATTTCTTCGTTGGCCCGTCTATCGGTAAAGACCCGGAAGGACTCCAGCTCGAAAAGGTCCTGTTCCCATCCCAGCGCCTTGCGCATGAGGAGCTCAAAGGATCCCCCGGCCGCCTCGAAGTGGTAGCCCTTGTGTTCGAGGTCCTTGACCTGTTCGAGGATCACGGCAGCCGTCTCGGAGTTGACCTCGAGACCGAGTTTGTTGGCTTCGGAGAGGACGCTTGCCCGGCCGGCCAACTCCGAAACGACCATGCGGGTGTGGTTCCCTACCTGCGTCGGATCCTCGTGCTCGTAGGCATCGGGCCGGCGGGCGAGGGCCGAGGTGTGGAGCCCGGCCTTGTGCGTGAACGCTGACGTCCCGACGTAGGGATGATGCGGATCGAGGGCGATGTTCACGACTTCCGCTACGTGGTGCGCCACCGGGCCGAGGAGCTCCAACCGACCTTCGGGCAGCACCGCAAGCCCCATCTTGAGAGCCAGGTCCGGGATGAGCGTGGACAGGTCGGCGTTGCCGGTACGTTCTCCGTAGCCGTTGATGCAACCCTGAACCTGGCGAACACCGGCATCGACCGCAACCAGCGAGCTTGCCACAGCGCACCCGACGTCGTCGTGGAAGTGGACCCCCAACTGGCTCTCGGGGAAGGCTTTCTGCACCCGGCCGATGGTGGTCAGGATCCCCGACGGCAGAGTTCCCCCGTTGGTGTCGCAGAGCACCAATCGTTCGGCTCCGGCATCTGTGGCCGCCTGCAGGATCCGGAGGGCGAATTCTGGGTTGGTCCTGAAGCCGTCGAAGAAGTGCTCGGCGTCAAAGAACACGCGCCGGTCATAGTTGCGGAGGTGGTAGATCGACTCTTCGACCATGCGCACGCCCTCGTCGAGATCGGTTCGGAGGGCTTCCAGCACGTGGTAATCCCACGATTTGCCGACGATGCAGATGATCTCGGTCTCGGCCGCGAGTAGCGCTCGCAACTGGGGATCATTCGCCACCGTGCCCCGCGGTCGCCTGGTCGACCCAAAGGCCACAAGCGTGGCGGTGCCGAAGTCGAGTTCCTTCTTGGCTCGATTGAAGAACTCGTCGTCTTTGGGGTTGGCGCCCGGCCATCCGCCCTCTACGTAGTCGACCCCCAACTCGTCGAGCAGAGAAGCGATCCGCAGTTTGTCGCCGACCGTCAGCGAGATGCCTTCCTGCTGAGAACCGTCTCGGAGGGTGGTGTCGTAGATCTCGGTCTTCATGGCTAACTCCCGGGTAACAAAAGACCCTTCGCGAGGCGAAGGGTCGGGCGCACACGGCTGTCCGTGTGCGCTATGGAATAATGATCGTGCTGGTCGTATTCATCTAGGCGGGGAGTATGGCCGAATGCGATCAGGGAGTCAACGGTAGACGGGGTTGGGTGGCCGCAGCCCCGAGGGTTGGGCTCGCAGGCCTTCGCTCCCCGACTCGGAAGAGGGTCGCCGGCCGCGCCCGGACGGCGGACGAGCGAACGGTCCCTCCGTGCCGAGCGGCGGTTCCGTTGAAGCCTCGGCCCAGGTCGATTACGCTCTGTGCCGTGCAAACAAGCTCGTGTCGCCGCTGGTGGTCCATTCGCTAAAGGGGGCCAGCCGCGCGTCGAGTTGAACATCGCCGGAGGCCCGGGCCCCGGCGCTTTTCTTTGGGTGAGGAGCATAAGGTGAGTGACAAAAAGAAGGTGTTCTCCGGGATCCAACCGACCGGTGATATCCACATCGGCAACTATTTGGGGGCATTACGCAATTGGGTGAAACTGCAGGACACCTACGACGCGATCTATTGCGTGGTCGACCTTCATGCCATCACGGTCCCCTACGATCCAGTCGCGCTCCGCAGGAGTCGGTTGAACACGGCCAAGCTGCTGTTGGCAGTCGGTGTCGATCCGAGCCGCTCGCTGTTGTACTTCCAGAGCCAGGTGCCCCAGCACGCTGAGCTGTCGTGGATGCTGAGCACTATCACCTCACTGGGTGCCCTCAACCGGATGACCCAGTTCAAGGAGAAAGCCGACAAGGCCGGCAAGAACCTGGGTTTGTTTGCGTATCCGGTGCTGATGGCGGCCGATATCCTCGTGCACAAGGCCCACGCAGTTCCGGTCGGCGATGATCAGACCCAACACCTGGAGCTGGCGCGCGACCTGGCCGAGCGGTTCAACTCGCGGTTTGGCGATGAGTTCCCGGTCCCCGAGCAGATCACGCCCGAGATCGGTGCCAGGGTCATGTCTTTGAAGAACCCGACGTCCAAGATGTCGAAATCAGACGAGGATGTCAACACCCGAGTTCTCCTTTTGGACGAGCCCGACATCATCCGCAAGAGGTTCAAGGCGGCCGTGACCGATTCGGAGAGCGAAGTTCGCTACGACCAGGAGAAGAAACCTGGTGTCTCGAATCTCCTGGACATCCTGTCTTTGTTCACCACTCGGTCGATAGAAGATCTCGTTGCCGAGTACCACGAAACGCCCTACGGCCATTTCAAGATGACCGTGGCCGAGGCGGTCGTCGAAGGACTCAGCCCCGTCCGTTCGGCCTTCAAAGCGTTCGACGACGAGGAGGTCACGCGCATCATGGTCAAAGGTGCTCTCGATGCCCGCACCAGGGCGGAAGGTGAGATGGCCTCGGTTCGCAAGAAGCTGGGGTTTGATGCCCGGCTGGGTGACGGGGCGTAACCCAATACCGTTCTGGCGTTAGTTGCCTGCAGTATGCGCGTCTTTCTCACGCTGTTTCGAGAAGACCCTACACCGCAAGGTCCGGGACGAAGAAGAGGACCAGAATCGTGATCAGGTTGAACCCACCATGGATGAAGATGGCGCGGCTCAACTTGCCCGACTTCTGGGTGACATAGGCCAGGACCAGTCCGGCCAGGAACGTCTGTAGCAGGGCGATGACCGACCCGGCGGTTCCGGTAGTCCCGATCACGTGAAACGCTCCAAACAACCCGGCTGAGATCACCAGGGCCCGCCGGGCCGTCAATCGCTCTTCCAGGTAGCGAAGCAACAAGCCACGAAAGGTTAATTCCTCCACGATCGGGGTCACCACAGCCACTCCCAGCACGATCAAGATCCGGGTGGCAACGTCCGTGGCGCCAGAGATCGCCTCGGTCGTCAACTGGGGTGTTTCGTCGACTCCGAGCAGATTGGCCAATGGCAAGAGCGCGTAAGCGAGCGCCAGCAAAAGCAGCATTCCGAGGAATAGGTACCCGGAGTCCTGCCATCGGATCGAGAAGCCGAAATCAGTGCTGAAGCTGCCGGAACCCCGCTTCTGGCTCACCCAGGCGAGGGCCAGCAGCATCCCGAAGAACTGAGCGGGTAGCGCCACCCAGAACAGCAACTCGGGTGTGACCCCCAACACCAATTCGTCAATGGGGCCGCCCACTCCGATGGCAAGACCGATAGCGGTGCCGGCCAACGAGGCCACGAAGGCGGCCAGCCAGACCAGCACGAAGTCGCTGAAACGCCAGCGATAGGAGGGCGGGGCGGATAATGGCGGCAGGTTCACGGGAGAGAAGCGTAGTGGGCAGTTTCCAGTTTCCAGTTTTCCAGTCTCGAGTGACCTGTGAGTTCCCAGGCCGAGGAGTGATCTATCCCTGCTGGCTACTGGCTACTGGTTACTGGTTACTGGTTACTGGTTACTGGTTACTGGTGACTGATGACTGGCGCCGCAGGTGGCCTGGTACCGTAGGACTTCTTTGACAGGCGGAGGAATCTGATGGACATCGATATCGGTATCGGCAAGTCGGGTAGACAGGCCTTTGGATTCGACGACATCGCCATCGTCCCCAGCCGGCGAACCCGCGACCCCGACGACGTAGATATTTCCTGGCAGTTGGACGCCTTCCGTTTTCAACTGCCCATGCTCGGTTCGGCGATGGATTCGGCGATCAGCCCGGCGACGGCGATCACCATCGGCCACCTGGGTGGGCTCGGAGTGCTCAACCTGGAGGGCCTCTGGACTCGCTATGAGGATCCTGAGCCATACCTCGGGGAGGTAGCCGAGCTTCCCTCGGACAAGGCCACCATGCGCATGCAGGAAATCTATCAGGAGCCGATCAAGGACGAGCTCATCGGGAGGCGCATCAGGGAGATCAAAGAGAGTGGCGTGGTCGCGGCGGCCAGCCTGACCCCCCAGCGGGTCGCGTCGTTTGCGCGGCTAACGGTCGAGGCAGGCCTCGACATTCTGATCATTCAGGGCACCGTGGTTTCGGCCGAGCACGTCTCGTCGCGACAGGAGCCGCTCAACTTGAAGCAGTTCATCGCCGGATTCGAGTTGCCGATCATCGTGGGCGGATGTGCTTCGTACTCGACGGCCCTCCACCTAATGCGGACCGGGGCGGTAGGGGTGTTGGTCGGCGTTGGACCCGGGGCGGCCTGTACTACGCGTGGTGTGCTCGGGGTCGGGGTGCCTCAAGCGACGGCCATCGCCGATGCGGCCGGAGCGCGCATTCGGTACCTCGATGAGACCGGCCGATACGTGCACGTCATTGCCGACGGTGGAATGCGGACGGGTGGAGACGTGGCCAAGGCTATCGCCTGCGGAGCGGACGCCGTGATGATTGGTTCGCCACTCGCCGCGGCGGCCGAAGCACCGGGTCGGGGAGCCCACTGGGGCATGGCCACGTTCCATCCGACCCTTCCGCGCGGGGCACGCGTCCAGGTCGGCCGTCTCGGTACCCTGGAGGAGATCCTGGTTGGCCCCGCGCACGAAAACGACGGGCGCCGCAATCTCTTTGGTGCGTTGCGAATGTCGATGGCAACCACCGGCTACGCCGACGTCAAGGAGTTTCAGAAGGCCGAGGTAATGGTTGCTCCTTCGTTGCAGACCGAGGGCAAGTCCCTGCAGCGTTCGCAACGGGTCGGCATGGGATAAGAGATCGTGACGAGCCGGGAGGGTTCCTTCGGACAGGCGTCGACTGGAGATTTTGACCGCGTCCTCGTCGTCGACCTCGGGGCTCAGTACGCTCAATTGATTGCCCGGAGAGTCCGCGAGGCCCACGTGCTTTCGGAGATCATTCCCCGGGATACCACGGCCGCTGAGATCAAGGCGCGCCGGCCGTCCGGTTTGATCCTGTCGGGAGGACCTGCGTCTGTCTATGCCGATGATGCCTACGAAATCGATCCAGACATCTTCGATCTGGACATCCCAATTCTGGGGATCTGCTACGGCCATCAGTTGCTCGCGCATGGGCTCGGCGGCAAGGTGGCCCAGACGGGAAGTGCCGAATACGGTAAGGCCGAGCTCACGGTATTGGACGGTTCCGGCCTGTTCACCGAACTCCCCGAGACCCAGGATGTGTGGATGAGCCACGGGGACGCGGTCATCGAGGCGCCACCGGGGTTCCGGGTCGTCGCATCAACGCCCGGCTCACCGGTCGCGGTGATGGAGGATCGTGAGCGGCGCCGCTATGGAGTTCAGTTCCACCCCGAGGTGGCCCATACGCCGCGCGGAACCGAGATCATCAAACGGTTTCTCTTCGAGATGTGCCAACTCCAACCCAATTGGACGCACCACTCGATCATCGAGCATTCGGTTGACGCTATACGGCGTCAGGTGGGGTCGGGGAACGTGATGTGCGGATTGTCCGGCGGGGTCGATTCGTCGGTCGCCGCCGCTCTGGTGCACCATGCCGTCGGTGATCAGTTGACCTGCGTGTTTATCGATCACGGGCTCCTCCGAGCCGGGGAAGCCGAGCAGGTCGAGGAGACGTTCCTGCGCACGTTCCGCATCAACCTCGTTCACGTCAAGGCTCAGGAACGCTTCTTGGCGGCTTTGGACGGAGTCATCGATCCGGAATCGAAGCGGAAGGCCATCGGTGAGACCTTCATCCGGGTTTTCGAAGAGGTAGCCTCCGATCTCACCGACACCAACTTCCTCGTGCAGGGCACTCTGTATCCGGACATCATCGAGTCGGGCACGAAAGACGCTGCAAAGATCAAGAGCCATCACAACGTCGGCGGTCTGCCCGACGACATGCAATTCGAGCTCGTCGAGCCGTTGCGCGACTTGTTCAAGGATGAGGTGCGAGCGATTGGCGGCGAGCTGGGGCTACCGGATGAGATTGTGTGGCGCCAACCGTTTCCGGGTCCCGGCTTGGCCGTGCGGATCATAGGAGAGGTCACCCGGGAGCGGCTCGAGACCCTGCGAGCCGCCGACACCATTGTCCTGGAAGAGATTCGCCGGGCCGGTCTGTACCACGATCTCTGGCAATCCTTCGCGGTACTTCCCGCTGTGAAGACGGTCGGTGTGCAGGGAGACGGACGTACCTACGCGTACCCTTTGATCGTTCGGGCGGTGACCAGTGATGACGCCATGACTGCCGACTGGGCCAGACTGCCCTATGAGGTCCTCGAACGGATCTCCAGCCGGGTCATCAATGAGGTCGCCGGCATCAATCGCGTTGCCTACGACGTTTCATCCAAACCTCCCGCCACAATTGAGTGGGAGTAGTCCTTTCCCTCAAGTCGCTCTCGGGCTCGACCGATATCTCTAGTGCTGTGTCGCACACATATGGTCTTCGCAATGTCGAGGACCGGCAGGACTTGATCGGTCTTGTGGGACTCAGTACTAAAGCAGGCAACCGTTCAAGCGAGAGAGGTTCAACTTGGAGTTGGGCAAAGACGCAGAGCTCCTGGCGATTTTTCGCGAAGAAGTGTTGCAGCGCTCCACCAATCTGGTGGCGGGGGCCACCGCGATGTCGATTGGAATACTTGACCCTGAAAAGTTCTTGACCCTCTTCCGAGACGCGCACACGATCAAGGGTTCGTCTCGCGTCATGGGCTTCGTCGACATGGGCGAGGCGGCCCGGGTACTCGAAGCTGCCTGGAGGGATATCTCTGAGGGAGTGCTGCAACCGGATGCCGAGCTTGGCCACCTGTTGAGAGCCGTATCCGAAGAGTTTTCCGGGGCAATGGATGAGGGGAGCGAGGGCCACCCTGTCGGAATGCAGGCAGCCGTCGCGGCTTTGGAACAATACCTCGGGACGCCGGATGCGTCGCCCAGTCGACCGGCGCCGCCGCCGTCACCCGCCGAGACAGCCCCTCTGGAACCCGCACCGCCTCCGTCGCCGGCGATCCGGCCGGCGTCCCGTCCGGTCCCTGAGGTGGGCAGCCCGGAGCTCCTCGATCTTGGTGGATTGCTTTCCTCGGTCGAGTCCGGCTTGGTGGGTCCGGCCACGCGGGTTGAGACAACCCGGCTATACCGGCTGATCAACCGGGCTGCTGAGGTTCGTCTCGATGCAGCCGCGTTGGCTGATGCCGTTCAGGGGTTGCGTTTCGCTGTCTCAAGCAATCCGCGCGAAGTGGCCTCACTCGCCGCCAGCTGGGAATCCGCAGTCGAGACCTTGGATCTGGCGGTTGAGGACCTTCAGATGCGAGCTCTTCAGCTCGTGGCTTCTCCGCTGTCCGATATCACCGACACGTTCCATCAGTTCGTTCGCTATTTGAGCCGCCGGACAGGAAAGCAGATCCGCTTTGAGTTAGCCGGTGACGATGTTGAGGTCGACCGGCAGATCATCGAGCACCTTCGTGAACCCCTGCGACACCTGTTGGTCAACGCCATCGACCACGGAATTGAGAGGCCTGAAGACCGCCAGACAGCGGGTAAGCCGGCGACGGCCACCCTGGCCGTGCGTGCCCAGGTCGCCAAGAACAGCCTCGTTATCACGGTGGAGGACGACGGCGGCGGAATCGATTGGAACGCGGTGCGAGAATCGGCTTGGAAACGAGGCCTGGTATCCGACGGCGATGTCGTCTCCGAAAGTGAGTTGACCCGGCTTCTCTACGGGGGAGGGTTCTCGACTTCGATCGAGACCACCGATCTCAGTGGCGACGGTGCCGGGCTGGCCTTGGTGGCGGAGACGGCCGAGATGTTGAACGGCGGGATAACCATCGAGTCGCGGTCCGGTCAAGGCACGTCGGTGATGCTGACCTTGCCGGCCTCCTGGGCCCTACAAGATATGGTGCTTCTCGCAGCGGAGGAGCGGCAGTGGGGTATCCCGGCCGCGGCCGTTGTGGCCGCGTTCGCGTTGTCGGGCGCCGAGGTGCGACCGGGCAAGGAACGGATGGAACTCGTCCACCAAAGCCAGCGATTACCCATCGCATCCTTCGCCTCCGCAGTTGGTCTTCCGGAATCAGAAGCGGTCAACGAGGTCATCGTTTTGGCCACCCGAGCTGGACTCATCGCCGTGACTGTGCCGCGCATCATCGGGAAACGCCAAGTCGCCGTCAAGGGCCTTGGTCCGGTGCTGGCCGGAGTGCCTCACCTAACCGGCGCGGCTGTGCTGGGTGGGGGAGAGGTCGTCGTGGTTATCGAGCCCAACCGATTGGGTGACCGGATTCGGTCGCTTCCGACCCCGGTTCTGTCGAGACCGCGAGTCCTGGTCGTCGACGATTCGGCCGGGGCGCGCCAGCTGGTTGGCTCGGTTCTCACCGGTCAAGGATTTGAGACGCTGGTCGCGGGCGACGCCGAGGAAGGCCTCGCCAAACTGAGATCGGAGCGCTTTGATGCACTGGTCGTTGACTATGCCATGCCCGGCTCAGACGGCGTTGACCTGGTTCGATCGGTTCGCGAAATCCTCCCTGCGCTCCCAGTTGTGATGGTTTCGGCGGTTGCCAAAGAACAAGACCAGGCGAGAGCATGGTCGGTCGGAGTTGACGCTTATCTCGACAAGGCCGATCTGCGTCAGGGTTTGCTGGCCACGACACTTCACTCTCTGCTGGAGATGCGCTCGGTGGCCCAATCCGACGATCGAACCGAGGTCAGCCAATGAGGATCCTGGTTGCTGATGACAGTCCGGTGATCAGGGCGGCCGTGAGTTCGCTTCTTCAGGAGGCCGGATACGAGGTCACTACCGCCGAGGACGGAATCGAAGCCATCCAACAGTTTTACTCACAACCTCCTGATCTGGTGCTGCTGGATATCAAGATGCCCCGCATGAGCGGTTACGTGGCTTGCCGCCTGATCAAAGAGGATTGGTCGGTTGCGCACATACCCATTTTGATCTTGACGGCTCTCGACTCCGCGGAGGATCGCTATTGGTCGGAGAAGTCGGGAGCAGACGGCTACCTGACCAAGGAATCACTTGGTGAGGAGTTGCTGGCGGCGATTCGAACGGCAAGAGCCACGCGAGCCCTATCAGAGTTGAGTACCGGCGAAATCGTGGCACAGCAGCTCGACCAGGTCGATGTGCTCGCTCGCGTCACCGAGTTGTTGGACCGCAAACTGTTCGATGCCACCATCGTCAACGACATTGTCACGATGGCCACCCGCGCCATGGACCTCCCCACCACCGTGCAGGAGTCGCTGTTGATCCTTCGGCGGTTCGTCGATTACGACCTAGCCGGCATTGCATTGACCGCAGAGCGACGGCTCGCCATCCGTACTGATACAAAGCTATCGAGACCCGAGTTCGATCATTTTCGAGCGCTTGCCGCTGGTCATCTCGAGCAGTTGGCTTCGATCTCGGTGAGTCCGGAAGAGTTGGGTGTGTGGCGCTCCGGCGCAGAGGATTTCGCAGACGCAGACGCCGGCGCTGATTCAGGGTGGCCGTCGTTTTTTGCCATGGGTCTGCGTTCTCGTGGTCAGGTTCTCGGCATCTTGGCCGTTGGCTCGCGACGACCGGGAGTGTTTACGCCCCAGGTTGCCCGCACGCTGCGGATGGTGGAATTCTCCCTGGCCGCGGTTGTCGATTCTGCCTACCACCACCAGAAACTCCTGGAGCAGGAAGCCCGGCTCAGCCTTTCTTCGTTGTATGGCGATCCGGATTGACCTCCCTTCGTTGGTGATGTGAGTTCAACCCTTGCCGCGAGATCGTCCAGCTATCGCCTAACTCCCCTTTACGCTGTGGCCTGCGACGCTGCCGCGTCCCCCCTGCAGGACGGAGACATATCGAAACCCGGCGGGAAGACCTCAATCTCGTCCCGATTCGTGTCGATACCTCATACGGGCAGCAATGTCGCTGCTCAGCTGGAGGCTGAAGCGCTATGGAGCACCTGTCCGAATACATAGGCGGCGGCGCCCTACTGGTTGCTGTCATTGCCGTCGCGGCTGCCGTTCGAGCTGTGCGGGCGGCCCGGGGGCGGGAGAAGTTCGCCAGCGAATCCGCCGACCGGGCCCGGCGCATGAAGAACGAGTTCGTGTCCATGGTTAGTCACGAACTGCGGACCCCGCTGACCTCGATTGCCGGATTCACCGACACGTTGCTCGAATCGTGGAAAAACTTGCCGGCCGAAGAGGTCGACGAGTTCTTGACCATCATCAACAAACAAGCCGTGCATCTTTCGGACCTGGTCGAGGACGTATTAGTGATACCAAGACTCGAGGCAGGTCGACTCCGCCTGGATCTGGGGCTGTTCGACCTTTCCGAGGTCGCCCACGATGTAACCAATGCGATCCTGCCGCCGGGGACGGCGCGCGAGGCCGCGGTGGCGATTCCGGGTGGTGTTTCGGTCTACGCCGACCATCGTCGGGTCCAACAGGTCCTTCGCAACCTGGTTGAGAACGCCCACAAGTACGGCGGCGATCAAGTTCTCGTTGAGGGAAGCCCTTACGGCGAGTATTACCTGGTTGTTGTTTCGGACAACGGACCCGGCATCCCCGAACAAGATGTCGAAAGGGTGTTCACCCATTTCGAGCAACTCTCGAAGGGTGATGCGCGCTCGGACAAGGGGATCGGCCTCGGACTTCCGATCGCGTTGCGCCTGGCCAGAGCGATGGGAGGCGACCTCTGGTATGAGCACCGGTTCCCGACGGGCAGCCGCTTTTGCTTCACGATCAGAACTATGCCACCCGAACCGACGGCCGACGGTGAGGAAGGACGTTTCGTCCGATCCGACGGTTCGGTCGAAGTCACCATCCGCTGACCTGTTTTCCGTGCCCACTTACACGCGTGTGATTAGGTCGTTGAGGGCGGGTACCATCGGCCCATGCAATCTTTCGCCTCGCCTGACGACGCCGTGTTCGCGGTTCAAGTCGACCCTGCCCAATCACCCCTCTTCGATTCTCTGAATCCGGTCCAACGAGAGGCGGTGGCAGCCACCGAGGGGCCGCTGTTGGTGGTGGCGGGGGCAGGATCGGGCAAGACGCGAGTGCTGACCTATCGGATCGCTCATCTGATCCGAGACCTTGGTGTTGCCCCTCACTCCATTCTGGCGATCACGTTCACCAACAAGGCCGCTAATGAGATGAAGGAACGGGTGGAGCGTCTGGTAGGTGGGGCTGCACGGGCTATGTGGGTCTCGACGTTTCACAGCGCCTGTGCACGCATCCTGCGACGGGAAGCCCCGCGACTGGGGTATCGATCGTCGTTTTCGATCTACGATGATGCCGACGCGCTTCGATTGGTCACGATGTGCGTACGTGATCTCGACATGGACCCAAAACGGTTCCCGCCTCGCAACATTCGGGCAGCCATCTCCGATGCCAAGAACGAACTGATCGACTACGAATCTTTTTCTCAACAGGGGACCGGTTTCTACCACGAGCAGGTTGCCGACGTGTATCGCTTGTACCAACAGCGACTGCTGGAAGCGTCGGCTATGGACTTCGACGACCTCTTGATGATCACCGTTGAGTTATTCGGGGCGCTTCCCGATGTGTTGGATCACTACCAGCGGCGGTTCCAGTATGTGCTGGTTGACGAGTACCAGGACACCAACCGCGCCCAGTACACGCTCGTCAAACAGCTGACGGCGCAGCATGGAAACCTTTGCGTTGTGGGAGACAGCGACCAGTCGATCTATGGCTTTCGCGGCGCCGATATCAGAAACATCCTTGACTTCGAAAGCGACTACCCCGACGCCCGGGTGGTGGTCCTCGGTCAGAACTACCGATCAACCGAAGTGATTCTGGAGGCAGCCAACTCGGTCATCTCGAACAACGATGAGCGCAAGGCCAAACATCTATGGACGGATCGGGGACGAGGGGATCTCCTGAGCCGGTATGAAGCCGAAGATGAACGCGACGAGGCGGCATTCGTTGCAGAACAGATCAACACTCTCGAGGACGAGGGCCGGTCGGCCTCCGACATCGCCATCTTCTATCGCACCAATGCTCAGAGCAGGGTGCTCGAAGAGGTGTTCGTTCGATACGGCATTCCGTATGCCGTGGTCGGCGGCGTCAAGTTCTACGAACGGCGCGAGGTCAAGGACGTTCTGGCCTACCTGCGGGTGCTGGTCAACCCGGACGACCAGGTTGCACTGAAACGAGTCATCAATGTCCCGAAACGTGGGCTCGGAAGCACATCGATCGGGCATCTTGATCGATTCGCCCAGGGACTCCAGGTGTCGTTTTACGACGCACTTGTGCAAGTAGACGATGAACCCAATCTGTCGGCCCGGGCTCGCAAACAGGTGAAAGAGTTCCTGGCCCTCATCGATGTGTTGCGCTCCAAGGCCGTGGACGGCCCGAAAGCCGCCGTGGAAGCGGTCCTGGAGGGTTCTGGCTATCTGGCAGATCTCCAGGTGGAGCAGACGATCGAGGCGCTGGGGAGAGTTGAGAACGTGCGGGAACTGGTGACCGTGGCCGAAGAGTACGAAATCGGCGGGGAAGGTTCGATCATCGGCGACGAAGCCTGGGATGACCTCGATGGGCCGCGTCGTCTGGAGTTGTTCCTGGAGTCGATCAGCCTGGTCGCCGACATCGATGAACTCGAGGACGGTTCCGCCACGGTCACGTTGATGACCTTGCACAACGCCAAAGGTCTCGAGTTCCCGATCATCTTCATGATCGGGCTCGACGACGGAGTGTTTCCGCACGTGCGAGCCCTGGGCAACCCCCAGGAACTCGAGGAGGAACGCAGGCTCTGTTACGTCGGGATCACCCGGGCTCAAGACCGGCTCTATATGACTAATGCCTGGAGCCGGATGCTGTGGGGGGGAACCAACTACAACCCGCCCAGCCGTTTCCTGTCTGAGATCCCTGAGGAACTGGTTACGAAGATCGACAAGCGGCGCCGGCGAGCGAAGTACGAGACGGAACCGTCCACCGCTCATCCCACCGTCGATGCTTCGCAGATCTCGCCCGGCGACCGGGTGGTCCACAACAAGTGGGGGATGGGTGTGGTACTCGAGCTAACCGGCACGGGCGATCGGGCCGAAGCCACGGTCGAGTTCGACGATCAGGGACAAAAACGGCTACTGCTGGCCTGGGCACCGCTGAAGAAGGCCTAGGAGACAGGCAGTTGCGGACGGCGGTGCACGGCGCGGGCAGAATGTGCCCGTGAGCAGCCCATCCCCGCGTCAAGCCCAACGCCTCCCCCGAGCGGTGATCGCACTCGGAGTGGTGAGCTTCTTCACCGACCTCTCCAGTGAGATGATCTACCCCCTGCTTCCTGTTTTCCTGGTTGGCACGCTGGGAGCGGGTGCAGTCGCGCTCGGCGCTATCGAAGGCCTCGCCGAGTCCGCGGCTTCGGTGCTCAAGGTGGTTTCCGGTCGTTGGACGGACCGTACCCGGAGGCGGAAGCCGCTCATCGTGTCCGGGTACGGTCTGTCCGGGGCCGTTCGACCACTCATCGGTGCCGCCGCAGGATGGCCGGTGGTAGCGCTGCTCCGGTTCACCGACCGGGTCGGCAAGGGTCTGCGCACCTCGCCTCGCGATGCGCTCATCGCCGACGTCACTCCCTTGGCACGGCTCGGCGCGGCCTACGGCCTACACCGGGCCATGGATCATGCAGGTGCGGTGGCCGGTCCGCTCGCGGCCGCCGGGCTCCTGTTGATCCCCGCGATGACCCTCCGAGGCGTGTTCTTTCTCGCCGCCATCCCGGCCGCGGTCGTCATGTTCGTCCTGGTGGTTGCCGTACGGGAGCCAGCGGTTGCCGGTGAACGGCCTGCTGCGCCCCGCTCCTCGTTGTTGAGCGACTGGTCGGAAATGGGCGTTGAGTTTCGACGACTTCTGCTGGCTCTTCTGGTGTTCACCCTTGGGAACAGCACCGATGCGTTTCTGCTTCTGCGTCTTTCCGAAGCCGGGCTGGCGGCCGGATCGATTGCGCTTCTCTGGGCGGCTCATCACGTGGTCAAGATGGCTGCCAACTATCTCGGCGGCGGGCTGTCGGATCGGGTGGGTCGCAGACCCCTGATGGTGGCCGGCTGGACCGTCTATGGAGCTGTGTACATGGCGTTTGCCACCGTCTCGAGCCAAGCAGGGCTGATCGTGGTGTTCCTCGCGTACGGGCTGTACTTCGGGTTCACTGAACCGGTCGAGCGAGCGTGGGTCGCGAGACTGGCGCCGGAGAAGTTGCGCGGGAGCGCCTTCGGCCTCTACCACGGCACGATCGGACTCGTGGCGCTGCCGGCCAGCCTGATCTTCGGAGGAATCTACGCAATGGTGGGACCCGGCGCCGCGTTTGCCACCGGGGCGGCTCTGGCCGGGGTCGCGCTGGCTCTCGTGCTCAGGGTGCCTGATCTTCCCCGGGCGGCGTCCCAAGAGTGACGTCGGCGCCGCGACGGCTTCGAGGTCAACTCGGGAGCGAGCCTTTCGGAGATGCGGCCGGAATGGTCCGGGTGGCTTCCTACACTCGGGAATATGTCACAGGCCATCGCTCCGCTACGTCTGCCCTACTACCGAGCCGTCTGGCTCGGCGCCCTGCTGTCGAACATCGGCTCGTTCTTCCAGACGGTGGCGGCTGCGTGGCTCATGAAAGAACTCACCAACTCATCGGCCACTTGGGTGGGGCTGATGCTCGCTTCCAATTTGCTGCCCCTTCTGTTCCTGGCGCTCATCTCGGGGGTAGTGGCCGACACCGTTGACCGGACCAAGGTGATGCTGGTCGCGCAGTCGTTGATGGGATCTTCCGCAGCCGCCATGGCGATTCTCACCGCTATGGATCTCATTACTCCGGGGCTGTTGCTGGGATTGGGGTTGGTTATGGGGGTGGGGGTGGCGTTCAACTTGCCGGCCTGGCAAGCGCTGGTCCCCGACCTCGTCCCCAGAGGGATGGTGGCCAGTGCCGTTGCTCTCAATTCAGCAGGATTCAACGTCGCCCGGGCGATTGGTCCTGCTCTGGGCGGAGTGATCATTGCGACGGCCGGTCCTCAACTCGGTTTCGGCCTCAACGCAATCTCCTATCTGGTCGTTATCGCGGTCATCGCTGTGGTCGGAAGCCGCCTTCGGTTGACAGCCCGGGAGCACACGTCGATGACGAACGCGATCGCCCAATCCATTCGCTACGCCCGGTTCACCCCGGCTTTTCGGCGGCTGCTTACCTTGGTGGCGTTGTTTGCGATCAGCTCAGCCGCTGTGCAAGCCACGCTGCCCAACCGAACGAGCGAATTGGGCGGCTCGGAAACGACCTACGGTATCCTGCTCGGCTTCATGGGGGCCGGCGCTCTGGTGGGCGCTCTGGTGCGTCCGCGCCTCGTCGCAAAACTCGGGGCCCGATCGGTGCCGACCACCATTGTCATGTTCGGAGTGGCAGGCGTTGCGGTCGGGCTGGCGCCGTCGACTCCCCTGGCAGCGCTCGGGATGCTCGTGGCGGGGGCCTCCTGGGTGCTGACCCTGACCACCGTCAATGCCGGCAGCCAGCTGATGGCACCCGAGTGGATTCGCGGTCGGGCGATGAGCCTGTACACACTGGCCTTCTCCGGAATCTATCCGATCGGAGCGATCATGTCGGGAGCGTTGGCAGACACCATCGGGGCTGGTGCCGCCATGGTCTCTCTCTCGGGTGCTGCGATTGTTCTGGGACTGCTGGCTCCCCGCTTTCGAATTCCATCGCTGGATGAGATCAATACCCCCGAATACACCGAAGACAGGCCGGTTTCGCCCCATGTCGACACGGCGGGGGGGCCGGTGATGATCGTCAATACGTGGCAGATCGACCGGGCCGACCTCGAGGAGTTCGTCGAGTTGATGAGCGAGATCCGCAAGGTGCGGCTCCTCACCGGCGCATACCGTTGGCGGCTGTACCGCAACAGTGAAGACCCGCACCGCATCACCGAAGTGTTCGTGTGTGTCTCCTGGGATGAGCACCTCGCTCAGCACCGCCGTATCGACGATGCCTCGGCGGCGCTGATTCGCCGGGCCCGCTCGTTTGACCAGGAGGATGGTCCGCGCAGCCGGCATCTGGTGGCCGTCGATGTCGATCATCCGGATTGGGAACCGCTCATCGCTGCTCACGACGAGTACCACCGTACCGATGGCTCCATCCCGCTCAACGGAGCGTGAGCGCTGTTTTCGCGTGCGGTTGAGGTCGACCTGCCACATCCTCCGGCTGGTGAAACGCCGAGGGAGAACCTATCCCTTGATTGCGACGCGTTTCTGGTCGATCGAGTCGAGTAGCTCCCGGTACGAGACGGCGAACTTCTCCACGCCTTCGTCCTCGAGGACCTGCACCACGTCGTCGTAATCGATTCCCACTGCTGTCAGTTTCTCGAGCGTTGCGGTGGCTTCAGAGATCTCAGCCGTGCCAAAAACGGGAGGCTGGGGATTGCCATGATCCTGGTACGCCTCGATGGTTGCGACCGGGACCGTGTTGACGGTGTCCGCAACGACGAGTTCGTCGATGTACATCGTGTCGGGGTAGGCAGGGTCCTTCGTGCTGGTGGACGCCCAGAGAGGACGTTGGATCCTCGCTCCCCGGGAGGAGAGAGATTCCCAGCGCTGGCCGGCGAAGGTCTCGAGGAACAACCCGTACGCCGCCCGGGCGTTGGCGATGGCGGCTTTGCCGCGCAGGGCCAATGCCTCCTCCGTACCGATCTGTTCGAGTCGCTTGTCCACCTCCGTGTCGACCCGCGAGATGAAGAAGGAAGCCACCGAATTGATCCGGGAAAGGTCCCCGCCGGTCTGTGCGTAAGTCTCCAGGCCGACCAGGTAGGCGTCCATGACCTGCTGGTATCGCTCGAGCGAGAAGATCAGAGTCACATTGAGCGAGATACCCTCACCAATCAGCTGTCGCACGGCCGGGATCCCGGCCGGGGTGGCCGGTACCTTGATCAGTAGGTTGGGCCGATCCACTCTCTTCCACCAATCCCGGGCTTCCTGGATCGTTGCCTCCGTCTCGGTGGCCAGCAAGGGAGAGACT
>JAOTUY010000058.1 GCA_029863625.1 Acidimicrobiia bacterium
TGTTACTCACCCGTTCGCCGCTCCGTCATACCCAGTGGTTACCCACCGAATATGCGTCGCTCGACTTGCATGCATTAGGCGCGCCGCCAGCGTTCGTCCTGAGCCAGGATCAAACTCTCCAACGTACATTCATGTCCGCCCACTCTTGCGAGCGGGTTTCCAATCCTGTCAGAGAGTGCATTATTTCCTTAACGCTCCGTCCCTCGTGAAAGGGTCGAAGCACCTGGAGTACGTTCCACCCCTTCGGTCCCGAAGGACCTTGCGGGGCGAACCGCTACTGGCTTTTGGCACACTGTTTAGTTGTCAAGGAGCCCAGACCGCGTCTCGCCGGCTCGGCGAGGGCGGCAGTTGACTGTAGCACCCCGGCGAGACAACTGTCATATCGGGGTGCTGGCACCATCGAGTCCCGACGACTTTGCCGCCGGGCTGCGTAACTGTATCGATTGTGGTGCACTTGTCAAGCATTCAGCCCAAGCACCCGCCGGGCGGGTCTCGGCCTAGCCTAAATGTACCACCGAGCGGGTGTTCTGTGTCAGGGATTTCGCACCGACCCACGCCTGCGGCTGGTTGGCGCCAGCCGGTCGAGGACCTCAACGCCACCGGCCGGGATCTGAACTCCCCTGGCCGCTATTCGGCGTCCGCCATCAGCTTCACGAACCGGCGTTTGCCGACTTGAACGGTGGCACCGTCCAAGGTCGTTCTTGGGAGACTCTCATTGGTGATGGTTTCGCCGTGCATCTTGACTGCCCCTTGGGCGATCAACCGGCGGGCTTCGCTTGAGCTCTTCGCCAGGCCGGCATCTCGCAGAAGGGCAGGCAGAAAAACAATGTCATCGCTGGGCAGGGCAAACCGCATGACCTCATCGGGGGCCTCGCCGCGCTTGAAGACTTGGTCGAAAGCCGCTTCTGCATCTAGCCCGGCTTTGATGCCCCAGTACAGACCGACGACCTCTCTCCCCAGCCTCCGTTTGGTCTCCCCCGGATGAAGTGAGCCGTCCGCGAGGCCGGCGTTGACGGCCTGCACCTCTACGACCGGGAGATCGGTGGCCAATTCGAAGTACTGCACCATCAGGTGGTCGGGGATGCTCATGATCTTCCCGAACATCTCAGCCGGTTCGTCGTCGACGGCGACATAGTTGTCCAACGATTGGGACATCTTGTGCCTACCATCCGTGCCGACGAGCAGCGGCAGGGTCATCACCATCTGGCCTCGCTTTCCGTACCGTTCCTGAAGGATCCTCCCCATCATGTTGTTCCAGAGTTGATCGGAACCGCCCAGCTCGATGTCCGAGTCGATTGCCACCGAGTCCATTCCCTGCAGCAGCGGATACATGAACTCCATGAGCGAGATCGGCTGATTGGAGGTGAATCGCTTCTGGAAATCGCCCCGTTCCAGCATCTGGGCAACCGTCACCTTTGAGGTCAACTCGAGCACATCAGCCATGTCGAGCTTGCCCAACCACTCGGAGTTGTAGCGCACTTCGAGCAGCGCGTCATCCCAGATGAGGATCTTCTTGAAGCCGTCCAGCACCGAATCGGCATAGCCGCGCACCTCCTCGGCGGAGAGTCTCGTGCGTTGAGAATCTCGATTGCTTGGATCTCCCACCTGGGCGGTGAAGTCACCAACGATCAACACCGCCGTGTGACCCAATTCCTGGAATTGACGGAGTTTGCGCAGCACAACTGCCCACCCCAGAGTGACGGCCGGCGCGGTTGGGTCGAGACCGAGCTTGACCCGCAAGGTTCTTCCTTCACCAAGGCGCTCGGCGAGTTCGTCGGCCGGCACGACATTGTCAACGCCCGGTAGGAGAATATCCAATTGTTGTTCGGGTGACATGAACGGCAGGTTAGTGACTCAGGACCCCCCACCCATCGAACTGTGCTCGCCGATGGGTGCGAGACACGACGCACAGAGTACGCCGTACGAGATAAGAAGCACCGGCTCGAAGAGGCACCTCGGTGCTCCGAAAGCCACTACGAGCGACGTGTGTGCCGGTACCCTCCTCCCAGGAGAAATTGGGGCATGAAACGCTGGCTCTGGTTGGTCGCGGCATTTGGTTTGCTCGCAACCGCCTGTCAATTCCAACCTCTTGAAGACCCCGGTTTGGGGGACCGGGGTTTGACGTCCGTCGTCTATGCGTCCGACGGGTCTGTGCTGGCCGAATGGCATGCTGAAGAGGATCGCGCTCTGGTGACCTACGACGAACTCCCCCGCTACCTGCTCGATGCGGTCGTGGCGATCGAGGACGAGCGCTACTGGGCCCACGCCGGGGTCGATCTTCAGGCCTTGGCCCGCGCCCTGATCGCCGATCTCGAGTCCGGTAGCATCGCCGAGGGCGGATCGACGATTACCCAGCAGTACCTCAAGAACGTGGTCCTGACCCCCGAGGTGACCCTCGACCGGAAGCTCGCCGAAGCCGCTTTGGCTCTCCGCCTCGAGGAAGGCCTCTCCAAAGAGGACATCCTCGAACGGTATGTGAACACGGTCTACCTCGGCGACGGTGCATACGGGGTCGGTACCGCGGCCACCCACTATTTCGGGAAGGCCGCGCACGACCTCACGCTTGGTGAAAGTGCGCTGCTGGCCGGGCTCATCCAATCTCCCGGGACGACCGATCCGTACCGCAATCCCGAGGCGGCCCTGGCTCGTCGCCGGGTTGTGCTCGAGCGTATGGTGCGGCTGGGGTGGGCCACCCAAGCGGACGCAGAGACTGCCGACCAGGAGGCGCTGGTCCTCCAGCCCCAACGGCCGGGGGACGTCTCCCGGTTCCCCTACTTCACCGAGGAGGTGAAACGCAGGCTCCTCGACGATCCGGCGCTCGGGGAGACGGCCACCGACCGCTACAACGCCCTCTTTCGGGGAGGTTTGCGTATCTATACCACCGTCGACCCCCTGGTCCAGGAGTCGGCCGAGCTGGCGGTCGCCTCAGTCATCGGAGAGGAAGCTCCTTACGCGGCGCTGGCCGCCATCGATCCGAGGACCGGCCACGTGCTCGGTCTGGTCGGCGGACGGGACTTCTACGACCAAGAAGACCCGGTGGCGCGTTTCAACCTCGCCACCCAGGGTGCCCGCCAGCCCGGATCGTCGTTCAAACCGTTCGTACTCGCCTCGGCACTGGAGAAGGGCCTCAGCCTCGACCACATTTTTCAGGGCGGAAGCTCTATCACGGTACAGACCGATTCCGGTCCCTGGACGGTTGGCAACTACAACAACGCCAGTTTTCCCGATCTGACCCTGCTCGAAGCTACCGTTTTCTCGGTCAACGTTGTGTATGCCCAAGTAGTCGATCTGGTCGGACCCGAAGCGGTAGTCGAGGTGGCCAAAGCCGCCGGAATCAGTAGCGACCTGCAGCCGTTTCACTCCATCGCTCTTGGAGCCCAGGAGGTCTCTCCGCTGGACATGGCGTCCGGGTACGGAACCTTCGCAGCGGAAGGAATCCACGTCGACCCGATTCTGGTCACCGCTATCGAAACCCACGACGGCGTCAACATCTACGCGGCCGTCCCGGTCGTGACGGAGGCGCTCAGCCGCGAAGTTGCCCAGACGCTCACCGGGGCGCTCACGGAGGTCGTCAAACGGGGCACGGGTCAACAGGCCAGGATCGGAAGACCGATCGCAGGCAAGACCGGGACCTCGCAGGATCATCACGATGCTTGGTTCGTTGGCTACACCCCGGAGCTGGTCGCAGCCGTTTGGGTCGGTTTTCCGGAAGGCCAGATCAGCATGGAGCCGCCCACCACTCCGTACACGATCACCGGCGGTTCGTGGCCCGCCCAGATCTGGTCCCGGTTCGCCTCCGGAGCGTTGTCCGGCACCCCGTACGGACTTCTCGCCGAGGCCGACACCTCAGGTCAGGTCGCGGTTGAGGTGGACACCTCGACGGGATTCCTGGCCGGACCTTTCTGCCCTCGAGAACATGTGCACCGCATTCAGGTGCCAATCGACAGTGCTCCGAACGTCATCTGCCCTGTCCACAATCCCGCCGGGGTCGTGGCGGTCGGGTCGGGCGAGCTCCCCGACGTGATCGGCTACGATCTCGGAACGGCCGTTGCTGCCCTCAACGGAGCCGGATTTCAGGTGAAGGTCGACTATCAGGACGGCGGAGCCCTCGCCCCCGGTACCGTGTTCGGTCAGAACCCGTCGGCAGGATTCCCTGCTCAGGCCGGCAGCACGGTCAGACTGGCGGTAGCCGGGCCGGAACCTGGTTCGGTGGTTCCGTCCGTCGTCGGATTCCCCCTCGACCATGCCGTGGCCGACCTGTCCGCTCTAGGCGTAACCGTCGAGGTGGTCGAAGTGGCCGAGTCGAACCCCGACGATGCCGCCCGCCGAGCCGGCGTGGTGTGGAAACAGGACCCGGCTCCCGGAGCACCCGCCACGGGCACGGTCAAACTGTGGGCGAATCCCTAGGCCGCGTTACCCACGGCATACGAGATTTATCTTGCGCTTAAGGTTCCCCATCCCTTCCCACAACCTCTCGTTGACAATACTCAGCTACGTTCGAGCGACAGAAGCCTAAAGTGCGGCCGCCGGCCGCCGATGAATTGTGGTTCAGAGAAGGTGGTCATAGATGAACGCTCCTGGTCCTCCCACATCGTGGTCAGTCAGTTGAGTACGGCCGTGAATCCAGACCCGGACCGGCGAACTTTCCTGCGCGGCGCGATCGCCGGAATCACCGCCACGGTGGCGACCCTCCTGGGTATTCCGGCGGCATGGTTTCTCAGGGGGCGCGCCGACGCCTCTTCCACGGTCGAGGGCTGGGTGCGGATGGCCTCCGCTGATTCGATCGTTCCCGGTAGGCCGACTTTGGTCACTGCCACCGTGGAGAAACAACAGGGATGGGTCGCCGCCCAAAGCCAAGTGGCGGCGTTTATCAAGACCGAGGACGGAGCGCACTTCGAGGCCCTCTCGAATGTGTGTACCCATCTCGGATGTCGTGTGACGCTGCAAGACGACCTCGTTGAGGGTAGCCCAGGTTTCTTCTGCCCCTGCCACGATGGCGTGTTCGACATCGATGGCGCCGTGGTTTCCGGACCGGTCCCGGCTCCTCTCGAAAGCTTCGAAGTGAAGGTGGACGAGGGCGACGTTTTCGTCAGGACTGTCTGACGATGGGCAGCCGTCTGGGGAGCTGGGTCGACGAGCGCCTTGGTTGGCCTTCAGCCATTCGGCGAACCTTGCGCCAGACCGTCCCGCGCCTCAGTTGGGGCCACGTGCTGGGCAGTGCAACCCTGGCGTCGTTGATCATCCTGATCCTGACCGGGATACTGCTCTCCTTCTCCTACGTACCCAGTCCAGACCAGGCGCACGCAACGGTCGAATACATCACGGCGGAGGTTCCTTTCGGAGCCTTCATCCGCAATCTGCACCATTTCGGCGCCAGCGCCCTTGTGGTGTTGTCGATAGCCCACTTGGTCAGAGTGGTTGTCCATGGTGCTCACAAGTATCCGCGTGAATTCACCTGGTTCACGGGAGTGGTGCTGCTCCTCCTGGTCTTTGCGGCCGGTTTCACCGGGTCACTGCTGCCCTGGGACCAAAACGCCTTCTGGGCGACTGCGGTGCGCATGCAGGTGATCCGCGTGATTCCGGGGATCGGTGACCGCCTGGCCGGCCTCTTGATGGGCGGCAACGAACTCTCTGCCGTTTCCCTGGTCAGGTTCTTCATCGCTCATGTCGGGGTTATTCCAGCGCTGATCGTCACCGTGGTCGTGGTGCACCTGCGCCTGGTTCACAATCACGGAATCAGCGGTGTGCCTGACAGAGGCGAATAGCTGATGAAGAAGGAACACCAGTTTGCTTACATACGAGCATATGAAGCCGAGCGACGGGAGGGCCTTCCGCTCTTTCCCGACACCCTGATCCGCGACGCCGTCGCAGGTCTGGCGGTGGCGCTGATTCTCGCTGTATTGGCCTGGTCCTTTGACGCACCGCTTGGCGAGGTGGCCGACCCGACCGATGGGTCGTTCAACCCGAAACCAGAGTGGTACTTCTACTTCCTGTTCCAGCTGCTTCGTTATCTGCCCGGCGACCTCGAGGTATTCGGCGTAGTCGTCATTCCGGGCATCATCATCCTTGGCATGCTTGCCCTTCCATTCTTGGACTGGACGCACCGCCGCCACTTCTCGAGCCGCCCGTTCGTCAGCGGCCTGACCGTGATGACCCTCACCGCGTTCGTGCTTCTCACGATCAACGGCGCATTGACCATTGCTGCTTCCGAATCAGCTGCGACGGCCGCGCAGGACGTCAACGTGGCGACCGGACCCCCGAACGGTCGTGCGATCTATGCGGCTCAGTGCGCGGCCTGCCATGGAGCCGATGGACAAGGTGGCCCGAATCTGGCGGTACCGGGCGACATCATCCCGCCCATTAATTCGATGGAGTACCTGGGCACCCGCGATGACGCGACCCTGCGGGCGATCATCGAAAAGGGTCAGCCGTCCGCAGGAATGGGGGCCTATGCGACCGCGTACGGTGGCCCGCTGAGCAGCGCAGAAATCGATGCCCTCATCGACCACATACGGAGTTGGGAGTCAGCCCCGGAAGGTTCGCCGGTTGGGCTCCCCTGAACGGCCCGGAAGTACCTCGTACCGCACCGATTTTGGGTCGACATACAAAATTCGAAGTACGAGAATCGTGCGCAGCATGCGCACTACCGGACCAGCACGAACCGCCAGGCGCGTTCTTTGGCTTTGGCGATGCCAATCCGGGGAGTAGCGACGATGCTGGGGACCTCACCGAGGCGTGGGAGCAGCCGCACCGGGCCGTCGATAACGCTGGTGCCGTCGTGAATCGCGTCGATGCCGAGCGCCTGAGCCAGCTTTCCCGGCCCATCGGCTAGCTGGTCCAGCCGGCCCCGTCGTTTCTGCATGACCGCTTTCCCTTCGAGCGGTACACCACCTCGAAGCAGCACCGCCCGACCCGTGCCTTCCGGGCCGGTGGCGACATTGGCGCACCAATGCACCCCGTAGGACCGGTAGACGTAGAGCGTTCCAGGCGGACCGAACATTGACCGGTTCCGTTCCGTAGGTCCCCGGTACGCGTGGCTGGCTGCATCGTCTGACCCGCCGTATGCTTCAACCTCGGTAAGCAGGATCTCCGTTACCCGACCCTGGAACTCGGTGCGGAGTCGCATTCCCAGTATCGATCGGGCGGCCTTCTCGACATGGCCATCGAGCGTTGACACAAAGCTCACTCGAAGAGATACACGAGGAGACCTTTGAAGCTGTGCATACGGTTCTCGGCCTGATCGTAGACGCGAGATCGAGCATGATCCATGACTTCGTCCGTCACTTCATCGCCCCGATGGGCCGGCAGACAATGCATGAAGACGGCTTCCGGGTCGGCCATGGCAAATAGTGGTCCGTTGACCTGGAATGGATAGAACCGCCTCGCGCGGGCCTCCGCTTCTTCCTCTTGGCCCATCGAAGCCCACACGTCCGTATACACGACGTGGGCGCCGCGCACAGCGTCGAGCGGGTTGTCGGTGACGGTCACATCACCATGGGCCCGGGCTGTCTCGAGATACTCCCGCTGCGGCTCATAACCTTGTGGCGTAGCCACCCGTACGGTCATCCCGCTCATGGCCGCGCCGACCATCAAAGAGTGACACACGTTGTTTCCATCGCCGAGGTACGCCAGCGTGCTCCCGGCCAGAGGACGCGACTCGGCGATGGTCTGCAGATCGGCCAGAGCCTGGCACGGGTGCTCCTCGTCGGAGAGCAGGTTGATGACGGGAGCGTCGGCGTGCTCCGCGACCGCAACGAGGTCGGCATGATCGAAGACGCGCAACGCCAAGACGTCCAGATAGCGATCGAGCACCCGGGCAACGTCGTTCACGGCCTCCCGTTTGCCCAAACCGACTTCCTGCTGACCCAGCACCACCGGATATGCCCCCAGGTCGACGGTGGCCGTTTCGGTCGACACTCGTGTGCGGGTGGACGGCTTCATGAAGAAGAGCCCGACGTGTTTGCCGGCCAGTCGACCCGCAACTTCTTGCGGCGCGGATTTCACAGACGCCGCCCGGGCGAGAATCTCGGCGAGTTGCCCGGGTTCGAGGTCGGCGATGCGCAAGAGATCCATGGTCACGTACCTCCCCGAAGGTGAGCGTCGAGACTGTCCTCGACACGGTTGACAATGCGGTCGCGATGAGGAGCCACTTCCTCATTCGTCAGGGTGTGGTCCGGGGCTCGGAACCACACCTGGACGGCAATACTCTTTCGCCCTTCCCCCAAAGACGGACCCGTGAATTCGTCGAAGACCCGGACCGACTCGAGCCACTCGCCGGCGCTCTCTGTCACCAACTCGACCAAAGCGCGGGACGGCACGGTCGCGTCGAGATCGAAGGCCAGATCGAATACAACCGGCGGATAGGTGCTGGGTTCCTGGAACACCCACCAGCTGCGCGACGCCACCAGCGGTTCCAGAGCCAATTCGCCGGCAGCTACTCTGCCCTCGAGGCCAAATGATCGCACCACCGCCGGGTGCAACTCCCCGACCGAACCGACGATCGTCCCACCAACCAGTACGTCGGCAGCGCGGCCGGGGTGGAACCCGGCCGGAGAACCTTGCCGGAGAACTGCGTCCGGTATGCCGAGGGTTTCCACCAATGCACGCCAGGTGGCGGTTGCGGTGTACACGTCGGCTATCGAGTGGCCCCCTTTGACTTGTGGGGACCCGAACTCACCAACCGCCACAAAGGCGAGGCGGTCCGGTTGGTTGGGTATCCGGGCGTCGATAGGCGAGGGTTCGGCTAGAAACACTTTTCCAATCTCGAATAGGGCCAGCCGGTCCGCACCGTGGGAGGCGTTGAAGCGGACCGACTTCAAGAGCCCCGCAAGCAAGGTAGTGCGAAGCAACGGTTCGAGATCCCGGAGGGGGTTCCTGACCGCGATGCCTCGCCGGCGTAGATCGTCTGCGCTCAAACCGAGGTTCTCGAGATCCTCCGTGCCGACGAACGACCAGTTCTGGGCCTCCGAGAAACCCAGGCCGGTCATGAGCCCCCGCAGCCTACGTTCGGTCAGCTGGGCTTCAGTCAACCCACCACCGGGGCCGACCGGCAGGGTTTCCGGAATCTTGTCATACCCGTGGATCCGGGCGACTTCTTCCACGAGATCCGCCGGCCGCCGGACGTCGGGCCGGAAGGTTGGAACCGTCACCACCAGCGGATTCTGGCCGGTGCTCTCGAAACCGATCAACGAGAGCAGATCGATCACGACCTCACGGTCGAGTTCAATTCCGAGGAGGCGTGGTATCTCCTTCAAATCGAGCTCGACCGGCCAGGGTTCGATCACTTCCGGGTAATTGTCCTGCACGCCGGCCACCGCCCGTCCCCCCGCCAGCTCGACCATCAGCGCCGCGGCCCGCTCGGCCGCCCGACCGGGCAAGTTGGGATCGACTCCACGTTCGAATCGCGAAGACGCCTCGGTCCGCAAGTCATGGCGCTTGGCTGTGAACATCACGCTCGGAGGGTCGAAGTGGGCTGCTTCGATGAGCACCCGGGTGGTCCCGTCGCTCACCTCGCTGGTCTCACCGCCCATGACTCCCGCGAAGGCAACCACCCCCGACGCATCCGTTATCACCAGGTCCCACACCGACAGTTCCCGGTCGACACCGTCGAGCGTCCTGAGCGTCTCCCCCGGTTCGGCTCGCCGCACAATGATCTCTTCACCCGCCACATGGTCCAGATCGAATCCGTGGAGCGGCTGACCCGTTTCCAGCAGCACATAGTTGGTGATATCAACGATGTTGTTGATCGGTCGAATACCAGCCGACCTGAGACGAAGCTGCATCCACAGCGGACTGGCCGCCACCTTCACATCCTTGACCTCCCGACCAACATACCGGGGACAACCATGGGGGTCTTCCAGAGTCACTTTCACGCGAGACTCCGGCTCCACTTCGATCAACGAACCCGCAGGAATGCGAACGGGTAGCCGATAGTAAGCGCCCAGGTCCCGGGCTATGCCGAGCATGGACATGGCGTCGGGTCGGTTGGGGGTGATCGAAAGATCGAACACGACGTCGGGTAGGGGAACGAGCTCTGCAAACTTCGTGCCGACCTCGACTTCCGGGTCGAGCACCATGATGCCGGAGTGATCGTCACCCAATCCAAGTTCAGCTGCCGAACAGATCATTCCGTGGGACTCGATGCCTCTCAAGGCTCGCACGCCCACTTCGAGTCCGCCCGCCAAAACCGCGCCGGGGACCGACACCGGTACTATGGCTCCGGCTTCGAAGTTCCAGGCTCCACAGACAATGTCTTGCGGATCGCCACCCGTGGTGACCCGGCACAATCGAAGCTTGTCTGCGTTGGGATGGGGCGAGACTTCCTCGACCCGGCCGACGATAACGCCGGAGAACTGGAGATCCAAGACTTCGTATCCCTCGACTTCGTGCCCCAGGCTGCTGAACACCTCCGCCAGTTCGTCGGGGTCTTCGGTGGGGACATCGACATAGTCGCGGAGCCAGCGCACTGAGACCTTCATGTGAATTGCCTCAGCACGCGGAGATCGTTTTCGTAGAAGTGTTTGATGTGGTTGATGCCGTGCCGCACCATCGCCAGGCGTTCCGCCCCGACGCCGAACGCGAATCCCGAGTATTTGGATGTGTCGTAGCCGACGGCCTCCAGGACGTGTGGATCGACGACGCCACAACCAAGCAGTTCGATCCAGCCGGATTTTCCGCATACCCGGCACCCTGATCCATCGCAATTGAAGCACGAAACGTGCATCTCTGCAGAAGGCTCAGTGAACGGAAAGAAGTGGGGCAGTAGGCGAATCTTGCGCTCCGATCCAAGGAACTCCCGCATGAAGTGGGCCAAGGTGCCCTTGAGATCGGCCATGGAGATGTTCTCATCAACCGCCAGGCCCTCGATCTGGTGAAACACCGGAGAATGGGTAGCGTCGAGGGTATCGGCCCGGTAGCAGCGGCCGGGAGCGACGATGTACACCGGCGGATCATGCTGTTCCATGTACCGAACCTGCATCGTCGACGTCTGGGTCCGGAGCAGAAGCTCATCGTCGGGGTTTCCATAGTCGACGTACATCGTGTCCGACTCCAGACGGGACGGGTGGGTGGGCGGAGTGTTGAGGGCGTCGAAGTTATGCCAAGCGGTATCGACCTCGGGTCCGGTCACCACTCCGTAACCAAGGGAAACGAAGATGTCCGCAACTTCGTCGAGGGTTTGGGTAACGAGATGGTGCCACCCAAGCCGGAGTTCGCGAGCGGGCAACGTGACGTCCACCCGGTCTCCCAGGAGCAAGCCGTCCTCGGCGATCCGCTCGAGATCTGCCCGCCTTCCCTCAATGAGCGCCGTGAGCCGTTGGTGCGCTTCGTTGAGCTGTGCGCCGACCACCGGGCGTTCCTCGGATGGCAATGAAGCGAGGGATCGGCGAGATTCGGCTACGAGCGACTTCCGACCCAGCAGCTGGTTTTCGACCTCTCTGAGAGCCTCGAGATTCGGTGCAGCTTGGATTCGATCGGGGGCGGTAGCCAAGAGGGTTTTGAGTTGGTCCATCGGTCGGGGAGGTTAGTCGGGACTTCAGAGGTCTCCGGCGCACTACGGATGCCGGGTAGCCAGCTCGTAGGCAAGCAACGAGCCTGCCACTGCCGCGTTCAGGCTCTCGGTCTGGCCGGGCATTGGAATCGTGATCAGCACATCGGCCTGCGCAACGACGTCGGCAGGAAGCCCCGCCCCTTCGTCGCCAACCAGGAGGGCGCATTGCTCCATCCCGGCGAGCCGGTCCGGCGACTCTCCGCCCGCAACCACCGCTGCGACCACGGTGAACCCACGCTCGCGCAACGAATCGACCGAGACATCCGCGGCCCGCTCGATCGTCGTGCGGAATTGGGCCCCGGCCCCCGCCCGCAACACTTTGGGCGACCAGGGATCGGCCGTACCGGGTCCGGCCAAAAAACCGAGTCCGAAGGCCGCCGCCGAGCGGATCAATGTCCCCACATTCCCGGGATCTCCGACTCCCCACGACACCATGAGTGAGCCGTGGGCGGCGAGCCGATCGGGCGGGATGGCCAGGACCGCGACCGGGCCGCGCGGGTGCTGGGTTCCGGCGACCTTCGTCATCACGGCTCCAGTGACCATGACCAGATCGACGTCTAATCCGACGATCGCGGTGAGGGTCGCATGATCGTCCTCACTCATAAAGACCGTCTGAATCGGCGCCTTCGCCGCGATCGCCTCTTCCAGGAGGTGCGCCCCCTCCAGGAGCGTTCGGCCGGTTTCGCTCCGGTGGCGAGCGCGCTGGAGCCGGATCGCCTCGGCCACGCGCTGGTTGCGTGACGAGCGAACCGGCTCCACGTGCCTAGCCCTTTTGAGCAGCCAATTCGGCGAGTTGCGAGAAGGCTGCCGGATCGTTGACCGCCATCTCGGCCAACATTTTGCGGTCCACCTCCACGTCGGCAGCCTTGAGACCGGCGATCAGCTGCGAATAGGTCGTTCCGTTTTGGCGGGCAGCCGCGTTGATGCGCTGAATCCAAAGACGGCGGAACTCCCCCTTACGAGCTCGACGATCACGATACGAATCCTGCATCGCGTGCATGACCTGTTCGTTGGCAGCCCGGAACCGCCGGCTCTTGGCTCCCTTGTAACCACTGGCGCGGTCGAGGACTTTCTTGTGCTTCTTCTTGGCATGTACGGCGCGTTTGACTCTGGCCATGAGACTTCCTCCTGTCCGGTTCGCCTCAGCGACCGATCATTCGCTTGACGTTTCGGGTATCACCCTTGGTGAGGGGGGCGTCACCCTTGAGCGTTCGAAAGCGCTTGCGGCTTTTCGCCAACTTCAGATGGCCCCGGCCGGCCTGGGCGCGCATCACCTTTCCCGAGCCGGTCACCTTGAAGCGCTTGGCAGCGCCCTTGTGGGTCTTCATCTTCGGCATCAGCCGCTCCTTCTAGTCTTCATCGTCGCTCGCCGCTTCCGATGCAACCTCTTCCGCAGGCTGCTCCGGTTCATCTGCGGTTCCCAGCTTCCCGGGCGCCGCCGCGACCACTTCCGTTGGTTGTTCTTCAGCCTCAGGTTCCGGTGCAACCTCTTCCGCAGGCTGTTCCGGTTCGTCTGGGGTTTCCAGCTTCGCAGGTGGTGCCACGGTCACTTCCGCTGGTCGTCCTGCCGCCTCGGGCGCCTTCGGCCTGTCACGGCGCCGCACCGGGCCCAAGACCATGGTCATGTTCCGACCTTCTTGGGACGGCGTCTGCTCGACGAGACCGTAATCGGCGACTTCTTCGGCCAGGCGGTCGAGGATGCGAAGCCCAAGTTCCGGTCGCTGAGCTTCACGGCCACGGAACCAGATTGTCACCTTGACCTTGTCTCCCTCCGAGAGAAACTCAATGGTCCTGCGCTGTTTGATGAGGTAGTCGTGCTCACCGATTTTCGGCTTGAACTTGACTTCCTTGATGACTGTGCGGGTCTGCTTCTTGCGCGCTTCCCGGGCCTTGACGGACAACTCGTACTTGTACTTGCCGTAGTCCATCAAGCGGCAGACGGGGGGTTTGGCGTCCGGGGCGACCTCAACAAGGTCCAACCCCAATTGATCTGCCAGCCAGAGGGCTTCCCGTATTTTCTTGATCCCGATCTGACTGCCATCCGGGGCTACCACCCGGACTTCTGGGGCCCGGATGTAGCCATTCACACGTAACTCAGCGATGTCTCCTCCTCATACAAAGACGTCAAAAAACGCAGCAAGCCTAGGCGTGCTGCGGAAAAGGGACCTCAGCGCATCTCTTCGATGGCCGGGTGGGAGCAGCGGGCCTCCTCTTGTGCTCGGTTGTGCGATCGCAGTATACGGGTGCCGGGGGCACTGTCAATGCAGCCGGTGGTTCGGGAGACCGCTGAGCAATCCCAGCTCGTGCATCTCGACACAGACTCTCAGGAGAGCCGCCGGAAGGCGTTGACGGTGGCGACGGCCGCCCGGGCAGCCTCGTAACCTTTGTTGGCCTTGCCCGGGAGGCTCCGATCCCGGGCGTGGGAGAATTCGCGCACGGTGAGCACTGCGTTGGCTACCGGCACCCCTGTTTCCAACGTCACACGCTGCAATCCCCCCATCGTCTCTCTCGCCACGTGGACGTAGTGGTCTGTCTCACCTTCGACGACCGCTCCTATCGCCACCACCCCATCCATGCCGGCGGCGATGAGCTTCCGAGCAGCCAACGGCAACTCAAGGGCTCCGGGCAATCGCACCACGGTGACGTCCGCAACCGAGCATTCTTCGAGAGCAGCCAGTGCACCGGCCAGCAGGTCCTCGGTGATAACGGCATTGAAGGTCGCCATGGCAATCCCGATCCGCAGTGAACGGCCGTCATAGTGGCCTTCGATTTCACGCATTGCTCAGCGGTCTCCCAAATCGAGGATGTGGCCCAGTTTGCGGGCCTTGGTTTCGAGATAGCTCCGGTTCTCGATGTTGGGGGTCACCTGCAAGGGCACCGTTTCGACGATCGAGAGACCATATCCCTCGATTCCGGCCCGCTTCCTCGGGTTGTTCGTCAGGAGCCTCATGGTCGTTACGCCCAAATCGACCAGAATCTGAGCTCCGACGCCGTAGTCCCGAGCATCTATGGGTAGACCGAGATCCTCATTAGCCTCAACCGTGTCGCGTCCCCGATCCTGCAGTGCGTAAGCGGCGAGTTTGTGGCCGAGGCCGATGCCCCTGCCCTCATGGCCGCGCAGGTAAAGCACGACCCCTGCTCCCGCCTCGCCAACTTTGCGTATCGCTTCCTCGAGTTGAAGTCCGCAGTCGCAGCGGAGGCTGCCGAAGGTATCACCCGTCAAGCACTCGGAGTGCACCCTGACCAGCACCCCGTCGGTGCCGGTGACGTCGCCCATCACCAGAGCAACGTGCACGCGACCGTCAACGAGCGATTCGTAGCCAATGGCTCGAAACACACCCTGTTCGGTCGGGAGTCGGGCCTCACTGATCCGCTTGACGAGCTTCTCCTTCTTTCGGCGGTGAGCGATCAAGTCGGCGATCGAGATCATCAGGAGACCGTGTTCCTTGGCGAACCTCTCGAGATCCGACAATCGAGCAATCTCGCCATCGTCGGTGACGATCTCGGCCAGTACGCCGGCCGGGTAGAGCCCCGCAAATACGGCCAGGTCAACCGCGGCTTCAGTGTGGCCGGCGCGACGCAGTACGCCCCCAGTCTGAAAGCGAAGCGGGAACACGTGCCCGGGCCGGGTGAAGTTATCAGGCGGCACGGCCGGATCAATCAACGCAGCGATCGTCGCCGCCCGATCGGCGGCCGAGATCCCGGTGGTGGTCCCCGGTCCGTAGTCGATGGACACCGTGAAAGCCGTGCGGCGGGCATCGGTGTTGTTGGCCACCATCATGGGAATCTGCAGTTCGTCGAGTCGTTCACCAAGAACAGGCAGGCAAATGAGCCCACTGGTGTGACGAACCATGAATCCCACCCGGGCCGGCGTGGCGTGTTGGGCGGCGATGATCAGATCACCCTCGTTCTCCCGGTCCGCGTCATCAACGACAACGAGGAATTCGCCCGACCGGAAGGCTGAGATCGCATCTTCGATCGAGGCAAACATCACGCACGTTCCTCCAGCAATCGTTCAACATATTTAGCGATCACGTCCACTTCGAGATTGACAAGATCTCCGGGCGACCGTTCCCCAAGAACGGAGACGGCCAGCGTATGTGGAATCAGGGCCACTTCGAAGCTGCGCTCGACAAGCCGGGCAATGGTCAGACTGACCCCGTCTACGGTCACCGATCCCTTCTCGACAACGAACCGTTCAAGTGCGCCCGGTACCGAAATGGTCATCCTCGCTCCCTCGCCTTCGGGCATCACTCGCTCCACCCGACCGACACCATCGACGTGGCCTTGCACGATATGGCCGTCGAATCGTCCGGAGGCGAGCATCGGCCGCTCCAGATCGACCGACGACCCGGATTGCAGCGTGCCGAGATTGGTCCGGTCGAGCGTCTCCTTGACGACATCGGCCGCGAACCCGGTCGGCATTGACTCCACTACCGTCAAACAGACCCCATTCACGGCTATCGAGTCGCCGACAGCCAAACCGGGCGCAACCAGAGGGCCTTCGACCTCGATCCTGATCCCCTGGTCGGCCGGGAGGATCCGGGTCACCCGCCCCTTCTCTTCAACAATCCCGGTGAACATCAGGCAACTCCTTCGAAGTCGATCCGGATATCAGGACCGACCTGGTCGATTCCCGTGAACCTGACTCGGCGCAGGTCCCCGACCGTGCGAAAGGCCCCATCGAACATCCCCCGGCCGCTTCCGCCTGCCAGCGCGGCGGCCGCGTAGACGACACCATGGTCAACGAGGCATTCTTCCCAGAGCGCGGAGGCGAGCGACGAGCCACCTTCGACCAGAAGATCCACCACTCCCCTGTTGCCCAGGATCTGGAGCATCTTGTGCAGGTCGACCTTCTCGCGTTTCGCGTCGGGAACGACCACGACTTCCGCCGGAAGATCGAGTTCGACCGGAGAGAAGACCAAGGCCGTCCTCTCGAAAACAAGGCGGGACGATGGAATGGGACGATGACCGGCCACGATCACGGGGAGCGGTTGAGGCCCCTCGAACCCATCCAGTCGAACCGTCAGAGCCGGATCATCTGCCAGGAGGGTCCCGGCGCCAACCATCACCGCGTCCTGGGAAGAACGTAGTTGATGGGCGTCGCGACGTGCTTCGACCGAGCTGATCCACCGGGAGGTTCCGTCGGCGGCCGCGATCTGCCCGTCCAGGGTCATCGCAACCTTGAGAGTGACCCTCGGTCGACCGGTGGTGCGCTGGTGGAAATACCCGGGATCGAGGGCCAGGGCCTCTTCGCTGCCAACGCCAGTCTCCACTTCGATCCCGGATCGACGAAGCGCATCGAGTCCCCGACCGGCTACCCGCGAATCGGGATCCTCCCTCGCCACGACCACCCGGGCAATTCCTGCCGCGATGATGGCATCTGTGCAAGGCGGAGTCTTGCCAAAGTGGGCACACGGTTCCAGGGTGACGTAAAGCGTTGAGCCCTGGGCCAGGGCACCGGATTCGGTGAGGGCCAGCACTTCCGCATGGGCGTTTCCGGGCCCAACGTGACCACCCCGACCGACGATGCGGCCTTGCCCGGCGACCACCACGGCCCCGACCCGCGGATTCGGGTGGGGGCGATGGCCCTTTGCTGCAGCTACGGCTGCTGTCATCATTTCGCCGTCCACGCGCTCCATCATGTCCTTTCTGATGGGAGTGAACGCGCGCGGCGAAGAGCCGCCCGCCTTCTCCCATCCGGACTCTCACCGTCGGCTCCGGGATACTGCCGGATCCACCCCTTGCGGGGGTCGCGGGCTTTCACCGCCGGTCGGGAATTGCACCCTGCCCTGAAGGTGGGCTACGGGTGATTCTACCCCGGAAGACGGATACGATCGAAAGAGAGATACGGGGTTCCGCCTCGCTTCGCTCGGCAACGTTGGTGGGAACCAACCCCCCTCCGGCGAGCCCACTGGGCTCGCCACCTCCCCCCTTCTCGCTCGCTTCGCTCGGCAACGTTGGTGGGAACCAACCCCCCTCCGGCGAGCCCATTGGGCTCGCCACCTCCCCCCTTCTCGCTCGCTTCGCTCGGCAACGTTGGTGGGAACCAACCCCCCTCCGGCGAG
>JAOTUY010000119.1 GCA_029863625.1 Acidimicrobiia bacterium
AATGGCTCCTGGAAACGGGCTACCGGCACATGCCCGTCATGGAGGACGGTGAGCTCCTCGGAATCGTCAGCATCAAGGACATCCTCTGGGCGATGGTCGGCCCCGGCCCCGATATCGACGCCGAATGATGATCACCCTTCCCAGTCTTTGATCGACACGAGGCTGAGGCAGTACACAGCCGCGAGCGACAGGACCCCTCGCTCTCCAAGCTCCTCGATGAGGAACGAGGTCAGACTCCGACCCGCAGCAGTCACCAGATCGATGATGACCGCAAAGAAGAACATCGCCACCAAGAGCACCGTCAGGATCACGCGGGCCCGTTGAAGGCCGGGGTAGTGAGGTTTCGGCCCGGTCCATATCAGGATGAAAGCCACGCCTCCGAATAGAGCCATGGCGACTGCCTCGCCGATGTTGAGGGCACCGTATCGTCCGATGCCTGGTATCCACGCGTCGAATCTGAACAGATCTGCGATGACTTTACCCAGGCGGCCGTGAATCTCGATCTGGTCCTCGATTCCCACTACCAAGAAGAGGGCTCCAAGCGTTCCTACGGCGCGGGACTCCGTTCTCCCGGCCGTGTAGACGAGTGCAATTCCGACGGCCAGGGCCTTGGCCAGATCCCAGAAACCGAGCAGATCCTCACCGCCGGCCAGGGCCGGTCTTCCACGCTGGCGCAACGTCACATACTGGATGACGCCGTCCACGACCACAACGATGATCAATAACACCCAGGCAAGTCGCCGAGCGTCGGGGGGTAGCCCGGTCCAGTGGAATCGACCTGCCGCATTCCGGCGCTCTACGCCGTCGGAATCCACACCAGGGCCATTTCATCGACGGCGATGTCCGTTTTTTCCAGCCCGATCTCGACGGTTTGCATGTCGCGGGCGGCGTCGTTCCATCGATCGGTGATCTCCAGGAGATCCCGGGATAGGTCATCTTCGAGGTCGTCGAGATCCGCTGCCTTCCCGGACATCGTCTCCTCTGCAGAACGGAGCCGCTCCTGTGTACGGACGGTCTGCGACCTCCGTGAAGCAGCTCCGGACAGGCTGCGGGACCGCCGTTTCCCACCCAGGAACACGGAGAGTAGATCGCCGGCACCTGCCACGAGCTCTTGCTGGCGCCGGCTCTGGGTGTCCGTTTCCAGCTCGCGGGTCCGCCGCTCGGCGGCTGCAAGTTGGTCCTTCACTCGATCGATCTTGACCTTATACCGATCACGCAAGGTGGCTACCTCGGCGTCGGCGGCATTGTCGGCCGCCTCATCGCAGCGAGCCGCGAACGCCTCCTGAGTCTCCCCGATCCGGGAGTAGAGTTTCAGGTGCTCGTTCTTGAATACCTCCACCTTGCGGTTTCGATACAGCCATTCCTTGAGGTCGGCTTCGGCTTGCTTGAAGAACGCGGCGGAATCGACCGGCGCGTCGGCCAGCACGAACATCCCGTCCGTAGGAGCACCCGGACGAAGGTCGCGGGAGTCGTAGTCGACGGCGACGTGATCGGCAGGGTCGAAGCCGGCCCCAACGGGGAAGAACACGGCCTCCCACTCTTCGCGGTGATTGACCTTTGCGTACTGGTCGTCGTAGACCAGATTGACCCGGGCGACCATTCCGGCCTGGTAGCGCTTCCCTCCGGCAACGGCTCCCACGACGGTACCCCACGGGGCAGCAGGGTCGAGGTTGTACACCGGAACTGCCGGGGCGACCTTAGGCGCCACCACCGATTCGTCGTCGGCAACCACCGGGGCGGCCGGTACTCCCGAGGATGCAGGCGCCCGGGCGGCTTCCCGTTCCGGCGTGCCTTCCGATAGCCGGGTCACCTCTTCACGGGTGAGCGGACCGCGCAGGTACGACATGGCCCACCTGGTCGTCATGATCGCCGGTTCGGTCGATCTCGTCGTATGCAATACGAACTGGCGTTTGTCGAGGTCTCCGATCAGTTGGTCGAATCGGGCAACATCGACCGTGCCTGAGGCCGATTTCAGCGCTTCGAGGATGCGCGCTTTGTCTCGCTCGGTTTGGAGGCGCCCGATCAGCCAGGTGCCCGCGTTCGACATGGCCTTGTAGTCGAGATCAACGGGGTTCTGGGTTGACAAGACCATTCCCACGCCGTGTGCTCTGGCCTGCTTGAAGATGGTCAAGATGGGCTTTTTCGACGGAGGCTGAGCGGTCGGGGGGGCGAAGCCGAACACTTCGTCCATGTAGATCAGCGCCCGCAGGTCGGAGGTGCCCGGTTGGCGGCGCAACCAGGTCACCATCTTGGACAACAGCAGCGTGACGATGAACTGCCGTTCCTGGTCGTTGAGATGCTGGAGGTAGACCACTGCCGCTCGCGGCTTGCCGTCTGGTGTGAAGAGCAGTGATTGTATGTCGGCGGGCGGACCCTCCATCCAGGCGCTGAAGGAGGGGGAGGCCACCAGGCCGTTGAGCCGCATGGCCAGAGCGGTGCGATCTTTCGGCGGGAAGAACGTATCGACCTCAAACACGCCCAGTTTGCGTATCGGCGGGTCTTGGCACTGGGCGATTAGCTGGGCAAGGTCGAGATCCATCCCGGCCCTCCAGGCTTTCTCGATGATGTTGGAGAGGAGGATGTGCTCCCGGCTCGAGATGGGGTCGGCCTCGATTCCCGCCAAGACCAACAGACTCGAAACAAAACCTTCGATCTCGTCCCGTCCGGTCTCCGCATCGGTTTCCCAATCGAGATCGGGCGCAGCCAGGGAACCGACGATATTCATCGGGATCCCCGCTCCCGAGCCGGGGGTGTAGATGGCGAACTCGGCGCCCGTTCCAAGCCGGGTGAGCCGGTCGGGGCCGATATCCCACTTGCCGAGACCGTTCTTCCAAAGGTCGGCGGTGCCGGCCGCGAATTCGTCTGGGGTGACTCCCTTGCGACGCGCTTCGCTCTCATCGATCCAGGGGCGGAAGTCCTCCGGACGGAAGTTGGGGAAATTGAGCAGGAGGTTCCCCATGTCACCCTTCGGGTCGATGATGAGGGCGGGGATGCCGGATAGGAGGGCCTCTTCGAGAAGGATGATGCCCAGACCCGTCTTCCCGGAACCGGTCATCCCAACGATGACTCCATGCGTGGTCAGGTCGGGGGCGTCGTAGAGGCGAGGTTCGCCGGTTCGTTCGCCGGAAGTCGGATCGATGTCGCCACCGATATAGAACTGGCCACGCTCGACGTCCACCATGCATGCTCCTTCGTCTCGAGGAACCGATTGTAGGGACGCAAAGCAACGTAGAGGCTGGAGACTGCCCAACGTGAAGAACAGCCGCGCAATAGTGTCTAGTTTTCGTCTTGCATCACCATCTCGCGGCCGGTGGCCGCCGACCCAACGGGGAGTCTGAACCTGAACTGGCGGAAGATCATGAAGTGGGGTCTGGTTGGCCTGGTCGGGGTTCTGGTCATTATCCAGCTGGTCCCCTTCGGACGATCGCACGACAATCCGTCCGTGATCGCAGAGCCGGCCTGGGATTCGCCCGCCACCCGGGATCTGGCGGTGCGGGCTTGTTACGACTGCCACAGCAACGAGGTGGTGTGGCCCTGGTACACAAGCGTGGCTCCCATCTCATGGCTAACCACCCGCGACGTCGACGAGGGACGTGGGAAGCTGAACTTCTCAGAATGGGGAAGCGGCGAGCAGGAACTAGACGACCTCGTCGAGGTGATCGAGGAGGGCGAGATGCCACCGGTGTACTACGAGTGGGTGCACTCGTCGGCTCGCCTCAGCGACACCGAGACAGGGCAACTCATTCAAGGGTTGCAGGCGACCGTCGGGAGACGTTGAAGAAACTGAATGGCCGGGGGAGCACGCAGTAGGGTTTGGCGTCTCGCACGACCCTCCTGGCGCCCAGGTGGCCTTCAGCGTCCGAGTGTCTCGGCCAGACCCTCTCGCAGTCTGGCCAGGTCGTCGCCCGAGTTGTAGAAGTGGGGACCGACCCGGATACCGGCACCCGGTCGAGCATCGACGATGATCTGGCGATCACCGAGCTCGGCGGCAACCCGGTCTTCATCACCCACATCGAGAGTTACCGTCCCGCCCCGTCGGTCGGGAGAGCGTTCTGATTTAACCGG
>JAOTUY010000059.1 GCA_029863625.1 Acidimicrobiia bacterium
TGTCGACGACCGAAGCGGCCAACGGCGCCAGGTCGGCGGGTCGCTCAACCGGTTGCCCTCCCGCCGAGGCGATCTCTTCGAACTCCCACGCTCCCGATTCCCCTCTCATGAGGCGCACATCCACCGTCCGGGTCTCGGTTCGCTCGGGTTCTCCGCTGCCCTCGACCCCCACCTCCTGGCGGACCACGACCATGATCGAGATCCGGCCGTCGAGGTGGCCTCCGAGCTGGGCGTACTCCACCGTGCCGCGAGACCACATGCCCGGCTGATGCACCGTGTGAACCTCCAGAGCCAGAGCTTCGGCGCGAGCAGGATCGCCGGGAAGAGTCGCCAGCACCTCGGTCAGCGACGAATCGACCTCGTAGTTCGTGATCACGTAGGCCGCCATGGCGCCCAGCCGCTTGGCTTCCGCTTGCACCTCGTTGGGCGCCGGCTCGAACGGGTCTGGGAACGGGGGAGGTTCTGCCGAGGTCGCCTGCACGTCGCCTGTTGGCTCGAGCGGAGCGGCTGCGTCGGCGGCGGTGTCGGCGGAAGGCCCCGGACTCTCCGCTACCTCGGAGCGGTCCGCAACCTCGGCCGCGATCGTCTCTTCGGACGCCGGGGCCGTCACATCCGGCCTGCCGGACACGTCGCCCTGATCGACGGAAACGTCTTGCGATTCATCGCCACCCGTCGTCAGCGTGACCACCAGCAGCATTCCCAGAACAAGGACGTTCAGCGCTGCCACTCCCAGCACGAGCCGTTTCACGATGATGAACGTTCTGCTCACACTCACCCGCCTACCGTGCAACGCCGGACTGGTCCCGAAGACCGACGGATCCACAAGCGCGCCGTCGGGGTAGGACGGCGCTTTTCCTCGATGCGCGACGCGTTCACTGCCGTCCCGCCCATCCGTATCGACTCCTGCACGCATACTCACTACGCGTGTCAAGTATACGACACAGAGTGCTCACAAGTGCGTCGGCAGTGCGGTCCGACGAGAAGTGCTGCTCCGATTTCGGGGCTTGGCATCGAGACGCAGGACCGGCCGTTCGACGAGGAACCACGAGGCGCCGGTCGCGGCGGCGGTGAGGACGAGGGCCGTCCACAGCGGGATGTCCGAGCGGATGAACACGTAGTGCCAGAGGTAGAGCCCGAAGGACACCTCGGCGACTCGCACCAGGACCCGGTGCTCCAGCCATGCCGGGCCGGTCGACGTGTACTTAACGGCCATCGCGGAGAGCGTCAAGGCAACGAAGCCACCCCAGAGGACGGCCCGACCGTCGTCGCCGAACACCGGCAGCAACATGAGCGCCAACAGGCCGGGAACCGACCACTTGACGACAGCCCGCGAATTCGTCGGCCCGGCAACCGCCAAGTAGCCGCCCACGAAGAGTGCCGCCGCGTTGGTGTCGGTCGCGTTGTACACCCAGCCCGGCGACATGACGCCGATCGCGACCGCCCTCCAAAGGACGGCCACCAGCGCGAGGCCACCAACGACGCGGATCCGATGCCGGGCCGGGAGCCACCCGATGACCAGCGGCCACAGCAGGTAGAAGTGAGCGATCACGGCAATGAACCAGGTGTGCGTCAGGCGCCCCAGATGGAGGCCGTCGATGCGTGCATAGTTGGCGTACAGACCAAGCGTCGGAACGACGCGTGACCACTCCGTCCCCACTGCGACCATCACCAGACAGACGGCCAGAAGGGCCGGGTAGAGGCGAAGCAGGCGCTTGCGGTAGAACGAGCCGAGATCGAGGCGACCGGTCCGATCCACCTCGGCGCAGAGCGAGCCGGTGATCACGAACCCTGACAGGACGAAGAACAGGGTGACCCCCCAGTGCCCGGCGGGCACGACGGTCTTGTCGATGTGATACCCGACGACCATCGCGATGGCGACGGCGCGCAGCCCATCGAGAGCGGGAATCCGCCCCATGCTCAGCGAGGGTCGGATGCGAACCACCGTGCGCTCGCGTTGTAGACCATGTCGTGGCGTGACTGGAAATAGACGAGCAACACCGAAGCCGACTGCCGGGCGAAGACGGGAGCGGGATCCCCGTGCCCGAAGTACGTCGCGGTCGTGGTCCAATCCGAAAGACCGCCGGGCACAATTCCCCGACCGAAGAGGTCCACCTCTTCGGCGCTGAGGCGGTCCTCGGGGTCGGCCAACCGGTTGAACACCTCGGCGGCGACTCTCGGAGGCACGAACGGATCGCGGATGCCCTGAGAGATGAAGACCGGGACCTCGTGGTCACGGGCCGAGTCCAGGTAGGTCACCGGACTACGGGTCAGGCACTCGTCTTGAACGGGGCCGGCCACTGTCGGGTCACCCCCGCAGGCCCGCCAGATGTCGTTGGCATAGCCCCGGCCCATCCTTCGCGAGAAGTCGTAGAACTTCACGAGGTCGTGGGGCGGTCCCCAGGCCGAGACCGCGGTGACCTTGTCGGGGTGTCGGCCGGCAAGGAGGAGCGCCATCATCCCGCCGCCGGAGTAGCCGACGACGTACACGCGATCGGCATCCACCCCAGGCTGGGCGACGGCGTAGTCGATCGCATCGGCCGCGTCCTGGACCGCCAGGTGGGATCCGACCGCGCCGGGGTCGTCGTTCCTGCCCCGGAAGTTGGGGGCGATGACGGCCCAGCCGTTCTCCTGGGCCCACATGGCGAAGGGAATCCCAGCGTGCTGGGTGTACGGGGCGCTCCAGGAGTGCAGGATCACCAACAGTGGCTGATCGACGTCGCGGGTCGGAGGGAGCCAGAAGGCGGGTTGCTCGGCACCGTCTGCCGTCGAGTTGATCCGAATGTCCTCGATACCGGGGACCGACTGCTGCCACCGGGACGAGCCACTGGCCACGAAGCTGGTGAAGTCGCCGATGGTGTTGATGCCGTCGAGCGACTCGAACGTCACACATCCGGGCGACTCGTCGTCGATGTCGACTGCGGGCGAACCCTTGTAGCGGTAGAGGAACGTCGCCAGCTCGCCCCTGGTGACCGTGTCATCAGGCGAGAACGCTGTCGACGATCTGCCCGTGGTGATGCCTTGTTGCAGCATCCACCCCACCGGGGTTATCTGCCACGGTTTGGTCACATCGGGGAACTGGGTGGGGGGCGGAGCCGGCGGTGAACCAGCCAGCCGATGCAACAAGGCCGCCAAATCACCTCGGGTCACCGGATTGGCGGGCGAGTAGGTGGTGGGTGAGGTGCCGGTGGTGATCCCCTGGGCAGCCATCCACGAGATTGGATCTTGCTGCCAAGCGGCGGTCACATCGGTGAACGGATGGGGCGGCGACCCGGTCGGGAAACCTTCCATCCGCCACATGAAAGCGGCTGCCTGGCCCCGAGTGACCGGGTTGGCGGGGGAGAAACAAGTGGGGCTGGTACCGGCAGTGATGGCGTTGTCGACCATCCACTGCACCGGAGCGGTGAAGAACCTGTCCGAATCGACATCGCCGAACCCGGCCAACCCCGCAGCCGGCGAAGAAACCGACATCACGCCCGTCATCGTCATCGAAACAGCGAGGCAGACAGCCAGTGTTCGATGCTTCATACTGTGTACTCCTCCGGTTGGTGCCGGATCAGCTGCCGACGTTGGATGTGGTGGTCGTGGTCGGTGCCGGCGTAGTCGTCGTTGTGGTCGTGGTCGTCGTTGTGGTCGTCGTTGAGGTCGTGGATGTGGTCGTGGATGTGGTCGTCGACGTGCTGGTCGGTGACGCTGCCGCGGTTGTGGTGGTAGACGCCGCAGCGGCCGACGGCGTCCAACCGACCTGGAACCGGCACGTCCCACCATCCTCGTCGGACAGGGTCACGCCCTCGCCCGCGTCGAGCACCCAGGCGTCCACGGGCTCGGTGCCATCGAGTGAGAACGAGGAGTTCGTTGATCCGTCCTTGTTCAGGACATCCACAACGCACTCGACCGGAGGAGCACTGATCAAGACGTTGAACTCCCCCGGAACTCCAGCAGTGAGGGTGACAGGAGCCGTGTAGAGGCAGTCCATTCGATCACTGTCGATAGCCATCTCTGCCGAGAGGCTCGTGGGTGTCGCTCCGTCACAGTTGGGGTGGGGCTCTGCGATTCGAGCGACCCCCTCGGCAGGCTGACTGTCCGAAGGAGCGTCGGCCGAAGGCTCACTGGCAGACCCACACGAGGCAAGCAGCAACAAGGTCGAAAGCAGACCGACGGCGGCGGCGGTTCCACGCCATCCCCGGTGGCGTTTCACGTGTTCGCTGGAAGTCCCTCTTGTTCTACGCATACCCAGGACTATCGGTCCCCTGAGATGCGTCTAAAGGGATTGAGTCCGTCGGGCGGTGTAGGTCAGACCCCGGAGCATTCGGGTCCTTGGAACACAAACGGCCCTACCGCCGCGACATCGCCCGACGGGCAAGTGCTGCCCGGCTGCCGCCTCTCTTCATTTCTGAGCGTGAGGAGTTGGGCTTCTACCGGATGCCCAGGAGGCAGAAGCCAGAGAAGAAGGGTGGCGGAATTGTCGAAAACGAACCATCAACGGGGCCAGATGCCCCCTCCTCAATAGCTCGGTTCAACCTGTTTCGAGGAGTGGTGGCAGGGTGGCAGCGGGTTCAGGGGGTACCGATCCCCCCCCACGCCGACGGTACGCCCGAAACTTGCGATTGCCGAACTGGGAGGGGGGGGTGGCTTACCCCTCTGATGCCGTGCCACCGTGCCACCGCCTCCAGGTCGTCCAAACACTCATCGTTGTGGAGAAGGAACCGATCATCGCGGCAACGACAAAGAATGCACGATCGCGCCGTTCAATCAGCCTCGACGATGAGACGGTGCGGGTTCTGAAGGAGCATCGCAAGGCTGAGACAAAGGTTCATGAGATCGCCGGCAGTCTGTGGCAAGACTCTGGATTGGTGTTCACTCGGGGCGACGGCACTCCGATTCGCCCGGCGCACGTCACACGGTTCGTACAGGCAGCCGCGGCGGACGCTGGCGTGGAGCCCATCGGAGTGCACGGATTGGGCCATACCTGGGCCACACTTGCTCTTGAATCTGGCGTGCATGCCAAGGTGGTTCAGGAGCGTCTAGGCCACGCAAACATAGCTACGACACTCGACATCTACTCCCATGTGGTGCCCGAGATGGACCAAGAGGCGGCGACGAAAGTGGCGAACTTGATTGACTACAGACAGGCCAGGTAGAACTCCGGTAGAACTCCACCGCTCCTCCCCCACAGAATCTCCCAGCCCACGAGGAAACCCCAGGCGTTTGACCTGGGGGTTTCTTGGTGTCGGAGGGGGGACTTGAACCCCCACGCCCTAATAGGGCACTAGGCCCTCAACCTAGCGCGTCTGCCAATTCCGCCACTCCGACGTAGCGACGGGAGTATACCCACCGACGCTCGGTGCTCATTCCGGGTTATCCGTCGGTTCGATACCAGGTTGCAGCATTCCAGGTGTCGCCGCCGGGGATGATCGAATGCCGATAACCGGATAAGGCATCGGCATGCACGGCACCGGCATTCAGCTCTGCGTAGAGCGGCACCGTGACAACCAGATCGGCCATAAGGGTTTCGATTTCACTCAGCATCGCCTTGACTTCTTCGAGGTCGAGCTCAGTCGCGACGTCCTCGAGGAGATCGGTCAACCGGACCACGTCAGCGGGTTCTCCGGCCGAGCCAGGCCAGCGGGAGAAGTTCGATCCCCCGGCCTGGGGAGTCAGGAGAAACCAACGCCGAATATCGGCTACCGCCCCCGACGGGCCGACTGTAGGAACCCAGGACCATTGGGCCAGATCGAATCGTCCCGGACCAATCGTTTCCAGAAAGTAGACGCCGGTCTCCTCCGGAGGTTCGACCTCCAGCGCAATACCTTCGGCGGCGAACATCGAGCCCAGCTCCCCGGCTGCAAGGGTGCGCTCCGGTGTGCTGTTCGTGGTCAGAACCGCCCTTGGAATTGACACCTCGATTCCCGCTCGCAGTGCGTCGAGGGCAGCGGCGACCCCGTCCGTATCCCTTTTGTACTCCGACCAGCCGGAAGAAGCGGCGGCCGGCCATACGACGCTCAGCGGCGAGTCCAGGACCGATCCAAGTCCGCCGGACACTACGGCAGCGATCTTACCGCGATCGATGGCGTGGGCCACCGCCCGCCGATAATCGAGATATTCGTTCAAGGAGTCAAGGTTGCGTCCGAACCGGCCAGGTCCGAACTGGAAACTGAGGTGCTCCCACGAGGGCCCCCAGCCGATCTCAACGTCCGCGTTTTCGAATGCCTCGAGCTCCGAGATCACGACCGGGTCAGGTGGAACTCCAATCACGTCGAAGGCTCCGGTTTGGAACCCGGCCACCGGGCCTCCCACAGCAGCTGCCACCTCGAACACCAGGTGGTCGAGGTACGGCAGATCCTGGCCGGTCTCTGCATCGATCCCCCAGTATTCGTCGTTGCGATCCATCGTTATCCATTCACCCGGAACCCAGACACCGAATTCAAATGGGCCGGCACTCATCCAGAACCGGTCGTTCCAATCGGTGGTGAAGTCACTATCTCCAACCTGGGCCGCCGGCACCACGATCGAGAACACGTCGAGATAGGCGAGCGATGGGCCGTCGAGAGCGAACGTAACGGTCGAGGCATCGACCTGCAGCGAATCCGGAATGATCGCCGCATAGGGCGCCCTGACCTCAGCACGGATCGGAAGCGAAGGGTCCATGACCAGTTCGTAGGTGAGTTCAAAGTCGGCCCCGGTCACGGGCGAACCGTCCTCCCATCTCGCGTTGGGATCGATGCGATAGATGACCGTGACCGTGCCGTCTTCGTTCTTCACCAAACCACCGTTGTCGAGAGTGGGAATCTCACTCAGCAGGACAGGAACCGGGTCGAGGGTCACTCCCTCCAGAGCAACCGCGCCCGCCCAGGCGGTCCGGCCGATTAGGTGGAGGATCTCCGCCCCGCCGCCTTCGAGTAACGGGTTGAGGGTGATCGGTTCCGACGAAATTCCGATGGTGACGTCACCCCCGTAGGGATTCTCAACGGCAATCGGCTCAGTGGTGGTGGTCGATGAGGAGGTTGAAGTCGGAGCGATCGTCGATGGGACTGTAGTGGTGGGTACTGCTTGCGGGGTTCGATCCAAACTCAGCGCCCAACCCCCGGCGGCCAAGGCAGCCACGGCTGCGATCGCAAGAAAGATGCGGCCCGGGCGCCGGGAGCGACTAGGGCCGGGCTGTTCGTGGGCACCCACTGGGTGGGAGGGGTCAGCTTCCCAGGAGCCAGGAAAGCAACATCGTCGTCACGGCAAACGTCACAGCGGTGACGACGGTGAGGCGGTCCAGGTTCCGTTCCACAATGGTCGAACCACTCATGGCCGCCGGACCCATGCCACCTCCGAAGAGGTCCGACATGCCGCCGCCCCGCCCCGCGTGCAGCAGAATCAGCACGACGAGCGCCAAAGACACAGCGACGTGCACTACGACGATGATGGTGGTGAGTATGTCCATTGTTTCTCCCGATCACCGCCACGCGCGAACGAGCAGCAGATTGAATGTGTCGAGCAAGTATGACCGGGCGTACCGCCGGTGGTCAAACTCCTCCGGTCACCCAGCTTGGTTGGCTACCGCCTCAGCGGCCTTAGCGGCTGCGTCGGCGTCGCCCAGATAGTAACTGTCTACACGGCCAAAATCATCATCAAGCTCGTAGACAAGCGGGATACCGGTTGGGATGTTCAACCCCGGAATCTCGTCGTCGGAAATGCCGTCGAGATGCTTCACGAGTGCCCGTAGGCTGTTGCCGTGAGCGGCCACGAGCAACCGCTTGCCGGCCCGGATATCAGGGACCATCCAGTCGTGCCAATACGGCAACATTCGGGCAACGACATCTTTCAGACACTCAGTGGCCGGGAGAACGTCCGGGGCCAGATCGGCGTACCGGCGGTCGTGGCGGGGATGGCGGTCGTCGTCTCGGTCCAACTCCGGCGGCGGCGTGTCGTAGCTGCGCCGCCATTCGAAGACCTGCTCCTTGCCGTACTTCGCGGCAGTCTCCCTTTTGTTCAATCCTTGCAGCGCTCCGTAGTGGCGTTCGTTGAGCCGCCAATGGCGAGTCACCGGTAGCCAGGACAGCTCCATTTCATCCAATGCCAGATTCGCGGTCTGAATAGCACGCACCTGCAGCGAGGTGTGGACGGCGTCAAAGGTGTAGCCCTCCTCCTGGAGCAGACGCCCGGCATCCTTCGCCTCTTCGACGCCTTTCTCAGAGAGCGGCACGTCGGTCCATCCAGTGAAGAGGTTCGCTTTGTTCCAGACGCTCTCGCCGTGGCGAAGCAGCACCAGTGTGTATGTCATAGGAAGTCCTTCGCTTCTCGTTCTCGGTTAGATCCAATAACGGACCACCGAAGCGAACGTATCGGGATCAAGAGATGCCCCACCCACGAGGCCCCCGTCGATGTCCTTTTTGGCCATGATCGCACCGATGTTCCCAGGGTTTACCGAACCTCCGTAGAGAATGCGTGTGTCTTCGGCGGCTCCGCCCCAATGCCGGCCCAGCTGGCCCCGAATGAACTCGATCATTTCCTGAGCGTCGGCCGGATCCGCAGTACGCCCCGTACCGATCGCCCAGATCGGCTCGTAGGCGATGACGGCCAAACCGACCTGCTCCGCGGACAGACCGGCCAAACTCAGCCGGATCTGCGATCCGACCCGATCGAAAGCGATGCCTTCCTCCCGCTCTTCGAGCGTTTCCCCCACACAAACGATGGGGGTCATCTCGTGAGCGAAAACGGCCTTGGCCTTACGGTTCACCCAGTCGTCTGTCTCGCCAAAGATCTGGCGTCGTTCGGAGTGGCCGACGATCACATAATCAACGGACAGCTTGGCCAGCATGCCCGGTGCCACCTCACCCGTATAGGCACCCTTCTCCTCAAAATGGGTGTTCTGAGCCACTAGTTGGAAGCCCATGTGATCGGCTTCGATCACCGTTTGCACCGAGCGAAGCGAGGTATACGGAGGCGCCACCCCAACGTCGACCCGGTCGTAGTCGTCGGGGTCGAGGCGGTAGTGCAACTTCTGCAACATCTGGATCGCCTCCAGGTGGTTGCTGTTCATCTTCCAATTTCCAACGATCAGGTTCTTGCGCGTCATTCCATCTCCCCGATATCTGCCAGTCAGAGTAGCGGCACCGGTGATGGCGGATTCCAACCCCGCCGGGAGGGTCCTCCATCTGCCGCATTCAAGTCACAACGCGGTTTGCCGATACCTCCCAGGTGGTACGAACACGTCTCCCGAAGATAACGAAGGCCTTTATCGCAGCGGCGCTCTTGCTTCCCGCGCTCTCCCTACCCGGTTCCGCACCTGCCCAAGCTGCCGAGCTGTACCCGATAATCTTCCCCGTGCTGGGACCGAATAGTTACACCGACACTTTCGACGCGCCCCGGTCGGGCGGCCGCACCCACGAGGCCACCGACATCATGGCCGACAAGATGGTCCCGGTGGTCGCCGTCGCCGATGGGACCATCGGCTGGATGCACGACGAACAGGGCGGCAATTGCTGCGACCTAGCCCTCAATCACGATGACGGCTGGGTGAGCTGGTACATCCACCTCAACAACGACACACCGGGCACCGACGATGGTCTCGGATGGGGAATTGCCGACGGCCTCACTCAGGGGGTACACGTCTCGGCGGGCCAGCTTATCGGCTGGGTCGGCGACAGCGGCAATGCAGAATCGGTCTCCTCCCATCTTCACTTCGAGTTGCACCGGCCGGACGAAACGAGGTTCAACCCCTACGAGAGCTTGCTGGCAGCCACCGTGATTACCACTCCCGGTCCCGCCGATACCGACGGTGACGGGGTTCTCGATGGATCCGACAACTGCCCGGCCGTGCCCAATCCTGACCAAGCGGACGGCAACGGCAATGGGATCGGCGATCTGTGCGATACATGGGTGGACGTGCCGGTGAATCACTGGGCCATCGCCTCAATCGACGCCATCTATTCAGCTGACATCACCCAGGGATGTTCGTTGAGCCCGCTCAAGTACTGCCCGGAGGAATCCGTCACCCGAGCAGAGATGGCCGCGTTCGTGGTACGTTCGCTGGGTCTCGAAGGCAGTCCGACTGCGGCAATTGCGGGTTATTTCGCCGACGTGGACTCGGCAGCCTGGTACGCCGGCGTGGTAGGGCGACTCTACGAAGAGGCCATCACAGCCGGTTGCTCGGTCGATCCCCTCAACTACTGCCCCGGCGACGGAGTTACCCGGGCCGAGATGGCCGCATTTTTGGTGCGCGCCCTCAACGCTGAGAATCTGAACGCTCCGTACCACGCATACTTCCCCGACGTCCCCGCAGGAGCCTGGTACACGATGCACGTTGAGATTCTGCACGAACGTGGCGTCGTGTTCGGCAGCAGCGACGGCTCGTACCGGCCGACGGCGTTGCTGAGCCGTGCCGAGATGGCCGTGATGCTGGACCGCGCCTTCCTGCGCGGCTAGCCAACCCACCGTTCCAGCGCCGCCAACCCGGGCAGCGTCTTGCCTTCCAGCATCTCAAGACCCGCTCCCCCTCCGGTAGACAGGTGAGAGACTTCTCCTTCCAGACCGAACAGGCGAAGCGCAGCCACAGAGTCGCCCCCTCCGACCACCGTGAAGCCCGGATGGTTGGTCAGGGCGCGGGCCACAACTTCGGTGCCGGTCCGGAACCGTTCCCACTCGAACACTCCCATCGGGCCATTCCAGAAGACGGCCTGGGACCCGCGGATGGCCGCCGCGAAAACATCGGCGGTCAACGGACCGATGTCGAGCCCCATCCAGTCGTCGGGGATTGCGATGCGAGGTACCACCTCGCGCATGGCGTCCGCCGTAAACTGGTCGGCAATAACGATATCTTCGGGGAGGACGATACGGTCTCCGTATTCCGACCTCAGCACTTCGCCCACCTCATCCAGGCGGTCCTGTTCGACGAGCGAGGTCCCGATTTCGTACCCCTCGGCCTCGAGCAGAGTGAAACACATACCGCCACCGATGAGCATCATGTCGACCTTGGGCAAAAGCGACTTGATGACGCCGAGTTTGTCGGACGCTTTGGCCCCTCCGAGTACCACCGTGAACGGATGGGGCGGATCGGCGAGTAACGAGCCCAGCGCCTCCACCTCCTGAACGAGCAGCGGGCCGGCGACCGAGAGGAGATACTCGGTCACACCCACCGTCGAAGCATGAGCCCGATGAGCGGAGCCAAATGCATCCAGCACAAAAACATCTGCCAGGGCGGCCAGCCCTTTGGCCAGGTCCGGGTCGTTGTTCTTCTCCCCCGGTTCGAACCTGGTGTTCTCAAGGAGCAGCACGTCACCCGGACCGGCAGCCGCCACCGCAGCTTCGACGTCCTCTCCAACAACCTCGTCGATCTTGCGAACGGCGAAGCCACCCAATTCAGCCAGGCGAACGGCAACAGGATCCATCCGGAAGCCGGGCTCACGGTCCTTGGGGCGCCCGAGATGGCTACACGCCACCACAGTGGCACCAGCCTCCCGGAGGCGAGTGATGGTGGGAATACTGGCCCGGATCCGGAAGTCGTCGGCAACCGACCCGCCCGAGATCGGCACGTTGAGATCGGCCCGAACGAGAACCCGTTGCCCGGCAACGTCGACGTCATCGAGTGTCAGATAGCTACCCATGCTCCCCCACCGTCCTTGGTTTCAATTCTTGAGCCGGGCCAGAACCCGTCCCAACCGGATTGGATCGTGTTGCGGCCAGTCCGCTTCGGGGTCTACGAGATCGGCATCGACGACATCCCAACCCATGGCTGCCAGGTCGGCCTTGTCGACCTCGACCTGCTCGACCGGCCCCTTCACATGTAGATCCCCCCGGTGCGCAACAATGGTACCGGCGACGTCGACGCCTCCAACCCGGCGAAGCGCCTCCAGATGATCGGCGCAGGTCATTCCAAGCGTTTCTCCATCCTGGGTGACGAGATTGGCGACGAAGACAACGTGACCCGGTGCGCTTTGGAGCGCCTCGGCCATGCCCGGCACAGCCAGCGCCGCGATCACCGACGTGAACAGACTTCCGGGCCCGATCAAGATCTGATCAGCAGACTGCACGGCCTCGACGGCGCGGGGGTTGGCCGGTTCATCATCGGGAACCAGCCACAACTCAGACAGGCTGCCTCTGGCCCTGGTGATGGCCGCCTGTCCGTCCACCAAACGCCCGTCGACAACCGCTTGCAGGTGGAGCGACTTTGCGGCGACCGGGACCACCTGTCCGACCGTCCCCAACATCCCCGAAACAACCCGCACCGCGGCCTCGAAATCGTCGCCCAGCAGTTCGGTGAGCGCAGCCAGCATCAGGTTCCCGAGCGAATGGCCGGCCACGTCTGTCGACTCGAATCGGTAGCCGAACAGCTCCCGTAACACCGTCGGCTCCGGGCTCAATGCAAGAAGACACTTGCGGATATCGCCGGGCGGCGGGATCTCCAGTGTCGAGGTCAACCTTCCCGACGATCCCCCGTCATCTCCAACGGTGACGACCGCGGTGACATGCGAGGCGTAAGAAAGCGCCGCTTCGAGGGCTTGCGCCAGCCCATGTCCACCGCCGATAGCGACCACCCGGGGCCCGTCTTTGGTCAGCTGTAACAACTCGGATTCGAGAGAGGTTTCCGGCGTGGTCATTTTGCCGAGTCCCGATGCCGCACCGTCGCTTCAATCTCTTCGGATTCCAGCCACCGTCCCAACTCTTCAGCTATCGCCACCGAACGATGCCGGCCACCGGTACAACCAATCCCGATACTCAGGTACAACTTCCCGACCCTGCGGAAGCGCGGGATGAGGAACGACAGCATGTCCTCGATCTTTCCCAGGAAGGCTTGCGTGTCGTCGTTTTCCAGCACGTAATCGCGCACCGGAGCATCGGAGCCCGTCAATGGTCGCAACTCCTCCTGCCAGTGTGGATTGGGAAGAAACCGCACATCGAACACCAGATCGGCGTCCCGGGGTGCGCCGTGTTTGAAACCGAACGACGACACCGAGACGCGCATCGGCCGTTCGGGTTGCCCGCCCTGGAAGTCCTCTTCAATCCTTTCCCTCAACTGGTGCACGTTGAGGTCGGTCGTGTCGATGATGAAATCCGCCTCGGCTCGCAACTCGGCCAGAAGCTCACGTTCGGCGAAGATCGACTCACCCAGTGTCGGCCGAGCCATCGGATGGGGACGGCGGTTCTCTTTGTACCGTCGGATCAACATGTCGTCGTCGGCGTCCAGGAACAGCAGCGAAGTCGACACCCCGCCCCGCAGCAAACGGTCCATCTCGGCGCTGAGATCCGCGAGACTGAAGCCGCCCCGAGCGTCGATGACCAGCGCCAGCCGGCGAGGCACGTCGGCCAGATCATTGAATCGGACGATCTCACCGATCAAGGCCGGCGGAAGATTGTCGACCACCAAATAGCCGAGGTCTTCGAGGACTTTGGCGGCGGTGGACCGTCCTGCCCCGGACATGCCGGTAACCACGAGAACCTGCGGTCGGCTAACCACGACAAGCCTCCAATCCGATCATTCTTGCTTTCGCCGCCAATCTCACGCCATAGTGTCGCACGCCGGAACCGATCGTTGCTTGCTTGGTGCCGTGTCTCGCACATACGGTCTTCGTATCGGCGGGCCATCCGGCGTCACCGGCCAGGAAGCCCGAGGCAGGCGAAGTCGACAACTGCGTATAGGAGGAGGATGCCGCCAGGGGCGTCGAGGGCGTCTGTCCGCTGGGCAAATCGCGAGAGGTGAGTGGATTTGCGTGTTGCAACTCCTAGCGTTCGGAACCGTGCAGCGCGGCATAGAGGTCTGCTGCCACGGTTCCGGGTATCGCCTTGCCGAGTTCCTCTCGACTGGCAGCCCTGATCCGCTTGAGCGATCCGAACCGCCTCAGCAGAGCTTTCTTGCGGGTGGGTCCGATCCCGGGCACGTCGTCGAGAGTCGAATCGATCATCGTGCGATCACGCAGTTTGCGGTGATAGGTGACGGCGAAACGATGAGCCTCGTCGCGGACCCTCTGGAGCAGGTGGAGAGCTTCTTCGTCCCGTGGGATCCGTATCGGTTCTGGCCGGCCGGGCAGATAGACCTCTTCCATCCGCTTGGCCAGACCAACCACCGGGATGTCCAGGTCGAGGTCCCCCAACACGCGCACCGCCCGGGACAGTTGGCCGGCTCCACCATCGATGAGTACCAATGAGGGCGGGTACGAGAACTTCCCGCGCTCTTCTACGGGAAGGTCACGCTCTTTCAAGTATGCGGCAAACCGACGGCGCAGAACTTCTTCCATCGAGGCGAAGTCGTCCTGGCCGACGACGGTTCGGATCCGGAACCGGCGGTAGTCGGAGTTCTTGGGAAGGCCATCTTCGAGCACCACCATGGAGCCGACCGTGTTGGTGCCCTGAATAGTGGAGATGTCATACGCCTCGATTCGGAGCGGTGGCACCGGCAGCCCCAGGGTGTCCTGCAGGCTACGAAGCGCCCTCGCCCGGGCGTTATGATCTGATTGGCGGCGCAGTCGGTGTCGCGCAAAAGCTTCCCGGGCGTTGGTCCGGGCCGTCTCCAGCAATCGACGCTTGCCTCCGCGCTGCGGAACTCGAAGCGAAACGTGGGCACCCCGCCGTTCGCTCAGCCACTCAGCCCACAGGTTGGCGTCTGGGGGGAGTTCCTGCACCAGAACGGCCTTAGGGGGCCGGTCCTCGCCGTACAACTCGCGCAGCATGCTGGCGATCAGCTCACCGGTGGTTACATCCTCCACCTTGTCGAGCACGGTGCCCAAGCGTCCAACCACCCGGCCTCGTCGCACGGTCAGCACTTGCACCGCCGCCTCGAGATCATCCTCTTCGAGAGCGATGAGATCGAAGTCTTCTGGACGATCGGTCACTACCTCTTGGCGGGCGATGGCTCGCTCGGCTTCGTGGAGCCGATCGCGAAACCTGGCGGCCTGCTCGTAGGCGAGTTCATCGGCGGCGGTCGCCATGTTGGCGCGCAATTGCTCAACGATCTGGTCCGTGTCACCGCCAAGAAAGCGAGCCAGGCCGTCGACGTACTCCTGGTAGTCATCAGGAGATACCTCTCCCACACACGGCCCGGAGCATTTCTCGATGTGGAACAACAGGCAGGGTCTCCCCTGCGCTTTCTGCCGGCGGAACAACCCTTCGGAACATGTCCGGATCGGGAAAGTCTTGAGGAGTTCGTCAAGAGTCTTGCGAATCGCGTACGTGTGGGCGTACGGACCGAAATACTCAGTGCCCTTTCGCTTCTTGCCGCGCATGACCCGGGCCCGCGGCCACTCATCGGAGCGGGTGATGGCCAGGTACGGATAGCTCTTGTCGTCCCGCAGCCGGATGTTGAACCGGGGAAGGTGCTTTTTGATCAACGAGTATTCGAGCATCAAGGCAGCAACTTCGCTGTCCGTGACTATCCAGTCGACGCCGTCGGCGGCATCAACCATCGCCTGGGTGCGTGCCTGGAGGTCGTTGCCGAAGTAGTTGGCCACCCGCTTACGAAGCGACTTTGCCTTGCCGACATAGAGCACCTGCCCATGAATGTCACGAAACAGATATGCGCCCGGGGAGTCGGGAATCTCAGCAGGAGTGGGACGTCGCATGCCCGGAGAAGTGTACCGACGGCGTGAGCCTGCACTGGGTGCCGCGGTCGGAAGGCCGGGGCGATTAGTGTCGGCTGGACGCCGAATCGCTGTGGAGGCCAGATGACCATTCCCGACTCGAACCGCTTCTCGATTGGCGAGGCACTGAGCTACGGATGGAAAAAACTGCAGGAGAACATCGGACCGCTGGTCACCGCGGCGCTGGCCATCCTGGCAGTCAATCTGATCTTCTGGTTGCTTGGACGCGGTTTCCTCGCCGGTCTCATGAGTCTGATCGGATGGTTCGTTTCGATCCTGATCTCGATGGGTTTGATCCGAATCGCTCTCAAGATCGTCGACGGCCAACCCGTCGAGACGGCCGACCTGTTCCAGCGAGCCGACCTGGCGTTGCCCTACTTCATCGCCTCGGTCATCGTCGGGGTCATGGTCGGCATCGGGTTCGTCTTCCTCATCGTCCCGGGGATCTATCTGGCGGTTACGTTCGGCTTCTTCGGCTACAACATCGTTGACAAGGAACATGGGATCGTGCAGAGCATCGAGCAAAGCGCAGCTATCACCAAGGCGCAGAAGTGGGACTTGTTTGCGTTCGGTGTGGCGCTGTTCTTCTTCAATCTGGCCGGGGCGATCGCCCTCGGAGTGGGGTTGTTGATCACCGTTCCCGTCTCGATGTTGGCGCTGGCCTACGTGTACCGGAAGCTCAACGGCGAACCGGTCACCCCTTAGAAGTCTTCCTCACCCCTGGTCCAGCGAACTCCCAGCAAGCGAGGAATGTGGCCCTGCGACGCCAGGAGCGGATCGCGGGTGGTGGTTGGCACGCCCCGTTCGACGGTCCGCTCCAACGACCAACCTGCGTCGGCCGCCGCGTTGAGGAGGGTGGCCAGCGGTCGGTGGTAGAACGTCACCCGCCCTGCGCCGGCCGGTTCTTCCGTATACCCGTCCTCGAGGTAGGTACCCCACCGCCAGAAGACTTCGCCGTCGGTCGGATCCACCACCGGGCCGGATTCGGGAGCCGTGAAGAGCGGGTGGTTTACCACCAGCGCCAACGGGCCGCCGAATCGCACGGCCTCAGCCAGCCCGGCAAAGAAGGAGGCCAGGTCGACGAGATGCTCTACGACCAGACTGGCGTAGGCACCGTCAAAGGTGGCGGGGCGAATCCAGTCCAGGTTCGGCAGGCGGCAACCGACCACCGGACCCTCTGCTTTCGCAAGGCGCAAGAGCTCCAGGTTGAGGTCACATCCGATGACAGTCGCACCCGTTTCGACCACGGCTCGCATAACCCGGCCGTCGCCACATCCAGCGTCCAGGTAGCGGTTTCCCGGTCGGGGATCGAGCAGGTCGAGCAGGAGCGGTAGCACCTCCTCCGCGTAGCCAGAATCATCTGCCAACTCTTGCTGCCACCACTCAGCGAGATCTTCCCATTCGGTTCTCATGAGTCGAGAGGTTCCCAGGCTCGAGCGAATCTCGCCAGTCGTCACTCAATCGTTGGCCGGGGCTGCCGACAATGACACAATGCCATCCATGCAACGCGCCCCCCATGCCGTGTCTCGCAGACTCGACACGCGGCATCTGATGGCATGGTTCCTCGTCGGCGTGCTGGTTGCCGTGTTTCTCCAGTGGCTGCAGGTGCGGGCATTGGACGGCGACTGGACCGGCCTGGTGAACACCGGCGA
>JAOTUY010000120.1 GCA_029863625.1 Acidimicrobiia bacterium
GAAGACGCCACCGAGCGAAAGGGTCGCCTCGAAGTGAATGCTCCGGTACCGGAGGGCCGGAACATCGGCCGGGTGGGCGAGGACGTCGAGGCCGGCACCACGGTCCTTCCTCGGGGCCGGCGGCTTCTACCCCAGGACGCCGGCTTGCTCGCCTCGATCGGCCATGATCCCGTACAGGTCTATTGCCGCCCGCGGGTCCGGATCATCGTCTCCGGTGACGAATTGCTCGCTCCCGGCGAGAGACCTTTCGGAACCAGCATCGTTGACAGCAATTCGCCGATGCTGACCGCGCTGGTGGAGCGCGATGGCGGCCGCCCGGACGTTCTCCGTCTCCGCGACGACTACACAGCCATGAAGGCCGCGTTGGCCGAGGCGGGCGCCGATGTCATCATCACCGCCGGAGCCGCTTCGGTCGGCAGCGAGGACATCGTCCCGCCGCTGGTGGCGGAGCTGGGCGAGCTGCTGGTCCACGGAGTCGCGATGCGTCCTTCGTCGCCCACCGGCGTTGGACGCATCGGCGGCACTCCTGTGTTGCTGCTACCCGGCAACCCGGTGTCCGCGCTGGTTGCCTACGACTTCTTCGCCGGTCCGGTGATCCGGACGATGAGCGGTCTCCCGGCCCGCTGGCCCTACTCCACCCTCCGTCTGCCGCTGGGTAAACGGCTGGTATCGCAAATCGGACGGACCGACTACGCCCGCGTTTTGATCAATGCTGGCCGGGTGGAGCCGCTGGCCGTGTCCGGCGCCTCGGTGCTCTCATCGGTGACCAGAGCCAACGGATTCGTGGTGATACCCGCCGGGCTGGAGGGTTATCCCCAGGGAACCGAAGTCGACGTCTACCTCTATGACTCGCAGGCGGTTCCATGAGGCAGCATCAATTCCTCGATGTTGTCGACGAGGCGGTCGCTCATCAGCGATTCGCTCAGGCGTGCGCAGGCCTCGAACCACGCCCGGAGGAGATCGGCCTCCCATCGGCTCTTGGCCGGGTTCTGGCAGGTGAGGTCGCCGCCGCCGTCGACGTGCCCGCCTTCGACCGCTCCAACATGGACGGGTTTGCAGTCCGCGCCGCCGACACCTTCGGAGCCGAGGAATTGGCCCCGGTCCCGCTGCATATTGCCGACCTGACCCTAGAGGCGGGTGTCACCCCTCCCGACGGTTTTGAGGTGGCACAGGGTGTAGCCGTCCCGATCGCCACCGGCGGAGTGATACCCCGCGGGGCGGACGCGGTGGTGATGGTAGAGCACACCGAACCGACTGCGGGAGGCATCCGGGTTACCCACCCTGTGGTTCCCGGCGGCAACATCACCTTCGCCGGCTCCGACATCGGTAGAGGTGAGGTCATCCTGCGACGGGGCACGCTGCTCACCTCGCGCGAAACGGGGATCCTGGCAGCGGTGGGGGTGGACCGGATCACCGTCGTGCAGCGTCCCCGAGTGGCCGTAGTGTCGACCGGCAACGAGATCGTGGAACCGGGCCGCCTTTTGGGAGTCGGGCAGGTCTTCGACTCGAACCAGCGGGTCCTGCTCGACGCCGTGGCCGAACTCGGCTGCGACCCCGTCCCCGGCGGAATCATTCCCGACAACGAGCGATTGCTCGAAGCAACTCTCGAACCCCTGCTGGTCGGTCCACACGCGGTTGACGTGGTACTGCTCTCGGGTGGAACTTCCAAAGGGGAAGGGGATATCAACGCCGGCGTTGTGCACCGTCTGGCCGAACGTCTCCCGGACTCACCCGGTGTCCTGGTACACGGGGTGGCCCTGAAACCGGGCAAGCCGATCCTGCTGGCCGTGGTGGCCGGAAAGCCGGTTGTGGTCCTCCCCGGTTTTCCCACCTCGGCGATCTTCACCTTTCACGAATTCGTGGTACCGCTCCTTCGTCGGTTGTCGGGCCGGCCGGCCGAGAGTAGCGGCGTAATCGAAGCCGTCTTGCCCATGCGAGTCACCTCGGTACCCGGACGGACCGAGTACACCCTCGTCGATGTGGTGGAAGGGACGGACGGGCCGGCCGCCTATCCGCTCGGGGCCGGGTCGGGCAGCGTCACCGCTTTTGTGCGGGCGGACGGATTCCTGCGCATCCCGGCCGAGGTGGAGTACATCGAGGAGGGGTCCAATGTGACGGTGCGTCTGCTGCATCCGAGGATCCGGCCGACCGACCTGGCGGCCATCGGCAGCCACTGTATCGGTTTCGATTATCTGCTCGGCCTGCTCACCGAGCGCGGGTTCCGAGTCAAGATGGTACCGGTCGGGTCAACCGGCGGGATCACCGCCGTCGGTCGAGGTGAGGCCGATGTGGCGGGGATCCACCTCATGGATGAAGCGACCGGCCAGTACAACGCCCCCTTCCTGCCCGAGGGAGTACGGCTTTTGCCCGGCTACCGGCGCCGCCAGGGGATCGTGTTCCGCAAAGGCGATCCTGCCCTCGACCTCGAAGACGCAACGATGCTGATGGCAGTGCTTGGCGAAAGCCCCTACCGGATGGTCAACCGCAACCCCGGCAGCGGAACCCGGGTGCTCATCGACCGGTTGTTGGCCGGACACCGGCCCGAAGGGTATCTGCATCAGGCTCGAACCCACCATGCCGTGGCCGCCGCAGTGGAACAGGGCAGAGCGGACTGGGGAGTCACCCTCGAAACGGTGGCGACGGCCGCCGGGTTGGAGTTTCACTTCCTACAGGACGAGCAGTTCGATTTCGCCGTACCCGCATCGCGTTGGGACCGGCCCGCCGTGGCAGCGCTGCGCGAGCTCCTGGCGGATCCAACCGTGGTAGCCAGGCTGGGCGAGCTGGGTTTCGCCCGATAAGGTCCTGGACGTCTGGTCGACGCCCGGCAAAACCGGAGAGATCACTACTGTAGAAACACTCGTGACGTCGGGAGGATCCCAGTGCGTGTGAGGATGACGGTCAACGGCCGCGGGGTGACGGAGGACATCGAGCCGCGCCTGCTGCTCGTGCACTTGCTGCGGGACCGGCTCGGGCTCACCGGCACCCATATCGGATGCGAGACGTCCTATTGCGGGGCATGTACGGTTCTCGTCGATGGTCTGGCGGTGAAGTCGTGTGCGATGCTCGCTCTTCAGGCGGAGGGGGCCGACCTTCTCACCATCGAGGGTCTGGCGACCGATGAACTCCATCCATTACAGAAGAGCTTCTCGGTGTGTCATGCCCTGCAATGCGGGTTCTGTACCCCCGGGATGATTCTGTCGAGCGTGGCACTGCTCGCCCACAACGCTGATCCGACCGATGGAGAGATCCGGCGGGCCATTGACGGGAATCTCTGTCGCTGCACCGGGTACCACAACATCGTTCGGGCCGTAGAAGTTGCTGCAGCCGAGATGCGGGCGGAAACGTCGCAACTCTTCGGCTCGATGACCCCTCCGATCACCGCCGGCGGGGACTCCGTCACCACGACCGCCGAAGGTGGGTAGTCATGTACTCGCGAGCGTTTGACTACGAGGCACCGAGCGATCTGGGCGAAGCCTGCGAGGTGCTGAGCGCAGTAGCGGGGTCCAAAGTCTTGGCGGGCGGCATGAGCCTCATCCCTATGATGAAACTGAGGGTCCTGTCACCCTCGATGGTTGTGGATATCGGCCGTATAGCCGGGCTGTCCGAAGTCTCCGAGATCCCGGGTGGCATCGAGGTCGGCGCCCTCGTCCGGCATCGCCAAATTGCGGCCGGTTCGATCTTGCTCGACCATGCCGCCGCACTGTCCGAGGCTGCGGCATGGACCGGTGACGTCCAGGTCCGAAATCGGGGCACTATGTGTGGCTCGCTGGCACACGCCGATTCATCGGCCGACCAGACTGCCGCGGTGCTGGCTCTCGGTGGAGTCATGGTGGCTCAATCGGTGCGGGGCGTGCGGACGGTGGCTGCGGACGATTTCTTTGTCGACGCTTTCACCACGGCACTGGCCGAGGATGAGATCCTCGCCGCCGTGCGGTTTCCTCGGACTGCCGGTGGCGAAGGTTCTGCCTACCGCAAGTTGGGCCG
>JAOTUY010000060.1 GCA_029863625.1 Acidimicrobiia bacterium
CAAAGATGTTGGCCGCTCCAACACGGCCTACGTTCACGTCACACTCGTTCCGTACATCGCCTCGAGCGAAGAAATGAAGACCAAACCCACGCAACATTCCGTAGCTGAATTGCGAAGCCGGGGCATCCACCCTGATGTGATCGTCGTTAGGTCGGACCGACCGATCGACGATGCGGCGGTTCGCAAGATCAGCCTGTTCTGTGATGTTGATGCCGACGCCGTGATCAATGCAACGGACGTGGGAGACATCTACGCCGTCCCCCTCATGTTGCACCGTGGGGGATTCGACGAGGTCACCTGCAGGATCCTCGACTTGAAAACCGATCAGCCGGATCTGCGTGCCTGGGAGGCGATGGTCGAGCGGGCCAAACGAGCTACCGACCCGGTCACCATCGGTCTGGTTGGTAAGTACGTTGACCTTCCCGATGCCTACCTCTCGGTTGTCGAGGCCCTTCGGCACGGTGCTCTCGACAATGACGTGCAGCTGGATCTGCGATGGATTCCCAGCGACGACATGGATGGTCTGTTGGCCGCAGACCATCTGCAGGGACTCAATGGGATCGTGGTGCCCGGCGGATTTGGCATCCGGGGTATCGAAGGAAAAATCGCCGCGGCCCGTCACGCCCGGGAAAACGGGGTTCCGTTTCTGGGCCTTTGCCTGGGATTGCAGTGTGCTGTTATTGAGTTTTCCCGCTCCCAGCTGGGGTTGACGGGAGCAAACAGCGCCGAGTTCGATCCGACCGCGCCGCACCCCGTTATCGATTTGATGGAGAGTCAGCAAAACGTGTCGGATATGGGTGGGACCATGCGTCTCGGTATCTATGCCGCGAAACTCAAGGAAGGCACGCTGGCTCGGCGCCTTTATGGAGAAGAGCTGATCTATGAACGGCACCGGCACCGCTACGAGGTGAACAACCGGTACCGCAAAGATCTCGAAGCGGCAGGCATGCAGCTGTCGGGTACCTCGCCTGACGATCATCTGGTGGAGATCGTCGAGATACCGTCGCATCCATTCTTCATCGCCTCCCAATTCCACCCGGAATTCAAATCGCGGCCGGACGATCCTCATCCGCTCTTCGCCGGGTTCATGGCTGCGGCCGCTGCGCACCGAACCGGGCGGCCTGTTGTGGAGGACCGGGCCGCTGATCCCGCGGTGGTCGGCGACCTGCCCCGTCGGTGAGTAACGGCTTCCGTTTTCTCGGAGAGCGGCTCATCGCAAAAACATCATTCCTAGAGTTAGCGCGCCGCCACTATGTCGTATCCGAAGGCCGGTGGGTCCGGCGCGAAGTCATCCGCCATCCCGGCGCGGTGGCGGTCGTTCCCGTGATCGCGGGCGATGTTGTCCTCATCTCCCAATATCGGGTGGCAATCGCCCAGGAGTTGTTGGAGATCCCGGCCGGGAAATGTGATGAACCGGGCGAGGATCCGGAAACAACGGCTGTCAGGGAATGTGAGGAAGAGATCGGATATCGGCCGGACCGGCTTACTCTCCTCCACACCTTCTACACCACCCCGGGTTTCACCGACGAACTCATCTGGGTGTACCTCGCTGAGGAGCTCGAGTCGGTTGAGTCCCGCCCGAAAGGTATCGAGGAAGAAAGGGCCGAGGTGGTGCGGCTGCCCATCGACGAAGCATTGCGTAGGGTTCGGAATGGAGAGATTCGGGACGCCAAGACCCTGATCGGTCTCTTGGCGCTTGAGAAGGAGTGGTCGGCGTGATCATCGGTATTCCAAAGGAGATCAAACCAGCAGAGTTTCGGGTGGCGATCACTCCGGTAGGTGTCCGCGAGCTGGTCGCCCACGGTCACGAGGTGATCATAGAAACCGAAGCGGGCGAGGGATCGACCATCCACGACGAAGAGTACCGCGCCCAGGGAGCCGTCATCGTGCCAACCGGCGACGACGTCTTCGCCGGAGCAGGTCTCATTTTAAAGGTCAAAGAGCCGCAGGCGATCGAGGTCTCCAAATTGCGGCCCGGCCAGCTGCTCTTCACTTACCTTCACCTGGCTGCCTATCCGGTGCTGGCTGCGGGTCTTCTGACCCGGGGGATCGTCGGTATCGCCTATGAGACGGTGCAGTTGCCGAACCACAGCTTGCCGTTGCTGGCTCCGATGTCGGAAGTAGCCGGTCGCATGGCCACCCAGGCCGGGGCCTACTACCTGGAGAAGGCCCATGGGGGTCGGGGAATCTTGCTGGGTGGCGTGCCCGGAGTCATGCCCGCCAAGGTAGTCGTCATTGGTGCCGGCATAGCCGGCACCAATGCAGCTCTCATGGCCATCGGCCTGCAGGCGACGGTGGTCGCCCTCGACAACGACCTATCGAAACTGCGCACTCTCGACCTTCTTTACAGCGGCCACATCCTGACCCTGACGTCAAACCAGCTCACTATCGAGGAACAGGTGCGCGATGCCGACTTGGTGATCGGCTCGGTGCTCGTACCCGGTGCAAGCGCACCGAAGCTGGTTACGGAAGACATGGTCCGATCCATGAAGCGAGGGGCGGTGCTCGTTGATATCGCCATCGATCAAGGGGGGTGTTTTGAGACCAGCCGGGAAACGACCCACGAGGATCCCGTGTATGTCCTCCACGACGTCGTGCATTACGCCGTCGGTAATATTCCCGGGGCGGTGCCTCATACGTCGACCTACGCGCTGACCAACGCCACCCTCCCGTATCTGCTCACTATTGCCGATGAGGGGGTCCAGGCTGCCGTAGCCAACCATCCGGAACTCCTGCCGGGGGTCAACGTGGTGGGCGGGTCCGTCGTCAATTCGGCAGTGGCCAGGAGCCTAGGGATGCCATTCGAGGATCCAATCTCCGCCCTAGCGGCGTTGGCCGGGTGACGTCGTTGTTGGCGGTGGGGATCGAGGAATACCTCGCCTCACTGAGTGCCGAGCGAGGACTGGCCGCCAATTCTGTGGCAGCCTACCGCCGTGATCTGGCGGACTACCTGGACTACCTCGGCGGGAATGACCCGACGGCCGGCCGGGCCGTAGCCTATGTTGCTCAACTCCATGCGGCTGCCTTGAAACCGGCCACCATCGCCCGCAAAGTAGCGGCGATGCGCGGTCTGCATCGCTTCCTCGTTGCTGAACAGCTCGCCTCGGAAGATCCGACGGTCCTGCTCGACAGCCCGAGATTGGGGTCGGCGTTGCCCAAAGCGCTGACCGTCGACGAGGTCGAGCGACTACTGGCCTCCCCGGTCGATGAGACCGCGCTCGGGGCGCGAGACAGGGCGCTGCTGGAGTTCATGTACGCCACCGGAGTGCGGGTCACAGAAGCCGTGAGTCTTGACCTCAGGGCGCTTGACCTCGAAGACCGAACGGCCCTGGTGACCGGGAAAGGGAACCGGCAGCGCCTGGTGCCGGTTGGACGCCCGGCCATAGATGCCATCGCGGCCTATCTGCCTCATCGGATGACACTCAAGGGTGATCGAGTCGATGCCGGGGCCGTGTTTCTCAACGCCCGCGGGGCACGGCTCACGCGACAGGGAGTGTGGGGCATCGTTCGAAAAGCGGCCGGTCGGGTCGGCCTTGATCCGGCCAAGGTATCTCCCCATGTGCTCCGACATTCGGCCGCTACGCACATGGTCGAGGGAGGAGCCGACCTGAGAACTGTCCAAGAGATGCTCGGTCACGCTAACATCAGCACCACACAGGTGTACACACGGGTATCACCCCAGCATCTCTACGAGGTGTACATCACGTCCCACCCACGGAGCAGGTGAACACGACGATGGAATTTGATGGCGCTCGCACAGCCTTGAACCAAGAGCGCGAGAAACTGGTACGCCAACTCGAAGAGCTCGGTGCCACCGAAAGTGGCGACCTGCGCTCGGATCTCGAGTTTGGTGACGGGTTCGCCGATGCCGGAGCCGCTACCGCGGAACGGACCGAGTTGCTGGGCCTGGTTGAGTCCCTGAAAGGACAGCTGAAATCGGTAGATGAGGCGCTCGTCAAGATCGAGAATGGCTCCTACGGTCTCTGCAACAAGTGCGGTCAACCGATTCCACCGGTGCGGTTGGAAGCGCGGCCTGCCTCGGTACTGTGTTTCGACTGCAAGAACCAACGGAGATAGCTCCCGTTGACGGTCACCGGCAACCGGATCCTCGATCCGGTTATCTTCATCATCTTGTTGATCATGTCCGTCATCCTGCACGAGGTATCGCACGGGTTGGTGGCTCGGCGCCTCGGTGACGGGACTGCTGCCGCGGCCGGCCGCCTCACCCTCAATCCGATCCCGCACATCGACCCTTTCGGTTCGGTTTTGTTGCCGGCCATGTTGGCGTTGAGTGGTGCACCGGTATTCGGGTGGGCGAGGCCGGTGCCGGTCAACCCGCGGGCTTTCAGCCGTCCGACCGAGGGGATGGCTTTGACCGCGTTGGCGGGCCCGGTGTCAAATCTCGCCCTGGCTTTGATAGCCGGGCGGGTGATCCTGCCGGCAACCTCCGGGATCGTTGCCGATCTGGTTTGGGCGTTTGGAATCATCAACGTCGTCCTGGCGGTCTTCAACTTGCTGCCCATACCGCCGCTCGATGGCAGCCGCATGGTCCCGCTGTTGCTTGGTGACCGGGGCCGGGCGGCCTACGCAAAGGTGGAACCGTACGGCTTCTTGATTCTCTTTGCTCTGCTGTTCATCATTCCCGGAGCGACCCGTTGGTTGTCGGTTCCTATCTCAACTGTGTCCGATTGGATGGGGCTGCGCTGATGGAGTTGGGTAGCTGGTCTCACCTGGTCGGCAGGTTTATTGCGGTGGCAACGGCCGGTCGGTTGACCGCTGAAGAACGCCGGGAAGTGGATGCTTGGCTGGAGAGCGAAGGGGAGTCGCGCATCTACTGGGAGCAACCGGTTGCCGACCAGCGTCACGGGCTGGAAGCCGCGCGGATGATCGTCGCGGCTCGACCGGACCGGCGCGATCTGATTCGGGCCGGTCTCCTCCATGACGTCGGTAAACGTCAGGCCAATCTGGGTGTGATCGCGAGATCGATGGCGAGTGTCTTCGCCAAGCTGCGTATGCCGGTGCGCGGATCCTGGCGACGGTACCTGGACCACGGACCTCTGGGAGCCGAGGAGTTGGCCGGTCTGGGTTCAGGGGCGCTGGTCGTCGAGTTTGCCCGTCATCACCACGGACGACGGCCGGCCACGATTCCGGGCGAAGAGTGGGACGTGTTGCGGAGCGCCGACCGATAATGCTGTGTTCATGCCCGGCAAGCCAATACCATGCGTTGACCGCGACCAACCGAAGTTCATGACCTATGAAGTGAAGACCGCCGTATTCGAAGGCCCTCTTGATCTGCTCTTGCAGTTGATCACGCGCCGCCAGCTCGAGATCACCAACCTCAGCCTCGCCGATCTCGTCTTGGAATACCTTTCTTTCCTCGATGACATGCGGGAACTCGATTTGGAAGTCACCAGTGAATTCCTACTGATTGCCTCAACCCTGGTGCAGCTCAAGGCCCGCCACCTCCTTCCCGACGAATCGGCCGTCGATCTGGATGAAGAGCTCGCGCTGATGGAGGAAAGAGACCGATTGCTGGTTCGCCTGCTGGCCTGTGTGACGTTCAAAGACGTCGCGGCCGTGTTGACCCATCGGTTGCAGGAAGCCAACCGGTACATCCCCCGGTCGGCCGGAATGGATCAGGCAGTTTCGCCCCGGCCCCCGGAGGTGAACATTCCGGTCGATGCACTCGAGTTAGTTGCCATAGCTGCCCGGGTTCTGGCCGCCCCGAACCGGGAACCAGACCTCGATCATCTCGATCTCGAACTGCCGTCCGTCGAAGCTGCCATCCACGATCTCAGATCGAAGATCGAAGATCTAGCCGAGACCAGTTTTGATGAGATAGTGTCGCACACCACTCGCAAGGTGGAGGTCGTCGCCTATTTTTTGGCGTTGCTGGAGCTGGCTCGATGGGGCCTCGTCGAAGTGGCCCAGCGTGACTGGCTGTCCAACATCGAAGTTCGGCGATCGGGCGGCGCCATCCCGGACGACCTGACGAGTGAGTGGAGTCGCACATCGTGAACAATCGCAGCATCCTGGAAGCCATTTTGTTCGTAGCCGAGCAGCCGGTTCCGGTCGAAGAACTGGCGGAGGTGCTGGAGATCCCGGTGGAGATCGTGGAAGCCGAACTTGAAGCCTTGTCCACCGACCTGGCGACCCGCCAGAGCGGCATAACGCTCCGGCGAATCGCCGGCGGGTGGCGCTGCTACAGCCATCCCGACGCATTCCCGTACCTCGAGAGGTTCGCAACGACCGCCACGGCCAGCAGGCTCTCCAATGCAGCTCTCGAAGTACTGGCCGTGGTCGCCTATCGCCAGCCGGTCTCCAGAAACCAGATCGCCGAAATACGGGGTGTCGATTCAGACTCGGCGATCCGAACCCTCGAACGGCGAGGTCTGGTCGAAGAGGCCGGACGCTTGCCGCTGCCGGGCACTCCCACGATTTACGGTACGACGGCCTTGTTCCTCGAGAAGCTAGGTCTGCAGTCGATGGACGATCTCCCACCTCTGGCCGACCATGTTCCGCCTGCCAGCGTGGTTGAGACCCTCGAGGAGACCTTTCGGGCCGACGCGTGACCGAACTGGCCCGGTTGCAGAAGCTGATCGCTCATTCCGGTATTACCTCCCGGCGGGGCGCTGAGGAGATGATCAAGGCCGGCCGGGTGACCGTCGACGGTGTGGCTGCGCACCTCGGCCAAAAAGTGCTGCGAGAAGTCGTGACCGTTGAGGTGGATGGGGTGCGTTTGCCGATTCGCCCCAATCTTGTCTACTACCTGGTCAACAAACCGGCCGGGGTGGTGAGCACCGCCGCGGATCCGCAAGGGCGTCCCACCGTTATCGACCTCGTACCGTCGGACCCGAGGGTCTACCCGGTCGGTCGCCTCGACGCCGACTCTGAAGGACTGCTTCTGCTCACCAATGACGGAGACCTGACCAATCTCATAACGCATCCGAGCCATGGCATTTCGAAGACCTACTCGGTCCTGGTCGAAGGGATGCCGACGACTGCGGAGGTGCGAAGACTCGAAACGGGCGTCGATCTGGACGACGGACATGCCGCGGCGATCTCCGCTCGATTACTGGACGCCTCCCGGGATCGGGCTTTGCTCGAGGTGACGATGAGCGAAGGGCGCAAGCGGGAAGTGAGGCGCATGTGCGAGGCGATCGGACATCCGGTGATACAACTATTTCGGACGGCCATCGGCCCGCTCAAGGATCCGGGTCTCAAGACCGGCGCTTCGCGCCCGCTCACCATGCAGGAGGTGCGATCTCTTTACGCGGCGGCTACCGCCTCGTGAGGGCGTGCCAGACTCCCCAGTGATGGTTGCGCCCTACCGATTTCCAGAACGCCTGGCCATTCGACCGCGGGGTCCGGTCGACGGCACCGTCCGCCTGCCCGGCTCGAAGAGTCTCACCAACCGGGCCCTCTTGTGCGCAACCCTGGCGGGCGGAACAAGCACCCTGATTGGAGCCCTGGATGCCGAGGACACCCGGGTGATGATGAAGTGCCTGACCCGACTGGGCGGTTCGTTTGCCGTGGCCGGGGAGGCAGTGGTAGTCGCCGGGACCGGCGGCCACCTTCTGGGCTCCATCCGTGCCCTCAACGCGGCCGCTTCCGGTACCACTGCCCGGTTCCTCACCGCCGCAGCCACCCTAGCCGATGGACCTTCGCTCATCGACGGCACTCCCCGAATGCGCCGGCGCCCCATCGGAGAGCTCGTCGCAGCCTTGCAGGCGCTCGGCGCTGATGTAGAAGCGCTGGGAGCCGGGGGATGTCCACCGGTGCGAGTGGGCGGGGGTGAGCTGCCGGGTGGTCACACCGTCATCGATGCGCGTCGCTCCAGCCAGTTCGTTTCGGCCATCGCGCTGGCGGCTCCCTACGCGAAGCAAGACACGTCGCTGGAGTTCCTGGACGGGGTACTGGTGTCGCGCCCCTACGTCGAGAGCACCGTTGAGGTGATGCGAGCGTTCGGGGCGCACGTCGAGTTGGACGCAAACGGAATCCGGATATCGCGGGGCCGGTACCAATCCGGCTCGTTCCACGTAGAGCCAGACGCTTCAGCCGCCGCCTACCCGCTCGTGGCTGCGGCCATAACCGGCGGATCGGTTCAGGTACCCGGGTTCAGACGGGGGTCACGTCAAGCAGATCTGGGCATTCTCGACGTGCTGGCGGCCATGGGATGCGCGATCGAGTGGAGCGACCCCGGGTTCTCGCTGACCGGTCCGGCGGACGGCTTGACCGGCGTCGACGTCGACATGGGGGACATGCCGGATGCGGTTTTGGCAGTTGCTGTGGCGGGTGCCTTCGCTTCCGGTCCCAGCCGGTTCACCAACATCGCCAACCTGCGCATCAAGGAATCGGATCGGCTGGCGGCCCTCGCGGCTGAGCTTCGCAAGCTGGGGGCCGACACGGAAGCCGGTCCCGACCGGTTGGTCGTACGTCCCCGATTACTGCACGGTGCCGAGATCGACACCTATGACGATCATCGGATGGCGATGGCGTTCTCCTTGGCGGGTCTGGTGGTTCCGAACGTTGTGATACGCGATCCGGGTTGCGTGGTCAAGACCTGGCCTACCTTCTTTGAGGACATGGGGCAGCTCTGGCCCGAGGGCGGTAACTTAGCGAGCCTGGAGACGGAGGCCGGACTGATGATGGATCGTATCGTGGTAGCGATCGATGGCCCCGGCGGGGCTGGCAAGACGACCGTCAGCAAGGGAGTGGCCGCCCGGCTCGACCTTCCACATCTCGACACCGGGGCTTTCTACCGGGCCGCCGCTCTGGTGGCCATTCGGGGCGGCATCGATCTCGATGACGCCGAGGCGGTCATCGAAGCCGTCCGCAAAACGGAATTCGATTACCACGACGGAACCATGCTGCTGGGGGGTGAAGCCGTCAGCGAAGCCATCCGCAGCCCCGGGCTGGCCTCCGGCGCCAGCCGGGTGTCGGCAATACCCGGGGTGCGCGAACTGTTGGTGGCTCGGCAGCAAGCCTGGGTGGATCAGCACGGGGGAGCCGCAGTAGTTGAGGGTCGTGACATCGGCACAGTGGTGTTCCCCGAAGCACCGGTGAAGATATTTCTCACCGCCCGTCCGGAGATAAGGGCCGCCCGTCGCGCCGGGGACCTAAAGGGCGAGGGCGAGTCACTGGAGGGTATCGCCCAGGAGCTCGAGCGCCGCGACCATCGTGATTCGACCCGGTTGACCTCACCGCTTCGCCCGGCTTCCGACGCGGTTGAGGTGGACACCTCCGACCTGCGCATTGACGAGGTGATAGCCCGAATCGTTGAGCTGGTAACCGAGCGGGTAGGGAAGTCCTAGGGCCGGACCAATTGCAGCGCCTCGGTGGCAGTCCACTCCCGGTCGTGCTCGAGGAATCCGGGACGCCCCGGTTGGCGGGCAGTGAAGCCACCTTCGACGGCTGCCTGCAACGCGGTGACAAAGCCGCGCAATTGACGGGGGAGGGGGAAGTACTCTTCCTCGTCCGTCACCGTGAATAGTTCGAAGCCATCAATTGGCTTCACGCGGTCGATGACCTCCTGGACAAGATGGTCGGGCGCAGACGCGCCGGCGGTTAATCCGACGATCCGGGCGTCGATCAGCCATTCGTCCCGGATGGCGGCGGCGCTGTCGATCCGGTAGGCGATGGTTCCGGACTCTTCTGCAACTCGAACGAGCGCCTGAGTATTCGATGAGTTTTCGGAACCAACCACCAGAATCAAATCTGCCCGATCGGAGAGTTGTTGCACCGCATCTTGACGGTTGGTGGTGGCATAGCAGAGGTCGCTCTTACGAGCGGTCCACAAGTCTGGATATCGGCGGCCCGCTTCATCGAGAACGGATTTCCACTCGTGGATACCCAGCGTCGTCTGTGCCAGCAAGGCCACCTTGGTCGAGTCGGCCGGATCGAATCCGGCCAGACCGGTCTCCGGTTGGACAAGAGCGATCGCTCCGGGGGCCTCGGCGACCGTGCCGATCGCTTCGTCGTGGCCCTCGTGTCCGACGTAGATAATGTCGAAGCCTTGGTCCGCCATCCGCTTGACCTCATGGTGCACCTTGGTGACCAAAGGGCAGACTGCGTCGATGACGACCCCGGCTCGGTCGCCGGCGCCAACCACCACGTCGGGCGCCGACCCGTGGGCCGATAGCATGACGGGCGCTCCCTGCGGCACCTCTTCGATCTCATCAACGAACACGACTCCGACCTGCTCGAACGCCTTGACTACCCATTGGTTATGGACGATCTGGTGGTAGCAGTACACGGGGGGTTCGAAGACACGCACCATCCAGGTGAGCGCTTTGATTGCCATCTCAACCCCGGCGCAGAACCCGCGAGGCTCGGCTAGCAACACTTTCTCAGGCATGACCCCATGGTAGAAGACCTTCGGTCCTGTAACCCGGCCGTGACATGTCTCCAGCTCCTTAAGCTGGGGGCGTGCATATCTCGACCATCGCCAAACAAATATGAGCCGGCTGCCGGTGGTTGCCGTACTGGGCCGTCCCAACGTCGGCAAGTCGACGCTGGTCAACCGTGTTCTGGGCCGCCGAGCCGCCGTCGTGCAAGAACGCCCGGGTGTCACGCGTGACCGCCGTGAGTTTCGCTGTGACTGGGCAGGCCGCGACTTCATTCTGATCGATACGGGGGGTTGGGAACTGGCGGCCGGCCAAGAGTTGGCCGCGGGCATCACCGCCCAGGCTGAAGCAGCGCTGGTGGGCGCCGACGTTGTGCTGTTGGTGGTGGACGGCACCGTCGGCTTGTCCGAGGACGATGCCGCCGTGGAAAAGATGCTGCGCGACACCACGGCCCGCGTCATCCTGGTCGCCAACAAGGTCGACGATGCAGCCAAAGAGCTGGACGTGTCGACCCTCTGGAAGACCGGGCTGGGCGAACCGGTTTCGATCAGCGCGCTACACGGACGCGGGGTAGGGGATCTTCTCGACCGGATCGTTGACGCCCTGCCGATGGCGGAAGACAGCGACGAGGACAAACTGACCACATTGGCGATCATCGGCCGTCCCAACGTTGGCAAGTCGACGCTGCTCAATCGGTTGATCGGCGAGGAGAGAGTTCTGGTCTCCCCGACGCCCGGGACCACCAGAGACCCGATCGATGTCGAGGTGACAATCGGTGATGAGCTCTTCCGGGTAGTGGATACCGCCGGCATTCGCAGAAACCCCAAGGTGAAGGACAGCGCCGATTTCTACTCGATCGTTCGCGCCCGCCAGGCGCTCGACGAGGCCGACGTGGCCCTGCTGCTGGTCGATGCCACCGAGGGGGTGACCCAGCAAGATCAGCGGATCGCTCAAGAAGCTGCCGAGTCGGGTGCCGGCCTGATTCTCCTGCTCAACAAGTGGGATTTACCCGATCTCGAACAGCGTGAGGCGACTACCTTCGGAGTAGGCGACCGATTGGGCTTCGTGGGATGGGCGCCGGTGCTGCGCATCTCGGCGCTGACCGGAGCACGGCTCCATCGCTTGCCGGCCGCGCTGGACGTCGTGTTGGAAAATCGAGCCCGGCGGGTTCCTACCGGCCAGCTCAACCGGATGATTCGCGGTTGGCAGGCCTCGCATCCGCCCCCGGTGAGGAAGGGTAGGCGACCCAAGATCCTGTACGCCGTCCAGGCGGGGACCAGCCCGCCGACCGTCATTGTCTTTGTATCCGGTGGTGAGATTGGAGACGACTACCTCCGCTATCTCGAGAATCGCATGCGAGCGGAGATGGAGTTCGAGGGCACACCGATTCATCTTGTGACCCGTGCCAAGGAGAGGAGAGCGGGGGGTGATTGAGCACGGTCGGGCCCGGTTTCGCCCCAACTACCCGGCCGACCTTCGAAGACACTGGTCCGCTCGCCGTTTCCGAGTGCTGCCGGCGTGACCGCCTCACAACCGGAGAAGAGACCTCTTTTCTTCTGGTTCATGGTCGTCGCAGCAGGGATCTATCTGGCCATACGCCTGGTCGAAGGTCTCTTGTGTTTGGCAGCATGGCTGGGCTGGGGGAGCTGCCCGTGGAGCGTTTGACCATCCGGCGCCGGGCACTCGATTAACATCTCCTCGCACGGGCTGTGGCGCAGCTTGGTTAGCGCGCTTGACTGGGGGTCAAGAGGTCGGGAGTTCAAATCTCCCCAGCCCGACGAAGAGAACCCCTGTATTTACAGGGGTTCTTGGCTTTTCCGGAGTTAGGGACTTCTGCGTCGGGCGCCTATCGGGCGCCTATCGCGCATCGAACATGTGTGCGAGGCGCTCGACGGCTTCCCGCTGCATGTTCGGAAGAACGGCCGAATAGACGTCCAATGTCACCCGGATGGAAGAATGGCCGAGCCGCTCCTGAACCACCTTGGGATGGGCTCCGGCACGGAGGAGGGCGGTGGCGTGTGAGTGGCGGAGCTGGCGAAGCGTGATAGGTCGGAGACCCAATTCCGCAGCACGGCGCGCAAACAGCGTGCTCAGCCAGTCGGGGTGGATCGGCATCCCGAGTTGATCGGCGACCACCCATTGGCCGTCATGCCAGGCTTCCCCGGCTCGCAGGCGCTCCTCGATCTGCAGCTTCCTCCACTCGCGAAGGACCTGGGTGGTTCTGACGTCCATCTCGACGGTGCGACGCGAGGCCGCCGTCTTCGGAGCTTTGACGTGTCGCCTTCCGTCGGCCACGACGGCAGCCCGCCGGACCGAGATCACGCCGACCTCGAGGTCGACATCTGGCCACGTGAGCCCGCAGACCTCTGAGCGTCTGAGACCGGTCATGGCGGCGATTCTCCATACCGCGGCCAGCCGGTCGCAGTTCGTCTCGTTGACGAACTTGGCGAGCTCGTCAGGCGTCCACACGTCGTTTGTGACGTCGGTGGTAGGCATTCTCGGAGCCTCGGCCAGGTCGGCCGGATTCCGTGTTACCAGACCTCTTCGCACGGCCGCGTCCAGCGCCTTGTGAAGCGTGACTTGCAGCCTTCTGACGGAAGCGGGACCAAGCCCACCGGTGCCATCGAGGCGACCGCTTGTCACCTTCTCGGCCAGGAAGGTCTCGATGACGACGGGACTCAGCCTCTCGAGCTTCACAGCTCCGAGAGCAGGAATGATATGACGCAGGACCGCCGAGCGGTACCACGACACAGTGGTGGGCTCGAGACCTGAAGTCCCGAGCGATGCCAGCCAGTCCGTCAAGTACTCGCCCAGCCGCATGTCGCCTGCGTTGGATAGCTGACCAGCCTGGACTTCGGCGAGTCGCTCGTTGAGCCACGACCGCGCTTCGGTCTTCGTGCGGCAGAGCTTCGATCGGCGCCGGCGTTTCCCGGCAGCGTCGATGTAGGAATACGTGGCTTGGTAGCGCCCCTGTCGTGGGCGAATTGAGCCGGTGCCCTTCGGACGTCTTGTCTCAGTCACGGGATCCTGTCTCGGCGCTTCTCGTCTGCTTCCGTTGCGGTGTTCCTGAATCAGCTTTGACCATCGTATCCCGAGCGACTGACGGGTCTGAATTGCCGTTCAGACCAAGCACAGCCAGGAGCCGGGCGGAGGGGATGAGTAGCCGACGCCCGACCCGGATGACCGGAACTCCGGCGAGCTCGCCGTCTCGTGTGGCGATTTCGTAGGCCAGATTGCGGCCGACGCCCAGTAGCTCTGCCGCTTCGGTGATAGTGAGTGTGGCACTCACACGCGAGGCGGGACGGCCTTTCCTGTGGTTGGAGAGGGGGAGAGGCTCCTGGTAGTGGTTTGCCATGATCTCTTCGACCATATCACAGCGTTACTTATCAAACAACTGTTAACTAACCTTATGATCAACCTCGACCATGGCAATACTTGAACTTCTTGTCCGACCCGCACCAGCATGGCTCGTTGCGGCCCTGCTTGGGAGGCACGCCGGCTTCCGCTTGATTGGCGCTCGTTCTGGCGGCCGCCGTCAGTCGGTGCTCCTCCATGACCAGCTGGGTTTCTCTTCGAATCAGTTCCTGTTCCCGTTTAGTGAGCTCGACTTCCCGGGCAACGATGGAGGCCTCCCGGGCGGCCAACTTGGTTCCGAGGTTCTCGAGGTCTTCATCGATTACCGAGGCCAGCTCGTGGTGGAGCAGGACGGCCAGGCCGCGACCCATCGACAGGCCGGCAGCATCGCAGTAGCGACGCCAGGTCGACCACACCGCATCCGACACCGGTACCTTGACCAGCTGGGTCCCCTCGGTGTGATCCAGGTCGGAGAGAAGCCGTCGATCTACCTTGGCCAAGACCCGCCGCTCCAAGCTCATCGCAACCCCCGACGTTTCCAGTTGCACACAGTTGCATCATCCATGATGCGAGTATACGGGTATACCGCGACCCCGGACGGGAGTGCCGTTCACTGCGGGGCGGCCCGGTGCTATTCGAGGAATCGTGGACGTCGAGTTGGGAGCCTCCTCGCTAGAGATCTGGGTATGGATTCCCCCAAGGACGCTGGAACCTGGCCGGTCGGCCATCCGTTGATTCGGGTATGGGTCCTGTTGTTCGGGTCCGATCGGAGTGATGATAGAGCGAGGAGGAGATCGGCGGATGCGCTTCCGATACCTAATCCTCGGACTGCTAATGGTGGTGGCGTGCTCCTGTGCGAGCGGCGATGTTGCCTCGAATACCACCGGCCCCGTTTCCACGACAACGACGGTGTCGGCGGTGGTGACCGCGACCTCCGTCTCTACAACCGCCTCTGCCACCGGTGTCACCGACACCTCGACGTCACGGACCCCACGAACGACAAGCAGCTTGCCAACGACTGCCACAGCACCCCCAGCGGCCCTCCCGAGTTTCGGATTCGTGGTTGCGAGCCCGGATGGGGTGGTCTACGTCGACATCACAGGTGAGGCGACCTGGCTGCTGTCCGCGCCGGCGGCGGTTGCCGTGGACGACACCCGCGGAGGTCTGGTGTATCAGACCGAGTCGGGACGCACCTGGGATGAGGCGGATTTGAATACGGTCATCTGGCGGATCGCGGCACGCGAGTCGACACCGCGCCCCTTGTTGGTCCCCTCACCCGGCCAAACGCTGACGTTGCATGACGTCGTTGACGCCAATGGACAGCTCCTGGTGCTTTATACGCTCCACGAAGGGCACACGCCGGAGACTGCTGCCGACTCGCTGCGTATCTACGACGTTGCGTCGCAGACGATAAGCGAGCTGGACCGAATCGGTGTGCGGTCTCAAGGGGTGGAAGCAACACCTGAGCGAGAGTTGGATGCTCTCGATGGAGGTGTTGTGTGGAACGGTTCACGGAGGCTGAGAAGGCTGAGGTTTGGGATCGGTATCGAGCAGGCGAACCGATGCGGGTGATCGCGCGCCGGCTGGGGCGACAGTCCTCTTCGATTCGCACCTTGATGATGAAGTCGGGTGGGATACGGTCCTCGGAGCGGTGTCGGAATCCGAGGCACTTGTCTGGGGCGGAGCGGGAGGAAATCTCGCGGGGTGTCGCCGCCGGTGAATCAACTCGGGCGATCGCCCGTCGGCTCGGGCGTCCAGCGTCCACGGTTTGCCGGGAGCTGGCTCGCAACGGGGGCCGCAGCTTCTATCGGGCGGCCCGGGCGGATCAGGCTGCTTGGCAGCGGGCGAGACGACCAAAAACCTGCAAGCTGGCCGCCGACCCGCTCCTAGCCTTGGTAGTGGAAGCCAAACTGCGAGCATGGTGGTCACCTGAGCAGATCGCCGGGTGGCTACCAACATTTTTCCCGGACTCAGCGGAGATGCGGGTGTCACACGAGACGATCTACCAGAGTTTGTTTATCCAGTCCCGAGGGGCGCTCCGTCGGGAACTAACCAGGTGTCTGCGGACCGGTCGGACCATCCGTCGACCCAGAGGCGCTCCCAAACCCAGCGGCAAAGGGCAGATCCGCGAACCGGTGATGATCTCAGAACGCCCCGCCGAAGCCGACGATCGGGCGGTGCCCGGCCACTGGGAAGGCGACCTGGTCATGGGGTTACGCCTGACCGCCATCGGCACCCTGGTCGAACGACACTCCCGCTTCGTGATGCTGTTCCCGCTCCCGAACGGGCATACCGCCGAAGCGGTACGGGCCGCTCTCGGTGATGCCATCGGTCGGCTCCCCAACCAGATGTGGCGGTCACTCACCTGGGACCAGGGTAAGGAAATGGCCGAACACGCCACCTTCACCATCGACACCGGGTTACAGATCTACTTCTGTGACCCCAAGAGTCCCTGGCAGCGAGGCAGCAACGAGAACACCAACGGTCTGCTCCGCCAATACCTCCCCAAGAAAACCAACATGGCCGCCCTCACCCAAGACCAACTCGACAGGATCGCTCACTCCCTCAACAACTCTTGCGAGCTCAAGGGATCATTGCAACACTTCGGCGAGTTGCTCTGATGGTGTGATCCATCCGAGGGTTTCGTCGAGGCCGGCCGTTGAGCGAGTATGCGGCAGCGTCGCAGTTGTGATTATGACGGCTTGCGAGGGCCCGAAGGTGGGCCTGCCCGATACCAGTTGAACTTGCGCGCGACCAGACCTGTCGATTTCATTGTCACTGATTGCAGCTCGATGTCAGCATCGTGAGGGGTGTACTCGGTGGCTCGACTATGGCTGCACTATTTCATCTTCTTCCTCACCTTCTAATACTCCCAGGCCACCAACCGCCTCATCCTCGGGCTCTTCGGCAATGCGCGACAGTCCTCTAGCTGTGTCTTCGTCCATCTCGAGAGTGCCGGCTTCTGAAACCTCAATCCGGAATTCGGCCGCGTCGGCTTCCTCGGGCGCCATTTCGACCTTTAACTCCACAACTTCAGGCTCAAGATCCGGGACATTCTCGGCCTCAATCTCAGGTAGCTCGACGGGCTCACCAAGGAGGGGAGCCTCCGGTATTTCGAGAATCGGCTCTTCACCAACCGACGGTTCGACCGGCTCTCTCGATCCAACCGCCTCCTCGCCAGCTGCGTCCTCACGACCGGTCACCATCTCGACCAAGTCATCAGCACCCAGACCAACTGGACCGGCCTCCTCCATTGCTTCGATTGCACCCGGCGGATCTGGCAGTGTGATTGGGGTGGCCGAGACTTCGTCGGTCGGAGGTGTTGGCGGATCTGGCAGTGTGATTGGGGTGGCCGAGACTTCGTCGGTCGGAGGTGTTGGCGGATCTGGCAGTGTGA
>JAOTUY010000061.1 GCA_029863625.1 Acidimicrobiia bacterium
GGTGGCGACTAATCCCTTGCGGCCAATGCTGTCGAACTTGTCGAGCGCGTTCTGGACGGTTGTAGCTGAGAAGAGATCAGTCAACATGACCTGGTGGGCACCTTTGGCAAGCTCGGAGTCGATGTCGATACGGACGACCTCATCGAAGTTGGACAGGTACCAGACCGATGCGGTTCGTTCGCGCAGGTCGAAGTAGTCCGAGTAGACGGTGTAGGTGTTGAAGCTGAAGAGTCGGTACCAATCCTGGCGGGACACGGCCTGAAGTATCTCGGCGACCGTGCCCGGGCCTAGTTGGTCGCGGCTGGTGGCGTTTGACAGCACCGTGGTTGCAGTGTCGTAACGCTCTTGGCTGTCGCCGCCGACGGAGTCACCCGTGGCGACGTTGATGGTACTCGCCACCATGAATGCTTGGTCGTCGGGTTTCCAAGTGATGGCCAGTTCGCCGTCGTTTCCTGGTCCGACAACGGCAACGTTGCCGGAGGTGTCGGCGACCATGGTCTGGGCCCACAGCCCCTCGGTGTAGTCGAACGATTGGGCGATTGCGACGGCTTCGGCGACGGTTGCCGCCCCTTTGAGCATCGAGTCCCAGATGTGGTCGTGGTTCCATGAGAGGGGGCGTTCGGGATGGGGGTTCATCTCTACATGGGGCACCGCGGTGGCGCTGTAGGCCAAACCCTGGTCGTTCATCCCGGCCTGGTAGCTGTGGTGCTCACCTTGCCAGAGCATCCCGATGTGCATGCGACCGTAGGTGGATCCGGAAGCGGGCCAGAAGAACGCCGCCAGTGACTGGGGATCCTCGATACCGGGGTGGCCCCCGTTGCCATCCTCGGAATCGGCCAGGTAGACACCGCGAGGCGACGAAACCGCGAAGCTGGTACACGACTGCTCGAAGTCCGGAATACCGCCATACGTCGACCCGGAAACTGCCACCGACAGCACGGCCGCAAACCACCAGAGCACACTCCGCGGTTCACGGAAGTTCATGATCACAAGTCATTGCATCATTCGATGGCACAACGTCCTAGAGGCCAAAGGTCCCTAGCTTTGTTGTCCATGGAGGTTGTTGATGGCGACATGAGTTGAGCCTCCCTGGTTGTGCGGTGTTTGCACGCATCACTCAACCGAAGGAGGCTTACCGTGCGCGCTAATGCTCGCCCTAGCCCTGAGGGTCGACGGTCCTTTGTGAACGGATCCGAGAGAGCAGCCCTTGCCGCCGATACGGCATCGGTCGGGTCCGACTTCCCCTGTTTGCGGCGGATCTGGCGGTTGGATCGATCCACCTCGATGACCTCAATGTCTTGGTCACCGAGGAACCTGGCTAATCCAACCCCCCACGATCCAGTCCCCTCCACCCCAATCCTGCTGATCGGACCGAACCCAGCCAGCCATCCAACAAGACTCTCATAACCGGCCAGGTCGGCGGGCAACGATTCGACTCCCAACCACCCGCCGTTGTGATCGACAGCCGCCGCCACATGAACATCGGCATGGGTGTCAACGCCACCAGTGACTCCTACCATTGACATGGCCGCCCCTTTTTGTTGCCTACAGGCCAAGGGGTAGCAGCACCACCGGGACGGCGGACCGGACCCGACCGAGCTGGACCTAACAGCTCAACAGGTGACCCACCGCCCGACCGGTGCGTGCCACACAGCACCAATCATCCCTCCCAGCCGGCTATGGGTGGTTTCGGGTGCTCCTATCTAGAGGAGTCGGATGAAGCTGTAGACGCCTTGGAGCATTCCGAATACGGGGAACATACCCCAGATGATGACCCAGTAGCTGAGGGTGTTCTTCCGGAAGCCGAGGTCGCGATCCCAGATGAAGATGGTGATTGCCGTGTACCAGTATGGAACCGATGCGGCGACGGCGAGGAGGAATCCCCATCGTTGCCCGAGAAGCATGCCGATGCTCCCAGCGATCTGTAGTGGTGCCCAGAAGAAAGGGTCGGCCCAGGCGTAACCTTGGTTGTAGGCGAAGTAGGCCTTGGGATCGGTAGCCGAGGGGTCGCCGCCGTAGACGTTCTTGATCGTCCATTCGCTGCGAGGGTGGATGACCGCCACGAACTGCAGCGAACCCAAAAGGCCAATCAGCACCAAACCGGTCACCGCCACCACCCAAGTCATTGCCGTCACTTCCATGGATGGCTCCTTTCAAAGAGGTCAGATACCGGATAGCGAGATGACCGCAGCGACGATGGCGAGCAATCCCATGAGTCCCCACACGGCGAGCGCTGCCAGACCCAGCTTCACGTTCTCCGCTTTGCCGATGCGAAATCCTCGGCGTTGCATCTCGAGGCGGGTGAGGATTCCTCGCCCGGCGAAGTAAACGTAGATACCGCCTCCTACAAGGCCGAAGTATGCCCACGCGGCGTCGTCCACCATGAGCAGGATTCCCGCCGGCACCATGGTCCACAAGGTGAGGGAATCCCATAGTGCTTCACCACGGATGTCGGCCCAGTAGGTCGGCTCCACGGTGTCCTCCGCCTCAGTGAGGTTCAGTTTGCCAGCAGCGTTCGGAGCGAACCAGTTCAACGTCTGTCCGCCCCAGGCCAGCAATGACAGCAAGACAATCACGATTCCCCCGGCGATCTCCATATCTGTCCTCTCTGAGCGTTTGGCCGTCTATTAGGATCGGATGGGCTCGGGTTCGGTGGTTCGCGCTGTTTCGACCCGGTCGCGGATGGTCCGCAGCATCTTCTGTTCCATGATGAAAGTTCCCGGCTCGGCCAGAGCAGTCAAGAACAGCGTCGCTGGGGTGATCTCGAACTTGGGACGCCAACGGCTCACCAACCGTGTTCCACGACCATCGATCGGATACAGGCCTAGACACCAGCTTGTCGATCCATCCTCCAATACGCTGACAATCGAATGCGGCTGGTCGACCGACTCCACCACAAACCCCATCTTTGGCATCATCAGGATCTTGTCGCCAACCTTCAGGTTCTGGTATTCGGGGAGGATGCGATCAGCACTCGCTTGAAAGTCGTTGTCTATCCAGTCGTAGCTGTACCAACCCGCCCTACCGAATCCGAGCTGCACTAACCACGGCCAGATCTCCTCGGGAGTGGCAGCAATCGTGACCGCGCGAGTCGCCGACCCAGCATCGGGAATCAGCTCGTCACCTGGCATCGTCCTCGCCACCTCACCGTCGGTGGCTCCCCAACGCATGTGCCACGGTTTGACCACCCATAAATAGAGACTGATCACCGCCACCAATATCCCCGCCGCAACGCCACCACCTGCTAGCCATCCCAACCACAGAACCAAAGCAACCAGCACTCCGATCCCCGCCACGAAAACCGTCCCAACGATCGCCATGATCATCATCTGGGTCCGCACATCGCCTCCTTAGACATGAGGACACGAGCATCCAGGCCTTTCCACCTTTCACCTGCAGCTCGATCAAGCACGGACCTAGGCACCTGGTTGCCGACTCCGAAGGATCGACCAAAGGACCAGCAGCCCGACGATGGTCACGATCTGCGACAAGATGATGACCCGGGTACGGTCGGCCTTGGATACGCCCTCCACACGGCTCATTCGCTTTGTTTTGTCCATCCCGGCCTCAAGTTTCGTCATACGAGCGCCCCTTCTCGATTCAACCGACTGTCACCGGGTCACGATCTGCCGACGGCAAGCCTGCCTGCCCTGCCCGGTTCGACATGAGTCGCGCACCGTATGGGATCAACGCCACTGCCATCAAGGTGGCTGAACTCAAATTGATGATCTCAGCGCCGTCCGGAAACCCTACGAACAGCACACCGACCAAAAACAGCCCCAGCTGCCCCATGGGCAGAACCTTGGTCTTCAGCATGGCGATGATCTGAATGGCCACTCCGATAGGCATAAGCAGAAGCCCCCATACCAACACCATCCAGCCTTTGAACGAGAACATGGCCAACAAGCCGGGCATCATCTGCGCGAACTCGCTCTCCGGCAGGGTATCGAGCGCACTCATAGTCAGACACAGGGCGCCCTTGTCGGCTGCTAACAAGCAAGCACCCAAAACGGCCAGCGCCGCACCGATGAGACCTGCCCAAGCAGCAGGCGTGCGATCCAGAAGCTTCTTGAAATGCAGGGTCAGGACCACCAACACCGCCGTGTTCAGCGTCACCAGCGCATGCGCGAACTGCAGCAGACCGTCGCCGTGAGCTCGAGCAATGAGTTCCTCAGGTTCCATCAGCATTCGCGGGTTGAGCAGGTCCGGATGCACCGCGAATGCGAAGACCCAAATCAGTGGGAAGATGATGAAACACAGTCCAATGCCGACCCGCTTCGCACGATCGACCGACCTCTCCTCGGCCCTCCTGGTGCCCCCCTCGGCGGCGTTGCCCACCTCCATAGTGTCCATAGCAGCCGCTCCTCTCGCTGCCTACCTCTCCCACGACTCGATATCACGAATCGGATAGGAGACCGAAGGGCCGAAAGTCACATTCCCCAGATATTGGCTCGGCAGATGCTGCGTGAGCCCCGCCGATGGTTCGGCCCGCTTCGTCGAATTGCGTTCGCTCGCAATGTGCAGGCTTCGAATTCCATTGAGGGCCACAATGTGAGCCTCGACGACGCAGCCGCCGCGATTGACGGGGGAGTACCGCTGGAAGCCTCGGACGAGGATTGGGACGCGGTGCACAACTACTGGGATGCGATGACCTACATCATCCAGCTCGCCGACGATCCTCACTTCACGTACAGCGAGGCTCTGGTCCGGAGCCGGCCACGATCTGCAGGGTCCGATGCAGGGCAGAGCCGGCGTATTGGCCTGGTACGAGGGAGTGAAGTCGTTGTCGCCCGACTTCCACATCGACCTACACGAAACGGTCACCGAGGGTGACACGGCGGTGACCCGCTGGACTGCAAGCGGGACCGCCACCGGCGAATGGAGAGGAATCCCGCCGACGGGCAAGCCATTCGTCATCACCGGCATGACGATGTCGAAGTTCTCGGACGGGAAGATCGTCGAGAGCTGGGCCAACGGCGACGATCTCGGGCTGCTCCAACAGCTCGGACTCGTCCCCGAGATGACAGCCTGACATCCTCATCGAGGGCAGGTGCGGAAAGAGCCGGTGACTGGTCGCTGGCTCTTTCCACGGAGACCAATACATCGACAACACAACCGCCGGTTACGACGACTGAGCCACCGACAACAGCCAATTACGTACCTCGCTCACGCCCGAGGTTCGGCAATCGGCGCCCCCCAGCCAAACTTTCCGCGCCATCAGTGTGCCGTCGACGCAAGCCAGCGTCTCTGCAGCGCAACGCCGGCCAACGCCCTCGTTGGGAGCCATTCGCCGTGGACTGCTGTGGACGTGTGTGGACGCCGGTGGAATCGAAACCCTCCTCGTTTCGGGCTCTGTGGACGGCTGTGGACGCCCATGGACACCGCTTGCCATTCGCCATTCTGACGACCTCGACCTTCTTGGACCAGCTTGGGGTCCGATCCCCATGCACGTGCTGCCTTTCCGTGCTGGTGGGCGCTGCGGGCGTTATCGCTCGGGAATCGTTGATCGGTGCGCCTTGCTCGATCGCCGGCGAGGGCGCAGTGGTCGATCACGCTCGATATGGCGCTTAGGGAGTTCTTCAGGTTGGTGGCTGAGCCCTTGAGGGTGCCTGTTGGGGCCCGGCCCACGATTAACCGGATGCGAGCGGCGGCGGGGGGCACGTCTCCACGCTCAGGAACTGGAAGCACTCCTCCGGAGTCCACCACCGGAGGAGCCGGGACCGGGCGAGGTCGAGAAGCTCATCGATGTCGAGGGTGTGGACGCGCGCCCCGAAGTCACCGGACACGAGCAAGTGTCTTCCATCCGGGCTGAACGACACGGAACTGAAGGCCTGGTCGTCTTCGAACCGAAGGACTTCCTCGGCTGTGGTTGTGTCCCACACGCGGACCGTGCCGTCGAAGCTCGCCGTGGCGACGATGGACTCGTTGGGGCTGAGCGCGGCCTCCCACACGAGCCCGTTATGTCCCTCGTACCTGATGATCTCGCGCCGCTGTTCGAGGTCCCACAAGCGAACCGTGCCGTCGTAGTGAGCCGAGAGCAGTCTCGTCCCATCGGCGGTGAAGCTGACGCTGAGCACCTCCTCGCTATACCCTCTCTGGGGGAATTCGATTGGCTCCGACGCCTCGAAAGAGGCGACGTCGAACACCAGGATGTCCATCGTTCGCCCGGCGGCGACGCGAGAGCCGTCAGGGCTGAAGGCGACGCCAAAGGACCGAACTTCTGATTCGGAACTTCGGAACTCGTCGGTCGCAAAGTTCCACAGGTGGAAGGACGCCTCAGTGCCGATCGCCACGGTGGAGCCGTCGGGGCTCATAGCGACACCGACCGCCGGGAAAGGAACCTCGCGGGCTGCGATCTGCTCGCCCGTCGATGCATCCCAGATCCGGACCGTGAGATCGCGACTGCCGGTGACCACCCGCGAACCGTCGGGCGTGAACGCCGCCGCATACACCCAGTGGTCGTGGCCTACGAGTTCGGTGATCAGGCGGCCGGTCCTCGAATCCCACACGCGCGCCACACCCGAGTCGCTGGCGGTGACGAATCGATTGCCGTCAGGTGAATAGCGGGCCTCGAATATGACCGTTGGGTCGGTCACGGCAATCACTTCGCGTCTTCCCTCCGGCCTCACATCCCAGATGCGGATCGTCCCGTCGCCGCTCGAGGATGCGAGCCGAGCCCCATCGGGGCTGAATGAAACGAAACCCAGGCGCTCGTCGTGGCCTTCGAGACGGATGACCGGCTTTCCCGTCGAGGCCTCCCAAATCCTCGTTGTGCCGTCATCGCCGCCGGTGGCGACCAGGCTGCCGTCCGGGCTGAAGTCGACCGTGCACAAGAAGCTGTGGTGGTCGTTGAAGCGGGCGATTTCTGCTCCGGTTGCGGCATCCCACACCCGGCCAGTCGCGTCGGCGCTCGCCGTGGCGAGCTTGGTGCCGTCGGGGCTCCATCTCAGCTCGCAGGCGCCGTCGTCCATGGAGATTGCGACTTCCTCGTCGCCGGTCTCGGCGTCGAAGACGAAGACACCGGCCCGGAGTTCGCCGGGGCCCGCGACGGCGACCGCGATACGATCGCCGGTGACAGGCTCGAAGGCCACTCCGACCGGTTGCAAGGGGGGACTGGGCTGGATGTCGATACGTAGTACCTCGTCGCCGGAGGCCGTGTCCCACACTCGAACCGAGCCGTCGAAAGCCGTAGTGACGATGCGCGACTCGTCCGGGGAGAAGCTCCCTATCAACATTCCTCGCGCGACGGAGCCAAAAACCTGGTTGACAGTGCCTCCGGCTACCTCCCAGAGCCGGGCGGTGCCGTCAACGCTCACCGTGAGAAGGCGGGCGCCGTCCTTGCTCCATTTCACGTCGACGACGGAGCCGGCATGGCCTTCGAGTCGGGAGAGCAATGCCCCGCTTTCGGGGTCGAAGATGCGGACGACGCCGTCTGAGGACCCGACTGCCAGACGCCGTCCGGTCGGGTCGAAGACGGCGGCGACCGAATCAACCCCACCAATGTCCTCACCGGACGTGATGATGAGCTCGAGCCGGGACTCGAGGATCGCCCGTCGCAGTGCCTCCTCCGCTTCGCGCAGGAGGTCCCCGGAGGATTCCAGGCTCATCTCAGACGCCGTCAGTGCGAGCAGTAGGCCCCGCTGCGGGTCGTTGTCGAGCTCGTCCACCGCGGCGGCCGCAAACTCGCGGATACGGGCCAGTTGCTCGTTCTGGCGAGCTCGTTCCCGTTGCGTGAACGCGAAACTCGCCAGGGCAAGAGCGATGACGGTCGCTCCTGCGAACACACCCATGAGGGTGCGCCGCCGCCGCCGCCTTTGCTGTTCTTCGGCGGTTGCCTTGTCTCGGCTGCCGGCGATGAAGTCCATTTCGGTTCGAGTGAGCGCGAACTCGGGGCTGGTGGCGAGCCGCTCATATTGGGCCAGACGGGAGCCCCCGATCAGATAGCTGGGGTCTTGTCCGGCGTCGTTCCAGTCGCCGGCGGCACTAGTGAGGCGGCGATGAAGCCGGAGGTCGTCGCGGCTGGTATCGATCCAGTCCCTGAGCCGTGGCCATTCTCGCAGCAAGGCCTCGTGGGCGACCTCTACGGTGGCCTCCCCAGTATTCGAATCTCGGTCGAAAGTGAGGAGCCGCTGCTGTCCGTATCTTCCCAAAACCTGGTCGAGGGGTGCCGGGTCGCCGGGGAGATCCGCGAGTTCGGTCCGGGTGACCCGACGACGCAGCTGTTCGGCGTCATCGGTGAGAGTCACCAGCCGCAGGAACAGCTGCCTGGTGGTCGCCTGCTCGGTTTCGCTGGACTCTAGATACAGGCCGTCACCGCGGCGCCCCAGAGCACCTACGATGCTTCCGGCCGCTCGGTAAGCATCGGCGGTGAGGGTGTCGCCTCCGCGCCGTTCGAAGAGGTCGGTGAGGGCGTACTGGAGCAGCGGCAGCGTGGAAGGCCGAGCCGCCGCGTCTCGGATCATGGCTGCCACCAGCTCCGGTTCGACTCGTACCCCAACTCGGCCAGAGGGCTCGACGATGGCGTCTCGCACTTCATACTCATCCAACGGAGGGACCAATACCAGGGCCTGTTCCATGGTGGTTGCGAAGCGCGGGTGATGCAGCGGCCGGTCCACAAAGTCGGCCCGCAGGGTCAAAACGGCGCGCACTCGGCCGGCTTCGTCTTCGGCGGCGGCGACCAGCCAATTGAGGAAGTGCCCGCGGATCTTGGGGTCGGGGACCAGGGTGAAGAGCTCTTCGAACTGGTCGACCACCACCAACAAAGGACCCGTCTCATCCGTCAGTTCGGCTAATCCGTGGGCGGCATCAGGTCTTTGCAGCAGGTCACGTATCTGATCGCGATCTGTACCGGCGGTGGCGGCCAGCGCTGCGGCGAGCTGGTCGAATGGGTTGGGTCCGGGGAACACTTGCACTATCTGCCAGGAATCTGAACCCGGCACCGCTCCAGCGCGGATCTGGGGGATCAACCCGGCCTTGACCACACTGGACTTGCCTGATCCCGACGGGCCTACCAGTACCACCACCCGGCCTGACGCGTCGCGACGTCGCAGTCGCTCCACCAGGCGGCTTACCAGGTCCTTGCGTCCGAAGAAGTCGGCGCTGTCGGCTTCCTCGAAGGGACGCAGTCCTTTGTATGGGTTGCGGCGGTCGGCCGTCTGCTCGGGCAGCGCAAAGGCCGCCAGTGGATCGGCCGATTCGAGCAGCGGGTCTTGTTCCAGGATCCGCTGCTCCAGGCGTTGCAGCTCGGGTGAGGGATCCAGGCCCAGTTCCTCGGCGAGGGTCATGCGGAGCTGTTCATAGGCGCGCAGCGCCTCGGTTTGGCGGGCCGACCGATACAGCACCAGAATCTGCAACGCCCACAACCGCTCCCGGTAGGGGTGCTCAGTCGCCAGCTGCTCCAACTCAGCGGCCAGCCCGCCGATGTTTCCCGCGACCAGATCGGCTTCGATCCGATCCTCAAGACCGGTGAGCCGTAGCCCTTCCAGACGGGCTGTCTCCTCCCGCAGCGACGGGGCCTCTTCGGCCAGGCCGGCAAATGGCGACCCCCGCCACAACCCCAACCCTTCGCGCAAAAGGCCGGCCGCTTCGGCGGGGTCGCTCCGCAGCAGCGACCGGCCCTCGTCTAGGAGTTCTTCGAAGCGCAGACTGTCGACCTGGTCCGGTTTCAACTCGAGCACATATCCGCGGGCCCCGCTGCGCAGCGCCTCCTCTTCGACGTTCACCGCCTTACGCAGCAATGCCACATACGACTGCACCGCTTTGCGGGCCGTGTCCGGTGGTGACTCTCCCCACACCTCGTCGATCAGGCGATCGGTGGAGACCACCGTGTTGGCGTGGGCCAGGAGGACGGCGAACACCGTCTGTTGCTGTGGCCCGCCCAGAGACACCGGAGCATCCCTATCGGACGCCACCAGGGGGCCCAAAACCCGGAACTCCACAAGAACCTCAGCCTACGCCCCCGCCCATCTCTGCGCCGGGCCACACCGGCATAACCGGTGCCCAAAGAGCACGAGCCAACCCACCAGACACTCAGGCGACCGGGCTTTAGCACCCCTTTAGCCGTCCCCACGCCGGGCTCATGCCGGCGGGGCGGACGGTGCGGGCATGGATACAACACCCCGCACCCGTTTCCCCGCAGTGGCGCTGGTCGCCGCTCTCATCTGGACCTCCGGTTCCGTCCAACAGCCTGCAGTCCACACGGTCGACGCCCCACCCGCCTACCAACAGGCCTCACCCACTCCTTTGACGTCCGCACTCCTTCCAGACCCGACCGTCGTCGCCCAACCAGCGGAGATCATTCAGCCGCTCACCGCCGACCAGCAAGATCTCGTCGACTGGGCCCGATCACGGTTCCAACAAGCCGGCCTCGACCTCCCACTCGTCGACCTCTACTTCCATGACAACTCACTTGACTGCAGCGGTCACGTCGGCCTCTACTACCGCGGTTCCAACAGCCTGCACATGTGTCGCCTCGACAGACGGACCATCCTCCACGAACTGGCCCACGCCTGGGCCAACCAAGCCCTTACCGAGGCTGACCGCAAGGCCTTCCTCAACCACCGCGGCCTCCAAGCTTGGAACGACCACGCCCTCGCTTGGAACCAGCGCGGTACCGAACACGCGGCTGAAGTCATCGCCTGGGCTCTCATGGACCGCAATCTCCAGGTGCCGTTCCTTCCCGAAGAGGGCCGAGACCCTTCCTACCGTCTCCTCACCATCGCCGACAGCGAACCCGATCAGCTCACCAGCGCCTACCAGCTCCTGACCGGCACCGACCTCACTTTCCGCGACCCAACCGAATGGCAACCCGCCGCAGAAATGACCTCTCCAGAAGCAGCCCGCCTCAACTCATGAGCATCCAGCCAGAGTGGCTGCCCATGACCACCCGCACACAAGGCAGAACCGGTGACACCTACCACCTCGATAACCGGCAGGGCCCCGAGGGCCGATCAGCGCCACCCTCAAGTACTTCATCATCTGCCTGATCTCATTGGTTGTGATCCCGGCCATCTACGACGTGGCAGTGAGGCGAATCAGACCGACCCGTTACCTCTTCGGGATGAAATCTCCCCCTCTTGACCGGGCTGCGGGTCGGACTGCAACCCAAACGGCAACCGAACTCCGAAAAACCAGACGTCACCAGATGGATAGGAAGACACGACGACCCCCGGTTTCGCCAACTGGAGACGACCAAACGTGATTGGACTACACCAGACGGATGGGTGACCAAGGATCAGGAGGTTGGGGGTTCGAGTCCCTCCGGGCGTGCTGAAGAATCCTGCGTGAATGCGGTCATCTAGGGTGAGGCACATAGGGGTGCGCGGCGTTTCTCCGTCCGTTCTTCGCGCTCCCAGCACATGGGCTGAGACTAACATTTGACAGAATCCAGAATTGGGCAGATGATGAGATCATGTCCGCACAGCCATCCATCGACCCGGCTCATTTACTACGCCAACACAGTGTTCAGGTCACGGCCCAGCGGCTGGCCGTCCTGCGGGCTGTGTCCGACCGACCGCACAGCACAGCAGACGATGTAGCTGAGATGGTCAGGGCCGAGATCGGTGCCATCTCGCGCCAGGGGGCGTATGACGCCCTCGGCGTTCTGGTCGACAAGCGTCTCGTTCGGCGTATCCAACCGGCCGGGTCACCTGCCCGCTACGAGCAACGAGTCGGTGACAACCACCACCACCTGGTATGTCGCTCCTGCGGTCAGACCGTCGACGTCGACTGCGCGATCGGCACGGCGCCGTGCTTGCACCCCGCCGACGACCGGGGCTACGAGATCGACGAGGCCGAAGTGATCTATTGGGGCCGCTGTCCCACCTGTCGGAAGGGAGCCGATCGCACCTGAGCACGCCAACAACTTCGTACGTCCGCGATGTCAATAGGAGGAGGAGAGCAATGAGCAACGAGGACCACAGCACGACCGTCACCAGCGACGAGGCGTCGGCCGCCCAGTGCCCGGTGATGCACACCGATCACCAGCGGGTCGGAGGCACGGCGAACCAGCATTGGTGGCCGAACCAGCTGAACCTCAGGATCCTGCGTCAGAACCACCCGCACGCCGATCCCATGGGCGAGGACTTCGACTACGCCGAGGAATTCAAGACCCTCGACTTCGAGGCTCTGGCGCGAGACGTCGACGCGCTGATGACCGACTCCCAGGAATGGTGGCCGGCCGACTACGGCCACTACGGACCGTTCTTCATTCGGATGACCTGGCATTCCGCCGGCACGTACCGGACTCTCGACGGCCGGGGTGGAGGCGGCAGCGGAGCCCAGCGCTTCGCCCCGCTCAACAGCTGGCCGGACAACGTCAATCTCGACAAGGCGCGTCGACTGTTGTGGCCGATCAAGCAGAAGTACGGCCGCAAGATCTCGTGGGCCGACCTGCTGATCTTCACCGGCAACCGTGCGATGGAGACGATGGGCTTCAAGACCTTCGGCTTCGGCGGTGGCCGTGAGGATATCTGGGCACCGGAGGAGGATGTGTATTGGGGTCCGGAGACCACCTGGCTCGGTGACGAGCGCTACACCGGGGACAGGGAGTTGGAGAGCCCGCTTGGTGCAGTCCAGATGGGCCTCATCTACGTCAACCCCGAGGGGCCCAACGGCAACCCGGATCCGATCGCGGCGGCTCGCGACATTCGTGAGACCTTCAGCCGGATGGCCATGAACGACGAGGAGACGGTGGCGCTCATCGCCGGTGGTCATACGTTCGGCAAGACCCATGGTGCGGCCAATCCCGACGAGTACGTAGGTCGCGAGCCCGAGGGTGCCGGTCTCACCGAGCAGGGCCTCGGCTGGATGAGCAGCTTCGGCAGCGGAAAGGGTGACGACACCATCAGCAGCGGGTTGGAAGGCGCCTGGACCTCGGACCCGATCCGGTGGGACAACGGCTACTTCGAGTTGCTCTTCAAGTATGACTGGGAGCTGACCAAGAGCCCGGCCGGGGCCTACCAGTGGCACCCGAAGGACATCACCGAGGAGGACATGCCGCCGGCGGCCCATGACCCGTCGAAGCGGGTACTTCCGATGATGGCGACGACAGATCTCTCGCTGAAGTTCGACCCCGTCTACAACGAGATCTCGCAGCGGTTCTACGAGAACCCCGACGAGTTCGCCGACGTGTTTGCCCGCGCCTGGTTCAAGTTGCTGCACCGCGACATGGGGCCGGTCACCCGGTACCTTGGGCCGTGGGTGCCGAATGAAGAGCTGATCTGGCAGGATCCCGTCCCGGCCGTCGACCACGAACTGATCGACGACGCCGACATTGCGGCACTCAAGGCCGACGTCCTCGATTCGGCGCTGTCGATTTCCCAGCTGGTCTCGACCGCCTGGGCGTCGGCCGCGACCTACCGGAACACCGACAAGCGCGGTGGCGCCAACGGAGCGCGCATCCGCCTCTCGCCCCAGGCAGAGTGGGACGTCAACCTCACGTCGGGCGTGTCGCAGGTCGTGGGCACCCTGGAGGGGATCCAGCAGCGATTCAACGACTCGCAGACCGGCGGTAAGAAGGTGTCGCTGGCCGACCTCATCGTGCTGGGCGGCTGCGCCGCGGTCGAGGCGGCGGCCAAGCGGGCCGGGTACGACGTGGCCGTTCCGTTCGTTCCGGGACGCACCGACGCCACCCAGGAGCAAACCGACGTCGAGTCGTTCGCCCTCCTGGAGCCCGTCGCCGACGGATTCAGGAACTATCTCCAGAAGGGCGCTGCCATGGCAGCGGAGCACATGCTGGTGGACAAGGCGTTCATGCTGAATCTGTCCGCTCCCGAGATGACCGCGCTGGTCGGCGGGATGCGTACCCTGAACACCAACGTCGGCCAGTCCGGGCAAGGGGTCTTCACCGACCGTCCGGAGACGCTGAGCAACGACTTCTTCGTGAACCTCCTGGACACAGGCAGGGAGTGGAAGCCGGTCTCGGGGGCCGAAGACGTGTTCGAGGGTCGTGATCGCGACACCGGCGAGGTCCGGTGGACCGGCACCCGCGTCGACCTCGTCTTCGGATCGAACTCCGAGCTCCGGGCCCTCGCCGAGGTCTACGGCAGCTCCGACGGTGAGGAGAAGTTGGTGGGGGACTTCGTGGCCGCCTGGGACAAGGTCATGAGTAACGATCGTTTCGATCTCGCATGATCTGAATCGATAGTTGCGTTCGTTTGCATGGGTTTGAACGCTCTGCCGCGGGCCGGAGGCGTCGAGGTGACTGGCCGCAAGCGAGGGCGGATCTTTGGGGCGCCGAGGATCTTCGACGCGGCTGCGGCCCGGCGCAGGTGGCTGAGGGTGAGACCCAGGTTCAGCTTCCACTCGATGTCGGCTCCAATGGCTGATCGCGAGAAGGGGTGGGGACGCGGTGGGCATGCGCTGTAGGTTCTCGTGCCGTTCGTGGGAGCCGAGTTGGGAGCCATTCCCTGTCGACGGCTGTGCACGGGAATGGACGCCCGTGGATACGAAACCGTTCTATTCCCGGCCGCGTGGACGGCGCTTGGAGATCTACGGATCAGGAGGTTGGGGGTTCGAGTCCCTCCGAGCGTGCCACCCAAAATGTGCGTGCGGTTGGCGGCAGATGATCTACCGACCAGGTCCTGTGGATGTTCATGGCCGAAGGCGACGGTCCAAAGCGTCCGCTTTGGCTCCGCCAGGAAGCCCGATCTTGTCTCCGACATCGACCCGCAATTCAATGATGGTGGAGAACATTCCCATCAGCGAGATAGCCACAGAACTCTTGGCCAAGATGGATAAGAAGCTCGACCCGGAGACATTTGACGCGGGTAGCGCCAGAAGCATCGAGGTCGCCGCCAAGGAGTTGCTGGCCGTCCGAGCTGCGTCCACCAATAGATAGGTGGTGGATTCGCCAGGACCCCCCAGCTCTTCACTGGGCAAGAGCCTCAAGATAACCAGAGGTCACTAGCTCATGGAAGGCAGGTGTTCAAGGGCGGCGGCGACCTTCTCCTCCGGGTAGTCGAAGTCGACGAGATCACCGGACAGGTATTTGTCGTAGGACGCCAGGTCGAAGTGCCCGTGACCGCATACGGCGGTGAGGATGACCTTCTCCTCGCCCGTCTCCCGGCACGCCAGTGCTTCACGGATGGCTGCGGCGATGGCATGGGTCGGCTCCGGCGCCGGCACGATGCCTTCGGTTCGGGCGAACTGCACCGCTGCGGCGAAGCACTCGGTTTGGCCGATGGCAACCGCTTCGATCAAACCCAACTCGTAGATGTGCGAGAGCAGCGGCGACATGCCGTGATAGCGGAGCCCACCGGCGTGGATCGGATCTGGTATGAAGTCGTGGCCGAGGGTGTGCATCTTCATCAGGGGCGTCATCCCTGCCGTGTCGCCGAAGTCATAGGCGTAGACGCCCTTCGTGAACGACGGGCACGCCGCTGGCTCGACCGCCCTGATCGTGGGGCTGATCCTGCCGGCCAGCTTTTCCCGCAAGAACGGGAACGACAGCCCGGCAAAGTTCGAGCCGCCTCCCGTGCAGCCGACCAGAATATCGGGTGTGTCGCCCGCCTTCTGCATCTGCAGCAGCGCTTCCTCGCCGATGATCGTCTGGTGCAGCAGGACATGGTTGAGCACGCTGCCCAGCGCGTACCGGGTGTCGTCGTCCTGGGCGGCCATTTCGACCGCTTCGGAGATGGCGATCCCCAGCGAACCAGGGCTGTTTGGGTCCTGATCGAGGATGGCGCGACCTGCCTGGGTGAGCGACGAAGGACTGGAATGCACAGTGGCGCCCCAGGTCTCCATCATCGACTTGCGATAGGGCTTCTGTTCGAACGAGGCAGCAACCTGCCAGACCTCGCAGTTGAGCCCGAAGAGCGCGCAGGCGAAGGCGAGGGCACTGCCCCATTGGCCGGCGCCGGTCTCAGTGGTGAGGTTCTTCACCCCCTCTTGGGCGTTGTAGTACGCCTGGGGAACCGCAGTGTTTGGCTTGTGCGATCCGGCCGGGCTCACACCTTCGTACTTGTAGTAGATCCTCGCCGGCGTATCGAGCGCCTTCTCCAAGCGGCGCGCCCGGTAGAGAGGAGAGGGCCGCCACAGCCGGTAGATATCGAGAACCTCATCCGGGATGTCGATGTAGCTATCGGTGCTGACCTCCTGCATTATCAACGCCATCGGGAACAGGGGCGCCAGATCATCGGGCCCGACGGGAGCGTGTGTTGCCGGGTGGAGTGGGGGAGGTGGGGACTCCGGCAGGTCGGGGATGATGTTGTACCACTGAGTGGGCATCTCCGACTCGTCGAGCAGGTACTTGACGGTGTTGCCCATGGGGATCCCTCTCGTTGACGTGGCGCGATCTTACCGGGATCGGATCCCGGATGAGACGGTGGCCTCGGACAGATCGGAGCAGATGGCATCTGTTGCGACGCAGGGCGGCTGCCTCTCCCTCTCTGAGTCCCCATAGGCGAGCAGATACACCAGCGTGGCGTAAGGCTCTCGAATCTCGTGCGTGAGATCCTCGACTGCCTCGGGCCGACACAAGGAGCATCTCAGGATCGGACTGGAGGGCGACTCACACCCCGGTCGCAGGGTTGTGAGCAGATAGCTCTGCGCCGCTGGAGCTCGTGGGGAGCGGCGGGCCGAGGCGCCTCGGCCGTGGCGGGGGCCGGCCGGCTCTCTTGTGGACTCACTTCGCCACCGATCGCACCTGGTCGAAGAACGGTGTCGTACCGCGTTCAACGCACGCCGCCGCGTAGAGGTACATCGCCGCCGACCACGTTTGCCAATCGCGGCCGCACGGCTCGCCCGTCTGCGCCTGAACCCACTCATTGAAGCCCCACTCCAGCTCGCGCTCGTGCGATGGGGTTACGAGCCGCGTTAGCGCCGTCAGCCTCTCGGCGGCGAGGCCCGTTCTGCCCACGGCCACGCACGCCGCCACATAGAACCCACAAACGAACGGCCACACCCCGCCGTTGTGGTATTCGCCGGGACGGTTGTATTGCTTGTACCGCGGCTTCCAGTCGGGGTCCTCCGGCCGGATGAAGG
>JAOTUY010000121.1 GCA_029863625.1 Acidimicrobiia bacterium
AGTGTGCGCTAGATCGGCACTGCTGCGCTCGGTGTGGTGACGAACCGGCGCCACGCACTGTGGGGAGGTCTCTCCCGATTTTGGTGCGATCCAGTCGAGGGTTTCTGATTGCGATGCGGTATATGGCTCCCACATGTCGAGTGTGATCGCTGCGACGTCCCCGTGCCGAGATCAAGGAGTGGCTAGGGCCTCGGTGGCGGCGCGAAGGGCGGCCTTACCTTCGGGGTCGGCGGGGAGGGCGCCTTCGGATAGTACGGCGGGGATGATGTAGTTGTCTAGGAGAGATTGGGGGAGGTAGAACTCGTCTTCGGGTAGGTCGCTGGTGAACACGACAACGAGGTCGTGGGCGGGGACCACGATGAGGTACTGTCCGGCGTACCCCAGCGCCATGTAGACGCCGTCGTCACGCACCCACCATTGGTAGCCGTAACCGTCCTGCAGGGTGCCCCCGATATGCGAGTGAGTGGAGGCATCGACCCAGGTTGAGGGGACAACCTGGCGGTTTTCCCATCGACCGTCCCGAAGGTATAGGTATCCGATCTTGGCCAAATCGTGGGGCCGCATTCGCAATTCTCCCCACCCGATGTTGATCCCTTGCGGGCTCTCCGGCCACACAAAGTCGGTAATGCCCAAAGGTCCGAACAACCTGTCGCGGGCGAAATCGGCCGCCTTCATTTCGGTCACCTCCTGCAAAATCGCCGACAACAGGAAGGAGCCACCGTTGCAGTACTCGAACAACGATCCGGGCGGTGCCACCATAGGGAGATCGAGCATGTGTTGGACCCAATCATCGCTAGCTCGCATCTCGCTGAGGCCTCGCCAGCCATACAGATACGAATCGCGACAGTCCAGTCCGGTGGACATCGTCAGCACATTCTCCAGGGTCATCGCCTCCTTGTCCGCGTCGAGATTGGCGATCTCACGATCGGGGAGGATATCGAGCACCGCTTGCTCGACTCCTTCGAGGTACCCCTCCTCAACGGCGATGCCGATCAACGCCGACACGATGCTCTTGGTGCAAGAGTGGATGATGTGTCGCGACTCCTTCCCAAAGGGGTGCACGACACCATCTGCCACGACATAACCGTTGCGAATCACGGTCACACTGTCGATGGCGTAGCTCTCTTCGTCGATAGCTGCAAACAGGTCGGCGAGCAAATGCGAGTCCATACCCTGTTCCTCCGGCGCGGCGGTTCTCCAACCCTCAGTGGGCCAGTACTCGGAGGTGGTGTCCGTCACCGGTGCGGTGGTGGTGGTCGTCGTCGATGATGTCGAGGCGTTGGTGACGGAGACCGGGGTACATGCAGCTAACAGAAAGGCGACGACGAACAGAGTCACGTTTGGAGCGGCGACCTTCCGGCCACCCCCGTAGCGGTGTGTCTGATGGGATCGCTGTCCGACCATAAGCCTCTTCCGTGCTCATCCGAGTACTACAGCCGGCAATCCCGTCCACGGTCGAACGGGTCATTCTTTGGTGCCAGCCCAGGAGTATTGTCGCGGTCCGATGGTGGCGTTGCTACCCGCCTGTTCTCCCTGACGACGGAGAACCAAATCTACCCGTGGAGCCTAAACCGGACCTCCTCCGATCGCTGAGCAAAGGCTTCAGGACTAGCCCAGATCACCCTGATCTCGCGCCATATCGCACATTTCGCCGAGTGCGCTGTATCGGCAAACTTATGGACACCCATCCGGGGAGCGCTTGTGTGTCGACGCTTGCCGTAGACCGGCGAGAGCCGTCTACGGACCGATGGCACAGGTCAGGCAGACATTTGCTCGGCGGGTCCCGAGACGTGCAGCCGGAGAGCCTCCTTGGTGTCGTGCAGTTGGAAGAGGCGAGCCACGAAGGAGGGAAGGAGTTCCATGACGCTGTCGACGGGAACCACCTCTGGCTCATCCACGGTGAAACTTCGGCCCTCTAGTTTCACAACGCCCTGACCGGCAGCTTGCAGATTGCGCAACCAGTCGATTTTTGTGCCGTAGGGCAGCGGGACGATGATGGTGTCCTCCGACCGGTGAGCCGTCAATGGCGTCGCGTAAGCCTTTCCCGACCGTCTACCTACGTGATGGAGCAAAGCGGCGTGTGCTGATCGGCCTGAGAAGAACCGGACCATCACCGGATTGGTCACATGTTTGTGATACCACGTCAACAGCCCGATCACCCGGGGGTTGCCGCTACGCAACGCCCACATCATCAGCACCGTATCGAGGATCTGCTCGACGACGACAACGCCGACAACCACTGCCAGCACCTTGAAGAGCCTGCGCATACTCGCTCCCATTCGTTGCCTATCCCCTCATCGTCACAACCCAACACACACGGTGTAAGAGGAGAAGGTCCCTACCCATCCCTGACGGCACGTCGGCGCGCGACCCAATGCTCGTTCTGTGTGAACAGTGGTTGACGGGTGTGCCTGCGTGGGAGGGAAGGGGTTGTAATGTTTGCCAGCCCGTGGACAGGCGATAGATAATCGACCCGCAACACCGTTCGAGAGGCGACAGGCCGTATGGGTGGATCACCCGGCGAGCTTTTGTGTTTTTCTTTGCCGGGCTCTTGGTGTCGTGCGCGGGCGGTGCCATTCGCCATGAGGACGGAGAAGGCCCGCTGCAGGCTCTAGCTGGGGCCGATGAGCAGCTCACGCTGGCCATCGGGGGACGACCGGCGGGATTCGCTGGGACCTTCGGGGGTGTCTCTCTCTGCCTCGACGAGCCGGGTTCCGCCACCCTCACTTCGGTACGCCCCCGCACGGTCACCGATGGTGTTGCCGTCCTCGGGTTCTATGTGCGGGTCAATGATTGGGCAGCAGGGGAAGAACCGATCGGCACGGCCGACGGTTGGCCACCCGACCTGGCTGATCTGGAAGCGATCGAAGGGTTCACCGTGACGCGACAATGCGGGGACACCGAACCCCCGACCACGACCGACCTGGGTTTCGGTCTACAAAAACTAGATTCCCGAGGCGGTCAGATCCAAGACCTGGAGATTGCCTACACATTCGCCGGCGTCGACTACCTGCTGCGAACCCACGTCACGGCAGTGATCTGTGGAGAAGACACCACCGAGGACTGCCAATAGCGCCAGAACACGGCGATATCGGATGAGAACGAGCATCTCGCGGCCCATCCCCGAACGGCACCTCGCGCTCGGTCCTCTGAGTACTGGTCGACTACCACGCGTGACGTCACCCGTTTTCGCTAGAGAGCCGGCCACGTTGAGCGCAGCCGGCTCGTTTGTCAGCTCGATAGAATTGCCGACCGACACTTCGAACAGGCTGCCCGGACGGGTGGGACGAGCGAAGATGAGGTTCGGAGACGGGTAATGACCGAGACACTCATGGTGACGTGTTCCCAGTGCAGAAGAGACTTCCCGACACCGCTCCAGGTCGACCGAGCGACGCTCGAAGCGCTCGTGCTCACGAAGGTCTACGAGTGCCCTCACTGTGAGGCCGTGACCACCTACGTCAAGGCGGATCACTTCCATCGACTCGACATCACAGAGGAACCACCAGGGTGACTTGGGCCCTCGTGCTCGGGTTTCCGAGGACGGGTCGACCACCACACGTCACGTCAGGTGTTGCCTCATGGTTCGCGCAGATTGTGAACCGCGATTGCGCATAACTGCCGGATCTAGTGCGCTTTCTACGCCGCCAACAGGGTGAGGGGGCCGTCATTATGCGCTTCTTCCCTGGATTGGTTGGCCGATCTCACGGATAGCGGAAGGGCTAGCGCCGATTGAGGCTCCTTTGGTGTCAAGTGGTGGTTTTCGCGTTCTTGGTTTGGTTGTCAGGGTGCGGTGCGGGGTGGGCGGACACGACAGGG
>JAOTUY010000122.1 GCA_029863625.1 Acidimicrobiia bacterium
CGGGGCGGGGGTTTCGAGGCCGGTGTCGGGTTCGGCGGGGTTTTGGGGGTCGTTGGGGATGGCCGGCAGAAGGCATCTCTGGCCGGGGTGGATGAGATTCGGGTCGTGAGGTGGCGCAAGCCGGTCCCGGTTGACATCGACGAGGGTGTTCCAGTAGCGGGTGATTTCTGTGGTGGTGGGGGTTCGATCCCATGCGTCAGAAAGGGCCGTCTCAGCGATGCTCCAGAAACTGTCACCCGCTTCGACGGTGGCCTCGGCGACTCCCTGCTCCTGATCGTGATCCAACACCGTTGGCTCGGCTGACTCGGCCTGGGAGTCGGTGGGGATGGGGGGCAGTTCGAATCGTTGGTCCGGGTAGATGAGGTCGGGGTCGTACGGTGGTGCCAATTGCTGTCGATTGGTGTCGACTAGGCGCCGCCAATACTCGGATGTTTCGGACTCGGTGGGTGGACGCCCCCACGCGGTTGTGAGGGTGGTCTCGGCAATCGTCCAGAAGTTGTCTTTTGGTTCCACGGTGACCACGCTTGCGGCCTCATCCGCATCGTCTTCGTTGGGAGTGCTTGCGTCGTTCGGCAGGACGAGCAGCCAGCCGGGGGTGAGATCGTTTGTGGTCTCGGTGAAGCTGTGGCCGTCGGGCATGGTCCGTCCTTCATTGAGCGCCCGGATCTCCTTCCATCGTCGACCGTCTCCAAGGGTGGTCTCGGCGATGCTCCATAGCGTGTCGTGGCGCTTCACCTGGTATGTGGGTTGGTGAGATTCGGCCTTTTGCGGTCGGGTGGACTCCGCCCATCCGGGCCTCGATGTCTCTTGACCCAGGTCCACAGCCGGATAGCTAGACGCCAGAGTGAACTCGGCTGGAAGCGGAGTCGCCGTGGCCGGGGCCATGCGGAGCGGACCGAGAGTGGCGGCGGCGAGTGTGATGGCAGCGACGAGCTGCGCGACCGCTGGCTGCAGCCCTGGTAGGACGGGTAGGCGGCGGGCGGTTCTGCCTCGGACAGCAGCGATGACCTCCGTCGCCAGGGTGACAACGAGTTGGGCCCATACGATCCAGACGACCACGGCCAGGGTGTTGATGAGGAGTTGAGGGTCGATCCCGCTGCGGAAAGCGAGCTGGATTTGGTCGAGGGTTGGGAGGCTGGTGGGCAGTGGCCATCCCACATATGCGACCAAACCGGTGGGAACTCCAATGATGAACGCGACAACGATGATGAGGGCTCCGACGCCGCGGATCATGTTGTTCATGTGTCGCATCATGGCTCCTGTGTGATGGCGGCTGCGGTCTCCGTAGCGGTAACGGTGATTGGTCCCGTAGGAAGCAGGACGGGATCGACGATGAGCTCGACGGTGACGGTGATGGTGTCGCCGATCACGGAGATCTCAGTGGCGGTGTGCCCCAGGGATGTCAGGTATTGGTCGACTCGATCGGCTGCATCAGCGGGAAGGAGGGTCAGGTCGCCGGTTGTGCGGAGGGTGTCGAGGTCGACGGCTTGGGCGCCCGCGCGGGCAGCGTTGTCGGCCAATTGGCTCGCCTCTCTGAGGGCGTTGACCTTGCGGCCACCGTCGATGGCGAGCCCTGCAGCCATGAGGAGGGCGAGGGCGATGACTGCCAGGAAAGTGGAGACCGCTCCGCTCTCATTCATGGGCTGCTCTCGGCATTGGCCCGGTACGTGTCGATGACCTCAATTGCGGTGGACGTGAAGGTCCGGTTGCCGGGGACGGCGAGCATGGCGATGTCGGCGAAAGCGGCCTCGCAGCTGACGGTGACGGCGACTTGACCGCCGGCCGCGAAGTCGGAGGTATCGACGGACACGTCGAGGTTCCGGCATGCCACCGCACCTTCTGCGATGTTGGCGGCAGCCGTGTTGGTGCCCGCCTCCAGGGCGTCGTGTGGGGTGGCGACGAGGGAGGCGGCTCGGGCGGCTTCGTGGGCGGCGTTGGCGACATCACCTTCGGCCTGGGCGACCCGCCCGGCGAACACCACCAGAAGCATGAACCCGATCAGCACAGGGGTGAGCACGGCCAGCTCGGTGGAGACGGCTCCTCGCTGGTCACGATGGATGCGGGTCATCGGTCTGGCTCCGGGATGAATCGTTCGATCGGACCCGCTGCGCGGGCGGTGACCTGCCAGTCGAATCCGGGGAGGAGCCGGGGCGCTCGTCCCGTCACCTCGACGCTGACGGTCTCACTGGTGCGGGTAACGGTCACCTGTGGTTCGGTGATGTTGCCGGCGGCATCGAGGAACCATTCGGCGGCTCGGATCCCATCTTCCTCGGTGGCGGTGACGACCTGGGCGGCGTCGACTGCCTCTCGGGCAGCAGCATCGGCGATCTGATCGGCGTGCCACCACAACGCAATCTGGAATGGGACCAGGACGAGCGCGATCAGCACCGGCATGATCACAGCCAGCTCGGTAGACGTGAGGCCGTCCTCGGCCTTTCCTCGTCTGTTCGGTGCTCTCACGACCTCTCCCCCACGGCCTTTCAGGGGGTGGGTACGTTGTCGGGGATGGCCTCGGCGTTAGATCGCATCTTGGCGATCAAGATGATTCCGGCGGCGACGGCGATGGTGACGAGGACTCCGGTGAGGACGGCCGCCTCGGTTGACATCGCTCCTCTCTCGTCCCGGACCTGGACTCCGAGTCTGCTGAGGCCGACTTCGATCAGCAGGCGGGTGTAGTCGATGTAGGCGGTCATATCAGTCGCTCCTTCCGTAGCGGGTTGTTTGGTCTCGCCGAGGGTGCTGGATTCGTTTCATAGGTGTCATGGGACTGTCCCCGGCGTGGAGATCGCTTGGACGACGCCAAAGCCAATGAAGAGGATCATGCCGACGACCAGGGTGACGACGGGCAGGAGCATTTTCTCGGTGGCGGCTTCGGCTTGGGCTTCGATGGCGGCGGTCTGACCGTTGCGCATGGAATCCGCTTTGGCGGCGAGAGACGCCCGGATGCGGGCTCCCTGATCGCCTGCCAGGTGAGCCGATGCGGCGAGTTCGCGGAGCTCGTCGACGCCGAGTTCAGTTCCGAGATCGTCGAAGACCTCCCACGGGGTGCGGTTGGTGAGGCGAGCTTTGCGCAAGGCAGATCGGATCTCGGCGAAGGCCCACCCATCTCCGAGGTCGGCGGAAGTTTGAAGGGCGGTCTCGAGTCCGCCGCCGCCGGCCAGGATGATGGTGACGAGGTCCAGGTAGGCGGACAGGGAGTGGCGGAAGTCGCGGCGGCGACGTTCTATCCGCTCCGACAACCCGATATCCGGCCACACGAAGCCACCGATGCCCAACCCGACCGCCAGAACAGCCACCCACCCGACCGGCACCGTCACTCCCCCGGCGGCGAGGATGGCGGCGAAGCCGAGGGGGAGGAACAATCCTGCGAGTCCGCCGAGCATCTTCTCGTAGGCATGTACTTCGACTGGCTTGCCGAGAGCTCGGAGACGGCGGCGGAGCCCTCCGAGGTCGACCAGTCCTGTGGCCTCGAACAAGCTGATTGTTGCCCGACCGATCCGGTTGCTCATCCTCGTCGTCGACGTCGTATCCGACTCGACGAGGGTTGGGCGCGGTCGACTCAGGTCCGCTAGTGCCCGCTGGAGTGGCACAGGTCGAGGGAACACGGCCCTGGTTGCCAGGAAGACACCGAGCCCGATCCCCGCCCCTGCGACCATCACCGCCAGCGCCGTCATCGGACCTGCTCCTGATGTGAGATGTGACGGAGCGTGAAGCGCTCGGGTGCTTCGAGTTGGCTGTAATGGTGAAGCATCACCCCGGCACCGAAGAACAC
>JAOTUY010000062.1 GCA_029863625.1 Acidimicrobiia bacterium
CCCCCCCGGACCCCCCCCCCCCCAGAAACTTGAGACCTGAGACCTGAACCACGCGTCCTGCCCGGCCGGGTCGCGTTCGTCAGCCTGAGAACAATTGCACGACCATCAGGCCGAGTGGGCCCCGTATCACGCCGATACCCACCCGCGTGAATCCGGAACCGAGGATATTGGCACGATGGCCCGGGCTGTCCATGAGACCGCTGTGGGCGGTGCCTGCGGTTGCGGCCAGGGCCAGATTCTCGCCAATGATGCGGTAGGGAATCCCTGCTTCGGAAATTCGATCGGCCCCGGTGCCCGTCGTCTGAGAAGTGTGGCTGAAGTAGCCCTCGATGTACATCTCGGTTGCGTGAAGCTCGCCAACCTCAGCCAGCGGTGCCGACCATGCCAGAGGATCGAGGCCCTCTTCGATCCGTGCCCGGTTGACCAGTTCGAAGATCTCAAGGGCGGCTTTCTCATCCCGCCGAATGTCACCCGGGTCGGCGGGCGGGATGGCCAGCGTCTCATCCTCTTCGAGAATGATCTTTTCGCGCCCCACCAGGCGGTCGAGGTTCAAAAGGGCTTCGAGCACCCGATCGCCGGCCACGGTGTGGAACATGCGTTGCGGGAATGCGTCCGGATCGGTGAGGGCGGATGCAACACTTGATTCGCTGATCTGCTCATCGAACGTTGCCGGGAGAGGCATCACCACCACGAGAGAAAGCATCAAGATCGCCACGAAGAGTGCCCAGGCCAGGGCCAATCCTCCACCCAGAAGACGGTGGGTCAGGGCCAGGCCCGGCAGAGTGAAGATCTTCTGCAAGTAACGCGAACCAATCGAAGCACCGACCCCGACCAGCAGGAAGAGAGCAATGCCACCGGCCAGACGACCAAGCTCCGGAGAGATACCCAGCCATTCCGCCAACGCGTCCCCGAGCGGACCGCTGAAGCGGAAGGCCAGAGCGATACCGAGAACCAGACCGACCAGGTCCATAGCCTCACGGGTAAACCCTCGTACCCAGCCGCGGATAAACAGCGCCGCGAAGTAGAGACCTAAGAGGAAGTCGATCAACTGAAGACCTCCGGTCTCTCAGTTGCCAGTGACCAGTAGCCGGTCGCCAGCCGGCAACGCTGCAAGCGCCAACGCTGGTCCGGAGGTTCCGAACTGGGAACTGGGAACTGGGAGCTGGGAACTGCTGGCTTCACGTCAATTCGATGCGGATGCGCTTGTTGGCCTTGCCCTTTGACTCCGTCTTGACGACCCGCACGGTGCCCACCTCGCTCGTGGATGCGACATGGGTACCCCCGTCCGCTTGTTTGTCGAGACCGACGATGTGGACAATGCGGATCGGATCGATGAAGTCGGGCAACAAGTTGACCTTGGTCCGGATCAAGTCCGGATCGGCCAGCGCCTCGTCACGGGGAAGGAAGAGGATCTCGACCGGATGATCGACTGCTAGCTCCTCGTTGAGCTTGTCCTCAACCTGCTGGCCAAACTCAATGGAGATCCCCTCGAGTTCGAAATCCATCCTGGCGGCACCCGGCTCCATGTTGCCCCCGGTGACCTTGGCGTCAAAGTCTCGCCAGATGATGGCCGACAGCGAATGGAGAGCGGTGTGGGTCCGCATCAGCAGGTACCGCCGCTCCCAATCGATCTCGGCCTCGACTTCACTACCAACCGAAGGAGGATCATCTGCATACACATGCACTGGTCGACCGTTGCGCCGAACAGTGTCCGTCACCACGAGCTCGCCTCCATCCCACCGGATAAACCCGGTATCGCCCGGTTGCCCTCCTCCTCGCGGGTAGAAGACGGTCCGATCAAGCACCAGTCCGTCGGGTTCGATCTCCAGCACGACCGCCGACACGCGGGCGGCGTACGCATCGACCGCCGCGACCTCTTCAACCATCAGTCACCTGCCTTTCCAGGGCAGAGTACTTACCACTCTCTCTGAATAGGGTTGAATCGGGCCCGGCCAACCACCTGCTCGAGACCTCGGGACACCGGTCTAGGTAGCTCGTATCAGCCGACCGACTGCTACTCGAGACTCAGGTCTTTGCTGCCTTCTTGCGGGTACGGGGCCCATGGCGAGCCGGGCCGGCGCTCGTCGACCTGCCAGATCAAATGGTTATCGACCCTCACCACACCGTTCAGGCGCCCGACGACGGCTGCCAGCACTACCGCATCGCGGCGAGAGTCCACATCACCCGTCAGTTCCACGACCCCGCCGATTACCGACACAGTAACGGCCTCCGGTTCGTCCCGGCCCAAGACGGTGCTCAGCATCCCTTCGACATCCCCTTTGATCTCCTCATCCGAACGGGCGAACACCCTCAGAACGTCGGTGCGACTGACCACCCCGACCAGACGTCCGGCCTCGTCCACGACCGGGAGCCGCGTAACGGCTCGTTCGATCATCACCCGCGCCGCCGCGGAGACGAGTGCGTCCTGCTGCGTGACCACCAGTTCGCTGGTCATGGCCTCGCCCACCAGCTCTGCCGTGGCCATTTCCGGTTGACGGCGATTCAACATGAGATCAAGGAGCCGGTGGCGGGTCCGTCGACCCCGAGCAGCCTCCCGGGACACGAAGTCAGCCTCGGTCAAGATCCCTACGGGTTTATCCTCGGAGTCGACCACGGGTAATCCGCCCACTCCTCGCTGGAGCATCAGCCGGGCTGCCTCTTTCAGCGTGGTGTCCGGGGTAACCGTGACTACTTTCGCGGTCATCACCTCTGCGACTCTCATCCAATCCCCTCTCGCCTTCTTGGTACCCGCTCCGAACCAGAGACGCCAGGGCCAAAGGGCCGAATCGAGAAGACGAAGGACCCTGGGATCGACCCCGTTTGATCAACCGAGCGCGACGAGCCTCACAATCACCCTGCCATCGACGTGAATCTCCACGTCAGCGTTCGTATGCAACTCCCGGTAATCCGTGTCAACCAGAACCAGCACCGGGCACACGACGCCATAAAGTTCGGCAGCCACCAGTGCCCCCAGAACAACAATCTCATCCACCCGCCGCAAAAGAATCCCCGCAGGAGCCGTCGCGAGCCGAATGGCTTCCGCCAGAACGCTGCTCGCCGAACTCGAGCCCCGCCCGAAAGGCATGGCCAGAATCCGCCCACCGACGTTGACTCCGAATTGCGGATGGCGGCGATCGACGACCACCCCTGATTCAGGGTCCAACCCACCCCACAGACTCAGCGGCTCGTCGAGGACCAACAGGCGCCCACTCGCCGCACCGGTCAGGAGGGGCCGGCCGTCAAGAACCGAGCCAGAGACGGTCATCCCGCCTCACCTCCCCCGCTATCGCCGATGCCACGCATTCTTCGGTGCTGCCGAAGATCACTCCGACGCCCAGATTGCTCGGAGCATAGAAAGCCCACTTGCCCGAATTGGTCATGACTACCCCGCGCCGCGGACCCAGAGTGGGAATGAGGTAGGTGCACGTGTCCGCGACCGGCTGCACTCCGGCGGCCTCAAGCACCTCCACCCAGCCTCGCTCTTGTGCGCACTGCAGCACGGCACGGCTGGTGGACATAAAGAACTCGATCCCGGGATGAACTCGTCTGTCGGCCAACAGGGCAACCAGATGTTCGATTTCGTCCAGCGAAGCGTGGGGCGTGCCCAAACACACCGCATCCAGTGAAACCCCACCGGCGGTCGTGAGTTCGTCCCGGGCCGCTCGAAGCAGCGCAGGTGTGACCAGCACCACCTCGTCTGGTTCCGTATCTTGGAAAGCCTCGTGACGAGTTGGTGCCTCCGGGGTTATTCCGATCGCGTGGAAGAGGGCGACCGAACCGGAGGAGGCGGCGGCCGCGCCGAGAGCTTTGAGCTGGTCCTCAGACGCCCCGGCGCTCAAGCCTTCGATCACGGGAACTTGATCCCCGCTGCGCCGGCCGATGAGATGTCCGAGCACCGGGAACAGCACGTCGCTCCCCAGCAATTCGTTGGGGACTTCTTTCAAAACAAACAGGACGGCACCACGCCGGTTCTCGGTGAGATGGAGGCCCGCCGCCGGCGCCCGGCCGGTGATAGCCGCGGCGATGTCCATGAAATCGCCGTAGCGATGTGTGCGCGCTCCCAGGACCGAGTTGGCGAAAACGATGGCGTTCGACTCGGCCCAGGCGATGTGCTCGCCGAACCGGGGCCGCTCTGGAAGCTGGTAAGGCGCACAGGTCCAGGTCGGTCGGCACCCCATCGCCTCGTAGCACGCCTTGAGGCGGGTCGCCAGGCGAGCGGTCTCTTGGTCTCCGCGATAGAGGTCTGGATGCAACGCATCGAGAGAGGTGACGTTGAGGGTGGTGGGTATTGCCACGCGCCCCCCGCCGGCCACCAGCCGCTCGGCAAAATCGAGCCCGGCCCGGCCGTGGTAGAGACAACCGTCGATGTGTGCGCCGGTCACGTCCAGCAACCGCCGAGCCCCCATCACTTCGGCGATCTTGGTGACAATTCGCATCGCCAGTTGCTCGGCCCGGGTGCCCTCCCCCCTCAGCAACGCATCGTCGTGTTCGGTCAGTTCGAGAAACACAGAAGCAGCCTAAACGGCCGTAGTTCAGTCCAGTTCCCCCAGATAGGCCTTCTTCATCGCCGGGTTGGCGAGCAACCCCTCGGCGGTATCCGATAGCACGATCTGACCCGTCTGAAGCACGTAGCCTCGATCGGCAATGGAAAGAGCCATGTTGGCGTTCTGCTCAACCATGAAAACCGTTACGCCTGCCTCGTTGATCTGCTGGATGATCTCGAAGTTCTGGGCCACCAAAATCGGAGCGAGCCCCATGGAAGGCTCGTCCATGAGCAGCACTTTGGGTCGGGCCATCAGGGCCCGCCCGACGGCCACCATCTGCTGCTCGCCGCCCGAGAGGGTGCCGGCCCGCTGGTTCAAGCGCTCCTTGGCCCTCGGGAAGAGCTTGAACACTCCTTCGAGGTCCTCAGCGATCCCATCCTTGTCGGTGCGCAGGTAGGAGCCCATGTTGAGGTTCTCTCTTACGGTCATCCGCTTGAACAAGCGGCGATTCTCCGGAACCATCGAGATGCCCCGAACCACCAACTCTTTGGTCGAGAGTCCACTCACCTTCTCACCGTCCAAACGCACTTCGCCATCGGACGGCACCACATACCCGAGGATCGTCTTCAGGGTCGTCGTCTTGCCGCTGGCGTTGCCGCCCAACAAACAGATGATCTCGCCCTGATATAGCTCTACGTCGACATTGCGGAGTACCTGGATGGGTCCGTAGTGCGTGCTGACGTTGCGGAGCTCGAGAATGGGCTCGTGATTCGTGGTCATGCGCCCTTCTCCGCCGGGCGGCCAAGGTAGGCCTCGATTACCTGCTCGTTTTGGGCGACTTCCTCGTAGGTCCCTTCGGCGATCTTCCGTCCGTAGTCGATAACGACCACTCGGTCGGACACTCCACGCACAACCCGCATGTCGTGTTCGATCAAGAGAATCGTGAAACCCTTTTCGTCGCGCATCTTCCCGATCAGTTCGGTGATCTCAACCGTCTCACGCGGGTTCATGCCGGCGGTCGGCTCATCGAGGAGCAACAGTCGCGGCGACGAGGCCATCGCCCGGGCAATCTCCAACCGGCGCCGGTTGGCATACGAGAGAACCAGCGCCAGTTGGTCCAACCTGTACCCCACCAACCTCGTGCCGAAGAACCCGAGTGTGTCCTCGGCGATCCGGCGAGTCTCCTCTTCCTCGCGCCGAAAGGCAGGCGTGCGCAAAACTGCACCGATCAGTCCCGATCTGGTTCGGCAATGCCGGCTTACCATCACGTTCTCGCGGACCGTCATGTTGGGAAACAAACGAACGTTCTGGAAGGTGCGGGCGATTCCCAATTTGATGATCTGGCTGGGCACCAATCCAACGATGGGCTGTCCGTCGAACTCGATGACGCCATCGTCCGGCTTTTCCAGACCGGTCACCAGGTTGAAGAAGGTGGTCTTGCCGGCCCCATTAGGGCCGATCACGCTGACGATCTCGCCCTCGTCGACGTGCATGTCGAGGCTGTCGATGGCCCGCAGGCCCCCGAAACTCTTGGTCAGACCCTCCGTACGGAAGAGAGGCATCTCTCAAACCCCCTCTTCCTGAGGACCGGTTTCCTCATCGCCATAGATCTGCAGCCAGGCGTCTTGCAAGACCTCATCCTGGTGCAGCTCCAGCGCCCTTCGCTTGCTGGGGATGAAACCCTCGGGTCGCTTCAACATCATGAAAATGAGCAGGATGCCGTACATGAGAAACTTGTACTCGTTGAACTCTCGAAGGAGCTCGGGAAGGGCAACGAGGGCCAGCGCTCCAACCGTCACACCCGGCACACTGCCCATTCCCCCCACGATGATCAGAACGAGGATGGTGATGGACACGACGATGTTGAAACTGCTGGGAAACACCGAGCCGACCTTCACCGCAAACAAGGCCCCTCCAATGCTTGCCAGGGAGGCCCCGACCACGAACGCCGAGAGCTTGGCCGCCACTATGTTGACGCCCATCGTCTCTGCGACTAGCTCGTCTTCGCGCATTGCCATCCACGCCCGCCCCATCCGCGAGTTCTGTATGGCGAGCGATACGTACCCGGCCAGTATCGCGAAGATGAAGATGGGATAGAAGAACACCTCGGGGCCACGCACCGTGAGAGGGCCAATCACCATATTCGGGATATTGATGATCCCCTGAGCGCCGCCAAACGTCTCCTTGAGCGCATCAGAGTTGAGCAGGATCCGCGCAATCTCGCCGAAGCCGAGCGTCACGATCGCCAGATAGTCGCCTCGCATGCGGAGAACCGGAGTACCAACCAGTAGCCCGGCCAAGGCCGCGGCCAGAACGACAAACGGCAGAGAAGCCCACAACGTCATCTCGGGAGTGAAGCGGGGGGAATTGGGCGAGGTCAAGATCGCCGTCGTATAGGCTCCCACCGCAAAGAACGCGACATACCCGAGATCGAGAAGACCGGCGTAGCCGATCACGATATTGAGCCCGAGCGCCATCAGGAGATACAGGCCGGCCAGGTCCAGCACCTCGCTGAGGAAAGGCCCAACGACGCGGGGAATCATGTAGACGATCGCCGCCGCCACGAGCAAGAGGATCGAGATGTAGCTACGGCGGCGCTGCGCGGGCAAGGCGTCCAACCGACCCTGTAGGGCGCGCCCTTTCCCACCCAGGAAGAAGGAAAGCAGAAAGACCGCCGCGGCCACGATCACAACGCCCGCCAAGCGAAGCCCACCCGCCTCCTCGTATAGGACGTCGATCAAGCTGGGCAAACCAAGACCCCGAAACACCGGCTCGATCACACTCTGCAACAGCCCGACCAACAGGACCCACATGACGGTGTACATGATCGGCCGGCGAACCTGGGCGGGGATCAGATGCACGGCGGAGCCTGCCACCCCGACCGCCGTGCTCACCACCAGGACTAACAGGATCCCGGTGCCGAGGCCCTTCCCGAATGTCAGCAGCTCCAACAACTGCGGCGAAACGGAAACGAAGATGTTCCGCAGATTCACCGCATCGGCCAGCAGCATGAACGCGCTCAAAACCACCCCAGCCAGCACACCGGCGATAGCGCCCGCCGCCAGGCTGCGGAGACCGGCCTTCGGTTTGGCAAACCCCTCACGCTCCGGTGGGGGCGAGCCCGCCACAAAGCCGAAGGTGAACGAGGCGAGGTAGAGAGTGGTGAGGCCCAGGGCGAGGAACGGATCGATCAGGGTCCGGGCTTCGAAGGTCTCGACCATGCCGATCGCCGCCACCACCACCGCGGCCATACCCCCGATCAACCCGAACCTGACGGCTCGCTGCAGACTGAGCACCGGAGCCGGAAGCAGGTCGTCCAACGGTTCAGCGGCCGTTGCTGCTCGCTCCATCCCCTACCCCCGCTCCTGCGCCAGGCGTTCGCCGAGAATCCCGGTGGGCCGAAAGATGAGCACCAAAACCAGGGCGCTGAACGCCACCACATCTTTCAACTGATTGAAGGCGGGAACCTCGTAGCCACCCAGGACGAGGCTGGGACCGACGGATTCGAACATCCCGAGGCTGACCCCGCCCAACATGGCGCCGAAGATGTTGCCGATGCCCCCCAACACCGCGGCGGTGAAGGCCTTGATCCCGGGCAAGAACCCGCTGAAGAAGTTCACGGTGGGGAATACCAGGGTCCACAGCGCCCCTGCTACGCCGGCCATGGCTCCGCCCACCGCGAACACCTTGACGATGGTTCCGTCCACATTGATCCCCATCAGGGCGGCCGTCTCGGGATCCTCGGCCACCGCCCGCATGGACCGACCCGTTTTGGTCTTCTCTACGAAGAGGTACAGACCCGCCATGACCACAATGGCCGACCCGATAACGATGACCTGAGACTTGAGGATGGGAATCCCAAAGATGATCCACTTGCCCTGGATCGCCGCCATGGGGGGGTACGCCTTGGTGCCGGCCCCGAACAGCCCCCGAAAAAGGTATTGCAGGGTGAACGACGCCCCGATCGAGGTGATCAGCGGGATCAGCCGGGGCGCCCCGCGCAGCGGACGGTAGGCCACTCGCTCGAGAATGACGGCGATGGAGGTGGCGGTGGTCATGCTGACCAGCAACACGATAAGCAAGGAAACGACCGGCTGTTCGTTCCAGATCCCGGCCCGGTTGAGGGCGTCGGCCACGAAATACCCGATCATGGCCCCGCTCATGAAGACTTCCCCGTGCGCGAAGTTGATGAAGCGCAAGACGCCGTACACCATGGTGTAGCCCATGGCGATGAGAGCGTAGACCGAGCCCTGCGCCACCCCGAACACCATCAGGTCCCGCCACTGCGCCCAGCTCAACCGGCCGGAGGCTACCGACTTGATCGAGCCGTAGAAGATGACCACCACCGCCACGGAGCCCACTACCCATCGGAACAGATTGGTGAAATTGAGCCGGCTGGCTCTTTTCTTGCCCACTGTGGCCGTGGTCATATTGCCTCCGTGTGAGGTTCCAGCGCCGCCGCCTTTCGGCGGCGGCGCTGGTGCTTCTCTCCCTTTCGCCTTCTCGACCTGCTCGACCTGCTCGAGTTCATCGAAATAGGCTACTGCCCGAGATCCGCCGGGACGTACTCGGCGAGCCGGTTGGCCCGCACCGCCGCAATGTCGGGCGTGTCATCCGTGTTCTGGAAGATCTGGATGATCGGGTCGGCGCAGTCCCCGAACTCGTTGCACACCACGTGTCCGGTCAATCCCTGATAATCGGTTGCGTAGAGCGCGTCGCGCACATCGCGCAGGTCGATGAACATGGCGTCGCCGTTGACCTGAGCCACCTTTTCGATGGCCGCGAACAGGATCATGGCCGCGTCGTAGGCGTGAGCGTGAAACGCCTGGATCGGCGCCTCACCAAACCTGTCCTCGTAGGCAGCGATCATGTCCTGATAGGCCGCGGTCGGTGGAACGGCCGGACCCGAGAAGTACATGCCCTTCGTTTGGGCGAGCACGACATAGGTGTCCGACAACAGGCCGTCGGCGCCCATCAGCTCCACATCTTCGAGGCCACTGACTTCCTTCGCCTGGCCGGCAACAAAGTCACCTGCGGGCTGGAAGATCGGGAAGAAGATCAACTCGGCACCGGCGGCTGCCACTTCGGTCAGCACGGGCCGCATATCCGAGTCGTCGGCTCCGACCGCGGTGCTCAGAACGATCTCTCCACCGAGCGCCTCGAAATTCACTTCGAAGGCGGTGGTGAGGCCCTGGGTGTAGGGATCACCGTCGTTGATCGTCGCCACCTTGGTGAGCCCGAGCTCTTCGAACACGAACTTGGCCGCGGCCGCTCCCTGTACCGCGTCGTTGTGGGCGGTCCGGTAGTAGCCCTCGTTCCAGGCCGGGCCTGCCACACCACCGGCCTCGGTCAGGACCGGCGAGGTGTTGGAGCCCGAGATCATAACCCGGTTGGCTTCGGTAACAATCTTCGAGGCGGGCACGCCCGCCCCCGAGCAACTGGTGCCGATGACGCCGACCACGTCCGGGTCGGACACGATCCTCTGGGAGCCGATGGTCCCACCCTCCGACCGGCAGAGATCGTCCTCCTCGAAGGCCAGCCGAATCTCGTGCCCGTTGATCGTTCCTTTGTCCTCGAGGGCAAGCTTCACGGCGCGTACCTGGTCGGTACCGAGGCTGGCGTTGGCACCGCTGATAGCCTGCAATGTTGCGATCTTCACTGCTTCGCCGGGGCCGATGAAGATACCGCCGAGATCTCCGGCCTCGAAGTCGTCGGCTGTGACGTCTGACGGTTCGGTGGTGCCGGGTGCGGCGGTCGTCCCCGGTGCGGCGGTCGTGCCGGTTGCGGCAGTCGTGGTCGTTTCGGCGTCGCCCTCGGCACACGCCGTGGCAACAAGCGCCAAAGCGAGCAGTACTGCAATAAGGTACTTATGTCTCCTCATAGTCATCCCCTTCTCCTGTCTTGTTTCAAATCCTCCCGGAATCGCCGGAAGTGGCCACTAACATAGCGTGTCGGGGCCGTCACTCCCAACAGAATTCCGTTGGTTTTCCACAGGGTCCGCTCCGCAGCCATTCGCTAGGGCCTCTGGGTGGGACTATCGGACAGTGATCTTGCGGTGCCAAGTCGATCGGGACTCGCTGCACCTGGCCGTTGACGCGATCGAAGAAGGCCAGGGCCGCGGGCCGGCGCTTAGCCACAATGACGAAACGAGAGTCCGGTCTCCACGCAACCATGTAGCCTTCGCCCATCTCGGCTTCATCGATCAGCGACGCTGCGCCCAGACCTCGAGGTAGATCGACTCCCCGTGCGCAGCCAGCCGGGCGACCAGCGACCCAGACGGGTCGAACTGGCCGGCGACGGTCTCCCCGGCCGCATTCGCGAGCAACGTCTTTTCCGAGAGGTTGCCATCGGTTATCCACAGGTCACTGGATTCGAGTCCACCCTCGATCAAGAGGCTCCCGCTCGGGGCGGAGTCCAGCAACAAACCCTCGCGGGTGGGCAACCAGCGTCGCAAGACCTTCCTGCGGCTGAGTGAGCGCCGGGGGTCCAACTTCGGAATCCGTGACCGTCACCCGAACATCACCACCACTATCGATGGTAGGCGTGTACGAGAGTGCAAACAGGAGACCGAGGGCGACGCCGACCGCAATGCCTGCGACCATGGCTTGAAGTTGGGTAGGTCTGGTTGGTCGTCGAGGTACGCCGTCGCTCACCCGGCTCCGATCCCCCGGTGCCTGAACCATCCCAGAATCCTATCCCCGTGATTCCGCCCCGGTAGCCTCATTCCTCCGCAGTACCGGCCGGACCTTCCTCGCGCTCATCGATGGGGGCCGACGGGGTCGGCGGTTGCTGGTCTGCGACCCGGCGTCTGCGGCTGACAAGACTCTCGCGGCGGGGTGGCTCATATTCGGTGATCATCGCCTCCGCGGCCTCGTCCCAGGATTCATCCAGCACCCTGGTTCGCCACACGTGACCCAAGATAACCCTCAGCGATGCCGCCACCGGAACCGCAACCAGCAGCCCGAAGAACCCTCCGATCGACCCGCCCAACAACAGTGCCAGCAGGATGAAGACAGGATTCAATTGGACCCGGGATTTGAGGATGTTCGGGCTGATCACATGGTTATCGAACTGCTGAACCGCTGTGAACATGACCACCGACCACAGCGCCGTGCTGGCATCGCGAAAGACCAGAGAGACCACAGCCGCCAGGAACCCGCCTGCGAAGGGGCCTATGAACGGAATAACGTTCAGGAGGCCGGCGATCAGTCCAATCAGCAGCCAGAACGGGACGCCGAGCAGGGCGAGTCCGACGCTCGAAAGAACACCAACGATCAGTGCAACAAGTAGCTGACCTCGCACGAAGCCGCCCACCACCCGGGCTACCTGCGACACCACGTGGACAACTTCGAGGCGAGCGTGATCGGGAATCAGGAGTCGGGAGCGTTCCTTGAAGCCGGGCAGATCCACCAGCAGGTAGAAGGCAAGCACCGGACCGAGCGCCAAGATGATCAGGACATCGAGACCCGTGCGGGCGAAAGTTCCGACTTGGCCGAGCATCTGCTGGACACGTTCCTGGTCGAAGAAGTCGGCCACCCATTCCTGCAGCGTGTCGACCGCCGAGCCCGCACCCACCGAGAGACCCAACCTCTCACCCAGATCCACCAGGAACACCCCAATGTCGTCCACCAGTTGGGGAATGCGGTCGGCGAACTCTGCCAACTGATCGCCGATGACCGGGATGACCAGAAAACCGAAGAGCACAACGAGACCGATAAACAGCAGGTACGAAACAAACGAGCCGAGGAGCCGGTGGATCCGCCACTTCTGCAAACGATCGACCAGGGGACTCATGAGGTAAACGACGGCCGCGGCCAGGACAAGCGGCGGCCACAGGATCCGCACCAAATACAACAGCCAGACGAGCCCGGCCATAAGCAACAGCATGCCGACAACACTCCAGGACGTGATGCCCAGCCGTCGAAGCCGTTCGTAGGAGGCGGGTGAATCGTTCATCGATTGGCGACGAGTGTAACGAGATCCTCCCCCCTGACGAGCAAAGCAAGTCGGATAGGGGGAGGTGGCTTGGCTCAAGAGAGCCAAGCCGGAGGGGGGTCGTCCCCACCAACGTAGCCGGTCATTGGTTGACGCTCGCCGGCCACTACCAACTACCGAGTCCCTACGGCTGCCGAATCTCGACCTGCGCCCCGTCTGCCACGGTGATCAGGATCGACGGACCGGCGAAGGGACTCTGATATCCATCCACCGTCTCGACCCACCCCCCCGGTACGATCGCCGCTCCCATCACCTCTACTCCGATCTCTGCCGGGACTTCGATTACATAGATGCCGCCTACGTTGATCGCAACGTCGACGTCACCCGGATGTGGCAAGGTCACGGAACCGTCACCACCCAACGTCAGCGCCCTCATCTGCAATCCGGTCAAGTCTGCCCGCAGGTCCGGCGATGCGAGCACAAGAGACCAGTTCGGTCCGACGGCGAGCGACAGGTCCCATCCGGACGTTTGAAACCACCGTCCTCCGTCGACTTCGCGCAACACTATGAAGGACGGGCCCTCCTCGAAGTTACTCTCGAGAGCCTCAGGAACTCCTGTCGAACCGCCGCTGCGTGCGACCTGGACGGCATACAGGTCCCCTTCGCCGGCCGTCACGTGGAGCCGTCCGGTCAGATCCAGGGTCAGCTCCGCATCTTGAACGCCGGCGGCTCGCGGTCCGACGAGATCGCCCGCTGACGAAGGGAGCTGCTCCCATCCGGTGAGGTGCAGTACCACACTGGACCCCAGCATCGTGATCAAGAGAAGCGGCAGCACCGCCGAAATCCTGGCCGGCCCTCGTTTGCGGAGCGGAAGCAGAGCGGCGGCTACGAAGAAAGCTCCGACCACGAGAGGCCATAACGACACTGTGTCGAGCACCACCGAAGGGGCCAGGATCCCGCCGACCACGCCCGCCGCAATGGACACGATGATGACGGCGACCATCAGCCATGCCCACATCGTCCATGGGCTCGGCGGCTTGCTCTCGACCGGGTCGGCGGCTTCGGTGGTCACCCTCCGTATGATGCCCCAAGCACGATGATGATGTCGGCCTGGGTAACCCCTTGGAACAGTTCGACGATCGCGTCGGGCGACACATACCGCGCGATGACTCTCGCCTCGGTTTCGTAGCCGACGACATACCAAATCCTCGATACGCTGAATGGGGTCCCCCAGTTGTCCGACTCCAAGGTCTGGTAGCCGACCTCGCCGAGCGCATCGGAGAGATCTGCGGCGATGCCGCCTCGAGTGGTCGAATTGAGGACCAGCACGGTGACCTCGGACGGGTCACGACCGGCCAGCGTGGTGGTCGTGGCTGCCGCGGTCGTTGTCGTCGCGATCGTCGTCGTGGTGGGCGCAACAGTGATTGTTGTTGCCTCGGTCGTCACGGTGGGGGCAGAGGTTGTGGCGGTAGTACTTTGGGTGGTGGTGGTGGTGGTGGGATCGTCGTCTGACGAGAAGACCATCTGGAACAGGAGCACGGCGCCGAAGATGATGGCACCCCAAAACACCACCTTCAGCAAGAAGATTGCCAATTCCCGGAACAATCCGCTGTAGCCGGGAGCGGCGTGCCGCCCGGCCATCAGATGTCCGCCGGATCCACGCCGTCGGCGATGATACGAGGCTCCGGCCGGCGCCGGGTTCTTTCGGCCCGAACCTTCAACAATCTTCGCACCGTGAGCGGATCATACGTTTTGGCCTCGGGATCGTCGAGAAGGTCCCGGAGAATCTGGTAGTAGCGGCCTGCGCTCATCCCGAGGTGTTCCTGGACGGCGCGATCCTTCGGTCCGGGAACCAGCCACCAGGAACGTTCGAAATCCAGCACCGCTTTGTCGCGTCTCGACAACATGATGTTCGTCAGGGTATTCCCGAACACCCCCAGGGACGGGTATTTCGAGCCGACCGGCCGAGGGTTGGTCTCCGGGAGGCGCGCTCGGGTCGCCTAGCCTGGGCGAGTGGGCCTTCTGGTGCTTGGAGTGAGAACGTGACCGAAGCTCCTCTACACGTTGTTACCGGCGCGTTTGGGTACACCGGTAGGTACATCGCCGGGGAGTTGTTGGCCAGAGGTGGACGGGTTCGGACGTTGACGAATTCGTTGGATCGGGGCAACCCTTTCGGTGACGCCATTGAGGTGCACCCGATCTACTTCGATGAGCCGGCGGCGCTGGTCGAGTCGCTGCGGGGTGCCTATGCGCTTTACAACACCTATTGGGTTCGCTACGACCACAAGCAGCGGTCCGCCGGGTTCGGCTATGCCAAAGCTGTCGAGAACAGCCGGCTCCTGTTCGATTGCGCCCGAACGGCGGGGGTGCGGCGGGTCGTACACGTGAGCGTGGCCAACGCCCGGGTGGACTCCGATTGGGGGTACTTCCGGGGCAAAGCACTCCTCGAACAGGAACTACAGGCATCGGGTCTGTCCTATGCGATTGTGCGACCGACCGTCATCTACGGCCGCCCCGAAAACGTGCTGATCAACAACATCGCCTGGCTGCTCCGCCACCTGCCCGTCTTCGGAGTGTTCGGACGAGGACAGGCCCGCCTCACCCCCATCCATGTGGAAGACCTCGCACGTATCTGTGCGGACGCCGCCGACCGCGATACCGACGAAACCCTCAATGCGGTAGGTCCCGACACGTTCACCTATCGGGAGATGGTCGGCGAAATGGCTCGGGCGATGGGGCTTAGACGACCAATCCTGCCTGTCCCCGATTTCGTAGCCCTGGGAGTGGGCAAGGCACTCGGGCTGTTCCTCAGGGATATCGTCATCACCCGGCACGAAATTTCGGGTTTGCGTGACGAATCGATGTACACGGGTACCGAACCGCTCGGCGCCACCAAGTTCAGCGCCTGGTTGAAATCGGAGAGCGACACGCTCGGCCGACGCTACCTCAACGACCTCGACCGTCGGCGCTGAATCGAAGCCGGCAACCGGTAGATCCCGCCCGGCGCCATCAGGAATCATCCTGGAACCGGCTGGTTGTTGCACGTTGCCCGCACCGCGACTCGAAGTGCTGATTTGGGTGGGTCTACCATCCGGTTAGTCACGCGTCGAGTGAAGGGGTTGACCCGTGGGAGACGCATTGGTTGAGGCTCTGGCCTCGCTGGGTATCGAGTATGACATCGTTGCATGTAACCCGGCCCTGGCCGATACAGCACAGTTCTGCGAAGCGTACGGGTATGCGTTGCAGGACTCGGCCAACACCATTGTTGTGGCCGGGAAGTCCGAACCTCCCGTGTACGCAGCGTGTGTGGTTCTCGCCAACACCAGGCTCGACGTCAACAAGGTGGTCAACAAGAGGCTGGGGGTACGCAAAGCATCGTTCGCCAGCGGTCCGGACACCGAGCAGCTGACCGGCATGGCCATCGGTGGCGTCACACCCTTTGGCCTCCCCGCCGACGTGCCGCTGTGGGTGGACGGTCGGGTCATGGAGCGGACCCGCATCATTCTCGGCGGTGGCAGCCGGGATCGGAAGGTATTGGCTCCACCCCAGATCCTGACTGCGCTCGGCGCGGTCGTTGTGGAGGGATTGGCCAAAGAGGCCTAAGTTCACGGTCGACACCGGTGTCCAGGTTTACTTCTGTGACCCCAAGAGCCCCTGGCAGCGGGGCAGCAACGAGAACACCAACGGGCTGCTACGCCAATACTTCCCAA
>JAOTUY010000123.1 GCA_029863625.1 Acidimicrobiia bacterium
AGCCCGCGCTGATATTGGGAATCGGCGACCCCGAAGTGCACGGCTTGGAGATATCCGCAGCAACGCCTGGCCCAACGTGGAGACGATCGGCCGGTCGTGTCCCGCAGCTCGCAGCTCCGCTAGGTAATACCCCTGAGGCAACCCCGATCATTCAGGGTTGTTGGAGGGTGACACCTCATAGACCGACGACCCCGACGCCTGCAACATGGGGACATGGTTACTACTACCCAATCCACAAGCGGGACGGCGACCCGCGCACGGATGGAACGCCCTGCCTCTGGACGAGTCCTGGCAGGCGTTGCAGCCGCAATCGCTGAACGTACCAATACCGCAACCTGGCTCGTGAGACTCGGCTTCGTGATCGCTACCTTCTTCGGAGGGCTCGGCATCCTGGCCTACCTCGCCGGTTGGTTTGCGATCCGCGGCGAAGGGCAGCCGGAGTCTCCCGCTGAAGCCTGGCTGACTGCTCTGGCGACCCCGGGCCCCCGTTCCGGTGCATTGCTGATCGCATGTGCGTTGCTGATCCTCTTGAGCGGTCTGGCCCCGGTCGGCCTGCTCGTGGCGGTAACGCTGCTGGTCACCGGAGTGCTGCTGGTCAAAGACGGACAGCCCGTCGAAACAACAACTGAGTAAAGGGGAAACCAATGAGAATCGCAAAAGTGCTATCCGCCTTCGTCGGCGTGATGATCGTGATCGGCAGCCTGGGAATCCTCGGAGCAGGCGCCGTTGCCCTTTCGGTGGATGACACCGATGGGGTCCTGACGGCCGGCCCCGTTCGGATCACCACAGAATCGGCCGCTCTGGTTGGTGACGATCTAGATATCTTCCTGGACGATCCGGTCGTCGACGGGATCGACCTCGACGCCATCGGGGCGCGGATCAACGTGGACTCCCGCAACGGCAAGACCGTCTTCATCGGTATCGGACCGGCGTTTGAAGTGGACCGTTATCTGGCGGATGTCCGTCACGCCTCGGTTGAGTTCTCCGGAGACGAGGTCATCGTCACCGGCTACGACGGGAGGAACGAAGTGGCGATGCCCGGCGATCAGGGCTTCTGGGCAGCCGACGCCACGGACGGAACTCTCTCCTGGGATGTCGAAAGCGGTCGTTGGGCCATTGCCGTTCTCAACGCCGACGGCACACCTGGAGTCGACGTCGACGTCACCGCCGCGGCCCAGGTGCCCCTCATCCGCCCGATCGGGATCGTCCTGGTCGTTGTCGGCCTGCTGGGCTTAGCGGTCGGAGCCACCCTCACGTATCTCGGCGTCAGAAGCACGCCCCCTCGAGTGACCACACCCGTGGAGGCAAGGGAGGATTCCCCGGTCGCCTGAGAGGAATCTCCCCCAACCCGTGGCGGATGTCTTCGGACGTCCGCCACGGTCGCGTGGCGAATCGGCAAGAATGGGGAGGCCATGCCGGCCAACCTCACGCCCGAGTACAAAACGGCTGAGGCTGCGTTCAAACGGGCCAGTGAGCCGAAGGACCGCCTCGAGCTGCTCCGCACCATGCTGCGGGCATTGCCGAAACACAAAGGAACCGATCACCTGCAGGCCGAGATCAAGACACGGATCAAGGAGCTGACCGAGGAACTGGCAGGACCGAAGAAGGGTGGAGCGCGACGAGGTCCTCCTACCTCCTTCCGAGCTGAAGGCGCCGCCCAGCTGGCACTCATCGGTCCGCCCAACAGCGGCAAATCGACGCTCCACGCCCGGTTGACCGGATCCCACGCACAGACCGGGGAGTACCCGTTCACAACCCTGTTCGCCCAGCCGGGGATGATGCCCTACCAGGACATCCACTTCCAGCTCATTGACCTTCCTCCGATCTCCGCCGAGCATCCCATCCCCTGGATCGGCAATGCACTGCAGCCGGCCGACGCCTGCCTACTGGTGGTCGACCTGTGCGAAGCAGGTTGCATGGAGCGGGCTGTGGCAGTGCGAGACATACTCGCCGAACGCAAGATTGTTCTGTCCGCGGGGTGGCCGGGCGATTCCGCTGCTCCCCGACTGGCGGCCGAACACCAAGGGGATCCATTCACGATCCATCTACCGACGCTGCTGATCGTCAACAAAACCGACCTGGTCAACGATCCGAAGACGGAGATCGGCATCTTCGAAGATCTCACCGATCTGCGCTATCCGTGGTTTGCGGTGTCGGCCACGACCGGCGAAGGCCTCGACCAAATCGGACCGTGGATCTTCACGAGGCTGGGAATCATTCGGGTGTATTCGAAGGCGCCGGGCAAACCCCCCGATATGGAACGCCCCTACACGATCCGACGAGCCGGAACCGTGCACGATGTGGCAGAGTTGGTGCACCGCGACATCGCCGAGTCGTTGAAGTTCGCCCGCCTCTGGAGGACCGGCGTGTACGAAGGCCAGCACGTGGGCGGCGAGCACACCCTGGTGGACGGCGACGTGGTCGAGCTGCATGCCTGAAAGGTACGAAGTAAGCACGAACTACGGTTCGCTTCGAACCTGCTACGCCTTCGTGAAAACCATTCCGTAGAACTTGTCGTAGGCGCTCTTTCGAACCACCTTGACGTCGCCCTTGACGGCCATCCCGATCTTGGGCTCATCCACCTCGAGTTGCCCGGTGATCCGCAGACCGTTCTCCAGTTCGACGATGCCCAATCCCAGCGTCGGCACCTCGAATTCGCCCGGCAGGTTGTAGACCTTGGTGAAAGTCAGCAGCTTGCCCTTTTTCGGAAGCGGCACGATATCGAACTCGAAGAAGCTGTTCTGCCTGCACTCCTTGCACACCATCCGGAAGGGATAGTGCAGATGACCGCACTTGCGGCACTTGTAGGCGTAGATGTCGCGCTGCATCAGTCCTCCCTCACGAAAGTCAGGCAGACAACGTTGTTACCGAAGCCACCAAAATTGCACGTGAAGCCGACCCGGGCTCCGTCCACCTGCCGTTCGCCGGCTTCACCCCTGAGCTGCGTCACTATTTCGTGCGCCTGGGCAACCCCGGTAGCACCGACCGGATGGCCCTTCCCCTTCAACCCGCCGGAGGGATTGATCGGCAGAGACCCACCTATCGCCGTTTCACCCTTTTCGAGAGCGATGTGTCCTTCGCCTTTCGGAAAGAACCCGACCTCTTCGCTCTCGACGATCTCGAGGATGGTGAAGGCATCGTGGAGCTCGGCCACATCGACATCCTGCGGTGTCTTCCCGGCCATCTCGAACGACAAAGCTGCCGCTCGCCGCACGGCCAACAGGTCGGTCGGTTCCGCCCGCTCGTGAACGGCGTGGGTATCGGTCGCCTGACCAATACCCGCCAGACGGATCAGCGGACGATCGATCGTCCTGGCTACCTCTTCCGACACCAGGATGACTGCGGCACCTCCGTCCGACACCGGACACGCATCGAAAAACCGCAACGGTTCCGCAACATAGGGGTTGTTCGTCATCGCTTCCGGCGACTCGAGGATGCCCTCGAGCGTGATCGGCTGGTGCAGGTGGGCGAACTCGTTCAGCATGGCGTTGTTCTGGTTCTTGACCGCCACCATGGCGAGATGCCGTTCCGTGACACCGTACTTCTCCATATACAGGCGGGTGAACATGGCCGCGTGGGCCGGCAACGTCACTCCATAGATGTACTCGGCCAGTGGATGAGTGAGCGTGGCAATGAAGTCGGTCGCCTCGAGGTTGTTGACTTCTCGCATACGCTCGGCACCGCTCAC
>JAOTUY010000063.1 GCA_029863625.1 Acidimicrobiia bacterium
GACACCGGTGTCCAGGTTTACTTCTGTGACCCCAAGAGCCCCTGGCAGCGGGGCAGCAACGAGAACACCAACGGGCTGCTACGCCAATACTTCCCAAAAGGAACCGACATGGCCGCCCTGACCCCAGAAGAGCTCGATGCCGCCGCCTACTCGCTCAACACTCGACCTCGACAAACCCTCGGCTGCATGACACCATCAAGAAAACTCGCCCAAGCCGTTGCAACCACCCCTTGAAACCGCAGGCAATCTGGATCGGTTCCCAGATATTGGGTTGTCACGGTCCGTGGTGGCAATCAGCTGGTGTGGTCGGGGTCGGGTTGGTAGCGGTTGGCGAGGAGCCACTCAAAGATCTCGTGGCGGAGGAAAGCCAGTTTACGACCACCCGGTGTGCGGTGGGCGGGGATGATCCCCTCCCACACCCACGCTCGAACGATCTGCTCATTGGTGTTCAACAACACGGCCAGCTGTTTGGTGTCCAGCACCGCCGGCACCTCCGGATACCAACGCTCATAGTCGATGGTCCCACCCCTCACGTCTCGTCCCGTTCCGGGTGGTCGGGTGTTTCCTCGTCGTTGTCGGGTTCCACTCGGCTCAACGCGTCGATGACTTCGTCGCGGAAGAACCGGTACTGCTGTCCCCACCGCAAGGCGGGGAGCTCTCGCCGATGGACCTTGTCGCGGACGTCACCGATGGTGCTGTGCATCATCTCGGCCACGTGGGCGGTAGTCAGCAGTGGGGGATAGAGACGCCGCAGTTCATCAACTGGGTTTTTCTCGTGCGTTCTGACGATCTCGAGCAGGTGTTGGTGGTCATTGAGAAGTCGGACATCGCCGACCGCCGGGATCAGCCCGTCCCTGGGTGGCGGGTCCCAAACGCCAGCGTTGGCGCCGTGAGCGGAAGTGGCGGAAGGGAGTCCCTTTCGGAGTGCCAACGACACGAGCGACAAGCTCCGTCAACGTCCGTGGAATCCGCTGTGAAACGGGGCTCAGCAGCGCACCACGCGAGGACGTCCACAGCAGTTGATACAACCCGGGCCGCACGTTCCTCGACATCCCAGCACCGAACTCCATCGATGAGGCTCCTCACCCGCAGTACAACCTGTAGCGCGACACGTCTCGCCAGGGCGTCGAGACTCGATCGGTCGACGAGCGCGGCGAGTACTTGGTCCCGCTCGGCCCAACTCGTAGTGCGCCGACTCTGAGCGGCCATGAGGAGTTGTTTGCCGTCATCAAACGCCAGACGGTTATCGTCTACGGCCCGTGTCTGAAGACGCTCCCCCACCAGCCTGCAATGTGCAATACCAGGGTTATGTCGGCGGATTCTTGCTGGCGAGCTTCATCACTTGGGTGGCCGTGCTGGGACCGATCGGTCTCGCCGTCGTGTTCATGCTCGATCTCGAGATCAACAACTCGGCGCTCGAAGCTGTGCTGACGTTGGCGGTCGGCGCAACGTGGACCTTCGCCCTTCCACATGGGGCCACCAACACCTGGCGGTGCTCCAAGAGCTGAGATCCGACGGCGAGTTGACGGTGGCCTTCACCGCGGCGAACGACGCCGCGCTGGTATCTGCCCTGAACAGCGCCGGCTGCGCCCTACAGCCCGATCTCGTCGGCGTAGATGAGGCGCTGCTCCCACACCGGTGGGGGCGGGACGAGGCCGATGCTGCCGAGGTTGGCCGGGTCGCCGGGGAGGCGCTCCCACTCCTCGACCGTGACCCGCCAGTTCGGCAGGCTGCCGGGGCGCCGCAGAGGGATGGTGCGGGGCGCCTCGAGGATGCCGACCCAGGCGGCCTGCGCCAAGTCGATGGCGCCCGTCTCCGGATCCCGGCCCGTGCCCTTCACCTCGAGCTCGACCACGTCGACCGTCTCCCAGCCGAGGTCGGTGGGGATGTCGGGGTCCTGGCGTTGCAACCGGGCCACGACCAGCCGGTTGGCCGAGATCGAATCGGCATAGGACTCCAAAGGACCACCCTTGACCACCGTGCGAATTCCAACCGGGCCGCTCACCACCACTCGTATGTGGCGCACGTCGGTGCGGCTGACGCTCGTCGTCCGTTCCGGGGTCAGCTGCACGTAGTCGCACAGCACCTGCGGCGACAGATGCAACGAACCGATGCTGTCCGGCTGGTAACGGGCGAGGGCGAGCCGGACAAACGGCCAGAACGTGCTCCCAGGATCAATCGCCACATCGACGTACCACAGCTTGCGGGTGGCGTTGTACTGCGGCTGGTAGCCCAGCACGGTCACCGTCGAGCCGTCCGGGAGGATCCGGTTCGTTGGGGCCACCACCGGGCGGGCGTCACCGGGCCGATCGTCGAGTCCGGTGGCGCGCATGAGGTTGTCGAGCTCCATGAACATGGCGCGTTTGTCGACCGAAGCCGACACCCACGCCGGGTCGGCACCCCACTGGCTCACCTTGCCGTCGACAGTGCCGTCGTCACCGCCCGGCCCGATGAGCACGCCGAGCAGCTCGCCCTCGCCCGACGAGTACCACGGGCGCTCCAGGTAGATCCGCACCCCGGCCCTCCGTCCCCGGCGCACCGCCACCGGTTGCTCCGGCTCGGTGGCCTCCTCCCAGCGAAACAGCGGGATCACCGAATGCACGATCGGGGCCGCCGGCCGGGCCGAGCTCGGAACCGACCGCTCGATCTCCGGCCCGACCACGCTCTGGCCGTCGTCGTCGGGCAGCCCCTCGAGCGGGGCGCCGGGCGCCAGGGTCGCCGGATCGAAGTACTCCCGGAACCGGGTCGAAGCCCGGAACCGATACGTGATCGTGTGATGGCGGGTGTCGCCGATCGGGTGCACCGCCTGGTGGGTCCACACCGGACCGAAGTTCTCAACGTCGACCTCGTCGTCGGGGAACGGGCCAAACAGCAGCGACAGGTCCTCGCTCGGCCGGATCCGGGTGGTGAACGCCACCGCCCGGGTCGAGATCTCAGACGGCCCGTCGCTGCCGAGATCGTCGATCGGGTCGACCCACCGTGCCTCGGCGGTGAGCTGTTCCGTGCTGGGGCCGTGTACGTCGACCGCGCCCCAGAACCAGGCATCGGTGGATCCGGCGCCGGCTCGGGTCACGGCGAGCTCGGTCGGGCGGGGGGCCTCCAAGGGTCGCGGCACCGCGTGGACCAGGGTGACGTCGTCGAACGGGGTCAGCGCCCACAGCCAACCGTCGGCGGCGGCTTCGATGACGTCGGGATTCTCCCGCAGCACCGGGGGCAGGATGCGCCACAGGCCGAAACGGTCGAGGTCGTTGGCGTCGAGCGACGACGCGAGCCGGAAGCGCTGCACGTCACCCGGCGGCAAGGCGATCCGCAGCGCCGTTCCCTGGAGACGGCCGCCGAGCTCGCCGGCACCTTCGAGGACGAGTCGGAACGGTCGGCGCTCCGGCCAGCGGCCCCGATAGGTGGCCGTGAACCCCTCAACGCCGAACGGGAAAAGGATGAACCGGTCGAGGCCCGCCTCCGGGAACACCACCGAGATTCCCCGCGCCGCGAGGTCGGCGAGATACGGGACCACCGGTTCGTCGACATTGTGGACGACGTACTGGCCGGCCGCCGGCGCCTCTCCGGGGGCCAGCGGCAGCTGCTTGAGCGCCGAGCCCGGTACGCCGGGGTCGTTTTCGAGGGCGATGCCGGGTTGCAGGTCCCGCACGTTGGGGTCATCGAGGCGGGGCACGTCCATGTCGAACCACGTGCCGGCCTCACGCACCGCCACTGCCAGCATCGCGTCGTGGCGGCTCTGGTTCTTCGAGCCGATCGCCCGGTCGAACGCCCCGTACAACTCGGCTTCGATCTGGCTGGTCTTGGGCGGAGCGAGATGCCGCTCCGACGTGGCTCGATACTCGAAGCCCGGGTTGGCGATGGCGTATGGCTCGGGCGGCGTCACCGTGATCTCAAGCGTCTCCCGATCCTGGGTGACCCCGGAGCGGACCACGACGTGGCGCAGCGACTCACCCGCGGTGAACGGACGCCGCGCCACCACGGCCGGTGGCTGCACCGGGTCCCATCGCAGGAACGGCCGCAGCGGGCTGACGACGTCGACGAGGTCGGCCGGTGCCGGGGTCCCGGCGGTGGCGATGAGGTCCGCCAGCGCCGCCGAGTCGCGGCGAGCCGTCGAGACGAGGAACGGGTGCGAGTCGTCGAGGACGACGTCGGCGAAGGCGCGTTCGACGGCGGCGGCGCGGTCGGCCGCCCGCATCGGCCCCGGTCCCTCGGGGCGGCGGGCCCGAAGTCGGCCAAGTACGTCGTCGGGGAGCTTGGCGGCCTCGGCCCGCTCGAACAACAGCGGCCGCCGTTCCGCCCGCCCGGCGCGGCGTCGCACGACCGCGGCGGCGGTCTCGCCGCGCACGGTGCCGACGAGGTCGCTCGATGGCGCCGTCGCCGCCGGCGCCGCTGCGGCGGCGGCTTCGGCCTCCGGGCCCGCAGGCGCCGAACCGAGGTCGCGAGGTCGGCTGTTGCCGGCGAGGTCGACACCCCAGACGCGGAAGGCGTAGGACCGGCCGTAGCGCAACCGGGGCAGGGTGCCGGGTTCGACCCGGTTCTCGATGACGATGGGCGTGACGTGGTCGGGGTTGACCTTGGGGTCTTCCACGATCTCGTCGCCGTTCTCGTGGCGCACCCTCTTGCCAGGCCGTGGAGCCGCCAGGCTCCAGCCATCCCATCCGAACATGGCCTCGTGGACGTGAACCGGGCTGTCCTCGACGTCCACCGTCTCGGTGGCGGTCGTGCCCTGGATGAACCCCTCCTCGGCGAGGTCTTTGACGACGGGCCCGTGCTCGTCGACCTCGACGTCGATGCGCCGGGCATGGAGGGTGAACCAGCCTCCGGCGGTCTCGTCGAACACGTCGACCCGCATCCCCTGGGTGACGTCCTCGGTTGCCAACTCCGGGACTTGGCGCAACTCGAGCTGGTTACCGAGCGCGGTCTGGCTCGCGATCCGCTGCTGGGTCGCCAGCGCCTTCTGGTTCCGCACGACGGTGAAACCGACAGACCGCAACGCGGTCGGGGCGGCATGGATCGGGTCGCCGTTGTCCTCCACCTTCAACAAACGGGGGAACGACCACAGGTACCGGTCGAGCTTTAGAGCGGTGCCGTCAGGGTCCATGTCGAGCACGTCGAACCGGGCGTCGTCACCGAGCCGGAGGGCGCCGTGGTGCCAGTCCTCGGTCTTCGGGACCGTCAGCAGGTCATCGCCGACGGCCATACATCGGACCCGGGTGGTGCGGCAGGCGCGGGCGCTGCCATCGATGATGATCCGGCCGCTCAACCACTCGCTCTTAGCGAGTCGGGACGGGTCGTGGACGATGAGGTCGATCACGAGGCCGAGCCGGCGCTGCAGGCTCTGGTGATCGCTCGCCAGGCTGACCCGTTCGTGGAAGTCGGGTTCGGGCCGGGGCAGTTTCTCGACCACCGGATTGAGATCGGGCCGATCCTGGTACGGCAACGCCGACTCGGGTCGCTCGTAGAAACGGCGGGCCCGGTGCAGCTCGAGCGTCAGCTTCGAGAACGGGTCCTGCTGGCCCGCGATCACCTTCTCGACCTGGTCGAGGGAGAGGCCGGGCTCGCCCGGGACACCGGTCTCACCGAGCTGGGCATCGAAGCTGCGAGTCAGTTGGGTCTCGTCCCACTTGACGTTGTCGCTGCCTCCCGAGAGGCGTCGCATGAGCGGCGCCAGCGGATGCAGGCTCGGGGCCGGCGGCGAGGTCGGTGCCACGTACATGGCGGCGAGATGCAGCAACTTGCCGGCGTTGTGGACCTCGGCGGCCCGGAACGTGCGCCAGTACCGGTTGTCCCATTCGGGACCCGACGGGGCCCGCACGGGAGTGTCGGGTGGGAACGCCGCGTCCCATGTGGGCGGATCGATCTCTTTCAGGATCGGCTCCGCGTCGATGACGCCCGCCTGATCGCTCAGCTCGAACTCGGCGGCGCCGCTCGTGAGCAGGGTCGCCCAATGCGGGAAAAGCGAGAAGGTCTTCAGGGGCTCTTCGCCTCCATCGGGCGTCAGGGCTGGTGATACGAACAGCGACACGTGGAACGTGGCGTCGGCCGCCTTGGAGTAGGGAAGGGCAATGACGGTGTAGAACTCGGTAGCCATGATCACGCTCCTGCAAAGGCGAGGCAGTAGTCGGACCACGCAGGCGACGAACCGTCGGCCTCGATGTCCATGACATCTAAGAAGTTGGGGTCACCGTTGGACCCGGCGAAGCGGCGCTCGGCGCGCACCGTCACCGAGACGGAGAACAGGAACACCTCGACTTTGATGGTGAGCGACGCTGATCCGACCATCTTCCCGGTGGCGAACTCGTACAGCAGCTCCAGGTACAGCTCGATCGACGCCGAGATGAGGCCGAGCACGTCCACCTCGCCCCGGAGCCGGAAGTATCCGGCGAGCGATCCTGTGTCGCCCTCGAGGCGCATGTAGATGCCGAGCATCGCCGACACGGAACCGGACGCGACTCCGAAGTCGACGGCGAGCACGGCCCCGGCCTCGAGTCCGAGCTCGAGCACGTCGAGCCCGTCGGGGGAGAGGCGCAGCATGAACCAGCCGCCGCCGCCGATGAAGAGCACGGCCAGGGTGAACGGCCTTTCCCTCGTGCAGAAGTTGAACCCGACGGTGACGGCACTGCCCAGGAACGGCACTCGGATATCGGCGCCGAGCGAGATGTTCGAGAGGTTGAACACTCCGACGGCGACGTTGGGCAGCGCCAGGGTGAAGCCTGCCGTCACCCCCTCCGCCGAGACGTCGAGGAAGGGCGGGTCGGAGAAGCCGTCGAACGGGATCAACTCCCGCAGCGTCTCGATGAAACCGAGCATCCCGAGGAACTCGATGCCCTGGAGGACGACGTCGACCTCGGGTTTGCCCTTCGAGCCGGCATGGAACGACAGGTGATCGAACGCGAAACGCACCAACGGCTCGTTGGGGATGAGCAGCAGCTCGAAGTCGCGCAGCTCGGCGAGCACGTCGACGCTCATCCCGTCCTTGCCCGATGCCCGTCCTTCGACGGCCAGCACGAAGCTGTCCTCCTCGAGTTTCAGGATCGGGGGGTTCTGGTTCTTCGGCCACGAGCTCATCTTCGGTTTCCACTCGTACCGGAACGTCGCCTGAATGGCCCCGGTGGCGAAGCCGTTGACGAACGACACCACGTCTTCGAGGACGTCGATGGCGTTGGCGACATCGCGCAGGACCTTGGCCATCGAGAGGAGCTGATTGCGCACGAGCGGTGGCAGCAGGGCGGCAACGTCCTCCATCGAGGAGGCGGCGGCGTCGAGATCGGTGAGTGGTTGACTGAGCGCCGCCGTGACGGCGGGGAGGTCGGCCCCGACGCCGAGGCCCGTGATGATGGTGATGATCGTGTCGGCGAGGCCGGATCCGGGTGGGTTGCCAACGAGGAGGTCGCGCAGCACTATCGCTTGATCGCGGGCGTCCTTGGCCTGGGTGACGAGCTCGTCTCCGACGCCGTTCACGACCTTGTTCTGGGCCCGCTGCACTTCGGCGATGGCGTCGGCAACGGCGTCCTCGATGACCTGTTTCGCCCGGGCGAGGTCGAAGAGGAACGACTCGATGCGGTCGAGCGCCTCCGAGACCACGTTGGGGGCGCCGTCGAGGCCGACCGCTTTCAGCAGGTCGACGAGGTCCACGATGCCGAAGAGCTTGGGAAGCTCGATGCTCGCCAGCAGATCGCCGGGATCGAACGTGCCGGCCGCTGCCTTGACGGGGTCGCCGACGACGCCTTTGAGGCGTGACAGACCACCGATCTTCAGGTTGGGCTGAATGAAGCCGCCGGCTTTGTCCGAACCGGCCCCGTTGGCACCGAAGGTGAGCTCTTTGGCGACGGCATCGGTCACCTTGGCCCACACCTCACCGACGTTGCCGGCCCCGAAGCCGGTGAAGTTGTCGGCGTAGGCGATCGTCACCGGCCCGACGGGCGAGAGCTGTTGCACGGCCGGCAGCTCGACCGTGGCGTCGACGAGGCTCGGGTCGGAGCCGTGATTCTTGGCCGCCCCGCCGAACTGCAGCTGCTTGGTGGGCAGCGTCGTGTCGCCGCTCTTGTCGGGGTCTGCATACGCGACGTCCTGGCCGTGAGCGGCCACGAACCGTGCTGCGTCGCCGGAGTATTTGTTGTTGATGGCGTTGTAGTCATGAAACGAGTCCGACACCCACAGCAGCTGAGCCCGCAACCGGACCTTGCGGTTCTCCCAGTCGGTGCAGTGGAGGATGAATTCGAAGCGATTGCCGCCGACCTCGGGGAAGAAGCAGGTGTTCTGGAGCGGACCGGGGTCCGGGAATAGCGTCGGGGTGACGAGCGGCTCCAGACGGACCTCGCGGAACGGGAACGTCGGGTCGTCGAACCACACGACGGGTTCGTCGACGACGAGGAACTTGCGCTGATAGAGCGCGGCCAGGGACGGGCCGGACTTCTTCATCTTGCGCTCGGTCAGTTTCACCAACGTTGCGCTGGGCCCCAATGGGAACAGGTAGCCGGGATAGGTGACCCGGACGTATTGGTCGCGACCCATGGGGGCGATGTGGTCCCACGACACGATGGCGGCCATGGCGTCGTTGGGGTCACCCGGGTCGTGGCCCGTGTACGGATCGGTGTTCCACAAGCCGTGGACGTCGAGCCATGCCCCGAGGCTGGACAGATACAGCTTGGTGACGTCGACCGGTGCCGGGGCGATGGGCCGGTTCTTCGAATCGAGCCAAGTCTCGGCGCTCTGGCGCACGAGGATGTGGCGGTCGTCGGGATCGAGCGACATCCGGAACGGGATATTGAAGTGGTCGGCGTCGCGTCGTGCTGCCCAGTCGCCCATCGCCTCGCGGTCGCGGGTCCAGATCGCTCGGATGATGCGTTGCCCGGTGCCGCCCTCGTCGACCCCTCCGTGGCCGCGGATCCCGAGACGGCTGTGCCACAGCTCAACACGGTGAGGGGCGTCGGGATCCCTCACCGGATGGTGGGAGTGAGCCCAACCGCCGCGGTCGCTGGGCGAAACGATGAGCCGGAACGGCGCCTCGATGGCGGTCTCGAACGGCTCCGGTGGCCGGCTCAACACGGGGCGGGGGCGCAGCCTGCGGCGGGGGAACGGCCGAAGGAAGACGTCACCGGCGCCGATCACCGGAAGCTCTCCGTCGGCGTCGACGACGATCCCGGCCGAGCGCGTCAGGATGTCCCGCACCCGGCGCAGGTCGCGCCGGGCCCGGAGGTAGGCGCCGATACCCTCCGGTGCATCGCCGGCTGCGGCGCGCCTGATGATGAGGCCGTCTCGTCCCAACGCGGCTTCGAATCCGCCCGGCAGCTCGAAACGCGGTCCGCCCGGGAGCTGCTTCGGCGTGGTCTTGGGGGTGGCGAGCGGGTGAACGATCAGCGTTAGCCGCCCGAGTGCGTCGAGGACGTCGGTGACGGTGAAGGGGATCGCCTCGCCCTCCGGGAAGGCGAACACGAGGCGCGACGTCTTGGCCGGGAGCACGTCCTCGGGTTGGGTGAGGGCTTTCTCGGTGCCGATGGGCGGCGGCGTGTCCTTCACGGGGACATCGGTCCCGGGGAAATCGTTGCGTTCGGGCGGTGGGACCTCTCCGCCCGCGATGTCGATCTCGTAGACGGCTCGCTCGCCGAGGTGTTGGAAGGTGAAATCGATGACGAGGCGCGCGTTGGGACCGGTCGGGCGAATCTCGGGAGCACCGTCGGTCACCAGCTCGACGTCGTAGCCCGAGAGGGTGAAAGCTACGAGGTCCTCTGCGCGGACGATGTCGACGACGAGGTCGGGGACCGCTTGGCGCTCGGCGAGCACGGGGTTGAGCCCCGGCAGATGACGCCAGCCGGCGCCGAACCTCAGCTCCACTGCCGGGGGGAGATCGCCTGGGGGGTGACGACGATCGGCCATGGGTTCTCCTTATGCCACGACGTGCACACGCCTGCGTGCCCATAGTTCTAGCGGACAGGATCGACCCGTGTGCGAGTTTCTGGCGTAGACCATATGGGAGAGGGCTCAGGGGATCGTTGGCGGTAAAGGCTCAGGGGATCGTAGGCGATTGATGAGTCTCTTGATCTGTCGAGATCGGGAGACCGGTTGTGGCCAGCGAGAATGCAGAGTTGCGTCGACGGGATTTGTCACGGAGTCCCTCCAGTCCCTTCTCCTGGTAGCGGCGCAGCCACACATAGAACGTCTGGCGGGTGATCCCGAAATAGCGGCAAGTCTGGGCGACGTTTCCGGTCACCTCCTCGGCGTGGCGGATGACCGCCAGACGGTGATTCACCAACCGCTGCTGCTCCCTCTCGGTCATCAGTTCTCCTTCCGTTTTGGAGAACCCAAATGTAAGCAATGTCCGTCAGTTCTAGACGAGCTCTCGCGGACCACACGCGGACCAAGGGCGGATCAGAGGTCTGGAGCCGACTACCCGGTGAGCGAGGAATCCCCTGTGGCACAGGGGATTCTCGTGGAGCTGGCGGAGGGAATCGAACCCACGACCTGCTGATTACAAATCAGCTGCTCTGCCGACTGAGCTACGCCAGCGCGGGGCGGCTTCGCCGCACCCGCAGCTCCGAGCTCCGAGCAACGAGCGAATGCCTCACCGGGACGGGAAGGTTAGCGCACACGCAGTTCGTCACGACACTGTCTCCAACCTCCCCACTCGAAGCTCGCCTAGCTCACAGCTTCTTGCGCACCCGGGCTACTTCGAAGACCGCCAGCGCGGCAGCCACCGACGCATTGAGGCTCTCCGAGCCTTCCGCCATGGGGATGCGCGCGCCGACGTCCACTCTCTCTTCGACAAGTCTCCCCAGGCCTCGGCCTTCCCCTCCAACAACGATGGCGACCGGCTCGGTCAGGAGCGCCAGACCGAACAGGCTTTCGCCACCACCAGCAGTCAGGCCGATCGTCCAGACACCCAGCCGCTTGAGGCGTTGCACCACATCGGCAGTCGAAGACTGAACGGAAACACGGAGATGCTCAAGGGCGCCTGCGCCCGCTTTGAACGCCGTGGGACCGATCGGGGCGGTACGACGGGTTGGAACCACCAGACCTGTTGCGCCGGCGGCCAATGCCGATCGAGCGATCGCCCCGACGTTGTGGGGATCTTCGAGGTGATCCAGCACCACCAGAAGGCACGGAGACGGTTCGACCAACGCGTCGAGGGAGTAGGTCTTCAGCGGCCGAGCCCGCCCGACCAACCCCTGCGGGGCCGCGGTCACCGCCAACGGGCGGACGTCGTCTACAACTTCAATGTGGACTCCGGCCCTTTTCGCCTGTTCGATCAGGACGGCCACCTCGGGGTTGGCCACTCGGCCGGCTTCGACCCGCAGTTCGGTCAGTCGACCGGCCTGCAACGCCGCCTCGATCACGTGAAGACCTTCGAGGTCAGCGCCGATGCCAGCGGGCGCCATCGGGCGTGTCCTCCACGACGATTCCAAGAGCAGCCAGACCATCCCGAACGGCGTCAGCTCTCTCCCACTCGGTCTCGGCGCGCGCTTGATCGCGTTCGCTCAGGAGCCGCGCCACGCTCTCCTCGGTGGTAGCGGAGGGATCGATACCGAGTGTTTCCAGGAGCTCATCGATCCGCTCAGCAATACCGGAGAGCTCTGATCGAGGAGGTTCGAAGCCCAGCACATTGACGATCTCGTCGAAGGCTGCCACCCACGGTGCGACGTCCTCTCCCTGGTCGATGCGCCGGTTGCCTTCCCTCACAGCGTCGAACAGAACACCGACGGCAGCGGCTGTATTGAAGTCGTCGTCCATGGCTTCAATGAACGCCTCCATCACCGATTCCTCCGGTTGGCCGGTTACGTCCGTTCGCCTGCGAAACGCCCAGAGGCGCTCGATTGCCGAGCGGGCATCGGCCAGCAGTTCTTCCGAATACTCCTGCGGTGTGCGGTAGTGAGCCCGGAGATAGAACAAGCGGACGGCCATGGGAGTGAACCGCCGGATTGCTTCGGCGAGATCGATCACATGGCCTGTGGATTTCGACATCTTCTCGCCGCCCAGGTTGAGCATCTCGTTGTGCAGCCAGTACCTAGCGAAGGGTTCCCCGGTGGCACCCTCCGACTGAGCGATCTCGTTTTCGTGATGCGGGAAGATCAGATCAGTACCACCGGCATGGATGTCAAAACTGCTGCCCAGGTAGTCCTGAGCCATCGCCGAGCACTCAATGTGCCATCCGGGCCGGCCGCTCCCCCACGGTGAGTCCCAGGCCGGTTCCCCCGGTTTAGCCGCCTTCCAGAGTGCAAAGTCGAGTGGGTCACGTTTGTGCTCGCCGGGAGCGACCCGGGCCCCGATCATGAGGTCGTCGAGGTTGCGACCCGATAGCTTGCCGTATCCCGGCAGGGACCGGACCGCAAAATAGACATCTCCTCCGCCTGGGTAGGCGAGGCCTTTGTCGATCAGCGTTTCGATGAGCGTCACCATGTGCGGTATGTGGTCGGTGGCCCGGGGTTCGATAGTGGGAGTCTTGATGCCGAGGGCCGTATACGCGTCATCGAACTTGGCGGCCATTATCCCCGCGAGTTCCGCCACCGACATCCCCTGCTCTGCGGCCGCGGCGATGATCTTGTCCTCGACGTCGGTGATGTTCCGTACATACACAACGTCGTAACCGCGCCACTCGAGATACCGGCGGATGGCGTCAAACGCCACCGCGTAGCGGCCGTGCCCCAGATGGGGATCGGATTGTACGGTTGCGCCGCACACGTACATCGATATCTCACCGGCGCGGCGAGGAATCAGCTCTTCCTTCCGGCGACCCAGCGTGTTGTAGACCTGCATTGCCCTCGATGCTAGGAGACCGCACCCGGTCGGAAGGCAGTCACGACCGCCACGGCAGCAACCCCCTCGTCGCGGCCGAGGAACCCCAGACCGTCGGTTGTGGTTGCCTTGACCGAAACCAGTCCAAGCTCGATGCCTAACACATCAGCCAGGGCGGCGCGGACGGCTTCTCTCACCGGGGTCAGCCGCACCGATTCGGCGACAATCGTGACATCAAGGTGAGCGACACGCAGTCCTTCCGCATGGAACCGGCCGACCACGGTGCGCAGCAGCTCCATGCTGTCGGCGCCATCCCAGCGAGGATCTGAGGGCGGGAAGGAGTCGCCCAGATCGCCGAGAGCAGCTGCTCCCAGCAAAGCATCGGCGACAGCGTGGGCAACGACGTCGGCGTCGGAGGTACCGAGCAACCCTCGGGTCAGATCGGCCGCAACACCGGCCAACAACACCGGCGGGTCACCTCCGAATCGATGCACGTCGAACCCCCACCCAACGCTCATCGGACCATCGCCTCGAGCACACTGAGATCGTCAGGGTAGGTGACCTTGAGATTGGCTGGGTCGCCTTCCACCCAGGCCACGAGCTCTCCGACTCGCTCCAACAGCATCGCATCGTCTGAGGCTTCCCCGTGGTCGGCGGCGTGCGCCTTCCGCAGCGCGTTTGCCAGGAAGGCCTGTGGTGTCTGCACACTGATGAGCGGTGCGCGGTCTATCGTCGCCACCACCCTGCCTCCTTCCACTTGTTTGAGAGTGTCGCGGACCGGGATACCCGGAACGACACCAGCCACATCACCGACGGCCAGACGCTCGAGAACCCGGCTAACCAGATAAGACCCGGCCAGGGGGCGTGCGGCATCGTGGATTACGATCGCGGAGACGGCCTCGGGGATCACCGCCAGACCGGCTGCGACGGAGTCACGGCGTCGCTCGCCGCCCGGAACCCCACCCGGGACGGAACCAACCACCACAACTTCGGAAACCCCGCCCTCTAGCAAGGAACGCCGCGCCCAATCCCAGAGGGGCCTGCCCAACAGTTCAACTTCATGTTTCGGCCCGCCAAACCGACTGCCCCTTCCCGCCGCCACGACGATCCCCCAGGCAGTCATGCGACGGGACGGCCAAACAGCATGCGCCCAATGGAGGTTCGCGTCACGCTGATGATCTCTACCTCGATCCCAGTCCCGATGAGGTCGCCTCCTCCTTCCACAACGATCATGGTGCCGTCGTCGAGATAAGCCACTCCTTGACCCAGTTCGGAACCGGACTTGGTGATATCAACGTGGATCCGGTCTCCGGTGGCCACAACTGGTTTGAGAGATTCGGCGAGAGAGTTGGGATTCAGAACCGAGACGCCCCTGGCACCGGCCGCTTTGGCGAGATTGTGATCGGTGGTGATGAGCGTCGCCTCGGCGCGCATGGCGAGAGCGAGCAGTTTGGCATCAACGTCTTCGAATTCCGGTACCGTTTCCTCGAGGATGTAAACCTGCGACACTTCGGAGCCTCGCATTGCTTCGATCACCTCTAGTCCTCGCCGTCCCCGCCGCCGTCGTGTCTTATCGACCGCGTCGGCCAGTCCTTGCAGCTCGTCGAGGACGAACTCCGGCACCCAGATGCGGCCGGGAAGAAGACCGGCGCGCGCCATTTCCAGAATCCGACCATCGATGGCGGCCGACGAGTCCAAGAGAAAGGCCCGCTCGGGGTGATCGAGGCTTCGACTCACCAGTGTTCCGCGGCGCCGAAGGCCGGTCACGGCAAGCAGATCGTCGGTGCGGGAGGCGAAGAGCCGGGTTCCCAGGCTGGCGGTAACCAGCACGACTAGCGAGGCCAGTGGCCACGCGACGGCCGGTGGCATGAAAAAGATGATGGGAACGGCGAGGATGACTCCGACGATAAGGCCAACCACCATGCCGAAGGCGCCGGCAAACAGCTCCGGTCCCGATGACCGCTCGGCGACCCGTTCCGGCACGACCTCCAGGCCTTTGCGGAATCCGCGTCCCAGCACGCCACCCAGCACGTATCCTATCCCGGCACCGAGCACGGCACCGAATACGGGCGCAGTATCCGTGTTGGGAACCTCCACATTGGAGCCAAGCTGGTATCCCAAAGCGGTCAGGGCCAGCGTAATGAGCAACCGAACTGCCTCGACAATCACGGGTCGAGCCTAGTGTCCTGGGTCTTGAATTCGTGCTGATTCCATCGAGCCACCATTGCCCCTCGACGTACCGGCATCTCCCCCATCTGGGCCGGCGAAGCACACATGACAAAGCACGCCTCCCCTCCGGGCGGGGCGAGGAATGCGCCGCGGGACCGGCGCTTCGTGGCTAGGTCAGAGTCGAGGACACCGCCGGGCGATTATTAGCTTTCGTCGAGCGGTTCTATCCGGGGAAGAGCCCGATCCAGTTTCCGGGTCGCTTCTTCTTCATCCACATTGAGGGCGAAGCGCAGTTCACTGGTAAGGGTCAGGCGAGCCTTCGAAAGCATCCGTTTTAGGGCGGGCGAGATTCCCTTGGTCTGCTGAGAGTAGGTCAGATCCCGCACGACCTCGGCGACCTGATAGATATCACCCGACGTCATCTTCTCGTTGAGCACCTTGTACCAGCGGCTCCAGTTGCTGCCTGCCTCCTGAGGCGGTTCCTTGAACAGAGCGAACACCTTGCGCGCCTGGTTCTTGTTGATGACCGGCCGGATGGTTTCCTCGATGCTGGCGATCGGCACGAAGACCGTCAGCTGGTCCGTGGCGATCTCTAGTTTGAAGTAGTCCTGGCGGTTCCCGGCCACAGTCTGTTTGACCTTCTTGACAATGATGGCTGCCCCATGCTGAGGATGAACCACTTTGTCACCGATAGAGAAGGCCGCAACCTTGCGGACTCGTGCTGCCGGCCTGTCGAGCGCCTCCCCGGCAGCGGCCTGCTCAACGGCCGGAGCACCAGCGGGAGTGGTCGATTGGGCAGCCACACTCGATTTCTTCACCGGCGCAGACTTCGCAGCCACACTCGGCTTCTTCACCGGCGCAGACTTCGCAGCCACACTCGGCTTCTTCACCGGCGCAGACTTCGCAGCC